>JAZORX010000403.1:0-17856 GCA_045656845.1 Acutalibacteraceae bacterium | reverse complement strand
CCTTAACTTGTCTTCCTAAGACCGCTTGGCCTCCGACTTAAGAAGGAAGATGCCGTGCAAGGTTTCGGGTGTCTGGATTGCCTCAACCATTTCGCCGTTAATCATCTGTGCGCTCTGATAGCCGATAAGCGCAAGACCGCCGTTAACAAGAAGCTCCTTCCAAAGAGCGGAAATTCTAGAAATCATGGTGTTGAATGCAAAGACCATACCTTCGTTTCGCTGTGCAACGCCGTATTTTTTGTAGCTTTTCCATTCCATGTAATCGGTTGAATCGGCAAGAAGAATTCTTCTTGCGGCGCTCATTGCTGCGTTGGGCAGACCGCCGAGAGCGATAAGTATACCGACAAGCCAAAGATGCTTGTAGCCGAAAATCAAAAGCAACAGATAACATATACCTGTGTGGAGATAGCCCCATACAACAATATCTCTTGATGAACGCTTTTTACCCACAAAGGGCACCGAAAGAAGTCCGCCGTAAGAAAGTGCAGAGCTTGCAATTTCAACATAAGTTTTCATGCTGTATTTATTAAGCGTCTGCTTGTAGAAGAAGGGAAGCGAATTATAGCAAACCTGTCTGATTGAATCAATAACCTGACTAAGACAGAGAAGTAACAAAGGTCTGTTGAGAAGAATGAGTTTATAATCAATCTTGATTTTCTTCTTTGTTTCTTTGGGCGGAAGCACCATGTTACGCTCCTTAAGAGTAAAGCAAGGCACAAGCATTGTAAACATACCGAGTATTCCGAAAACCAATGCGACAGTGAAGAATGCCCATTTTTCCTTTGCGTAAACGTTACCCTGAAGCTCTATAATGATGGGTACCATACCGCCCGGAAGCATTGAACCGAGTGTTGAAGCAAGCTGCGCTATTGTGTAGAAATTCTTTCTGGATTTCGCATTGGGTGTCATTCTGACCGAAAGTGTGGACAGTGCTACGTCAAAGAAAGTATCCGCTATATTAAAAAGCAGAAACAGCAAAAAACTCCATATCACATTGAAAGTAAGGGATGCTGAAGGCACAACAAAAAGAAGAATTGACGAAAGTGTAAACGGAATTGCGGATGCCATCATAAAGCGCCTTGCATTGCCCTTGGTTGAGTAGTTGTTATCAAGCAATGCACCAACAATCGGCGCAATAAGAATATTAACGCCCGTAGTGACGGACTTCATTGTGACGATGTGCGAGGATTTAAGACCCATGTAGTCATACATAAACTGGTCGGTATATGTACTCACAGAGTCCTGACCCATACAGTTGCCGAAAACACCCGAAACATAACCTACCTGCTCTTTTAATGCAACATCAGGGTTATTTTTGAGTTCATTAAACTTTTCTTTCAATTTACCCATTTCATTTTCTCCTTATTATTTGAGGTGTGTCCGTAAACATTAACACTCTGAAATCGCGCCACCGTTCTTTTTGATTGTGACACTGCCAACATCTTCTCAATGTTATTATTTATTTTATCATATGTGTGAACGCAAAACAATCTTTTTTATTGCTATTTTTAAACAATGTGTGTTATACTTTTCATATATGAATGGAAATAATCGGTAAGACGGAGATTGCATATGAAGATTGGTTTCACATCAACATCATTCAGACAACTTAAAAGCATTGAAAAGATAGTGAAAATCGCCTCGGAATCGGGCGCTGACTGCATCGAATGGGGCGGAGATATTCATATAAAAGATACAGATACCGCAAAACGCGCAAAAAAACTCTGTGATGATGCGGGAATTATGATTTCTTCTTACGGGAGTTATTACCGTGTTGGAAGCAAAAACGCCGATGAATGGAAAAACATCTGCGATATCGCAAACGCACTGGGGGCAAAATCAATCCGTGTTTGGCTAGGCACAAATGACAGCGAAATAACAGACGAAGCAGCATACAAACTTTTGGTTGAAGACGGAAAGAAAATCTGCACCGTTGCCAAAGAATATAATTTAATTGTCTGCCCCGAATGTCACGACAACACATTCAATAACAGCACCGATGCTTTTTTGAAAATTCGGCAAGATATTGATTGTGATAATTTCAGGACATATTTTCAGTCGCGATACAAACGCATGGAATATGACCTTGACCGTATTGAACGCACACTTCCATATATTGAAAGCGTGCATATTTCATATTCCGAACAATCAAGAGAGCAATTCCCGAATTTCAAACCGAAATATATTGATACATTACTTGATAAATTTCTTTCATCGGATTTTGACGGAAATATTCTTGTTGAATACACTTATTTATTCTGTTGGGCAGGCATTCCGACATCAATGAAAAAAGATATTGAAAAAATCAAAGCGAAAGTGGGAAGATAAAATGAAAATAGCACTTTTCGGCACGAATCAGATTCAGTTTTCAAAGGTTTATACCCCAGAAGTTCTTAAAAAGCTCGGCGAATACGGCGAACTTTCGCAAAAAATCAATCAGAAGAATATTAAAGAAAATGCAGAGTTTCTTGCTGACTGCGAAATTGCATTTTCAACATGGGGAATGCCTCAGTTTACTAAAGAAGAAATCGCAAAGTATATGCCGAAACTGAAAGCTGTTTTTTATGCTGCGGGTACCGTTCAGTATTTTGCCCGTCCGTTTCTTGAAAGCGGAGTTAAGGTTTTTAGCGCATTTGCGGCAAACGCCGTTCCTGTTGCGGAATACACCTTTGCGCAGATAACTCTCGCAGCAAAGGGATATTTTCAGGCAGAAAAATATTATCACTTACTCCCCGTCCGTTCACTTGCTTTTTCAAATTCATCAACGGGTAATTTCGGCTGCAAGGTCGGTCTTGTCGGTCTTGGTGCAATCGGAAAAATGGTTGCGGAAAGATTAAAGGCACTTGATGTTGAAGTTTATGCTTGTGACCCGTTTATTCCTGAAGAAACCGCAAAAGAGCTTGGAGTTACACTTGTTGATATGGAAACGCTTTTCAGTGAGTGCGACATTATCAGCAATCATCTTGCCAACAAGCCCGAACTTGAAAACATATTTAACAGAAAGCTTTTCAAAAAAATGAAGAAACGCTCAACATTTATTAACACCGGCAGAGGCGCGCAGGTTGCGGAATATCAGCTTGCGCTGTCGCTCCTGCTTCATCCGTCAAGAACTTTTGTTGCCGATGTTCTCAAGCACGAATTCTTCCCGTATATCAATCCGCTTTTCTGGTGTCCGAATGCAATTCTCACTCCGCATATCGCAGGCAGTACGGGCAAAGAACCTCAAAGAATGGCTTACTATATGATGGACGAAATGGAACGCTTTATTGCGGATGAACACGTAAAATACGAAGTTACTCTTGATTCTCTTGAGAGGATGGCATAAGCCTATGACGGTTTTATACACAATATGTGCCGTTGTTATATTTTTTGTGTTGCTTACGGCGTTTGAGCTTGTCAGACTGATACGAATGAAACCATTGCCAGATTTACCCGACAAATCAGATGGCGATAAATATTCACTTAATATCAACGGCAAAAGCTTTGAAGATTTGTATTTGTTTCTTTCAGGTAAGCAGACAGATCCTTCTTTCAGCGAGGATGAGATATATACTCTGCTTACAAAGCAGACGGAATATATGAATAATCGTTTTGACTGCGCTGATTTCAGAGCGCAGATGCTTTTCAAAATTTATAAAGACTGCACACTCAGCGAAAGATGCAAAATACTCATTAAAGATGCTTTTCTTAATTTCAAATATTTTATAGATGAGCCGGGCGACGACAGTATGTGCTACTGGTCGGAAAATCACCAGATTCTTTTTGCCGTCAGCGAATATCTTGCCGGTCAGGAATGGCCCGATGAGGTATTCACAAATAACGGTATATCGGGCAAAGAACATATGGAGAAAGCCAAAAACCGAATCGACGCCTGGATGCATCAGCGCTTTGATTACGGTTTTTCAGAATACCTGAGCAATAATTATCTTGCCGAGGATATTGCACCGATGGCAAATTTCATCGCCTATGCCAAAGATAATAAACGTGTTGAGCAGATGAAAATAATTATGGATATTCTCTGGCTCGATGTTGCACTCAACAACGTCAACAATCGCTTTGTTGCAGTCAGTTCAAGAATGTACGGCAACAATAAGGCGGCTAACTGCATCGGCAACAGCATTCAGTGTGCAATGAATGTTCTTTGGGGCAAAGTTACAGAAAATAAAAAGCCTAATTATATTGTGCTTTGTTTTACCGATGCGGTTGAAAAATGTCTTTATATCTTACCCGAAGCAATAAAGGATATCGCTCTTTCAGATGAAACCTTTATTTCAAAAATGAGCTGCGGTCTGTCACCTGATGATATGGTAAACGAAAACCTTATAGGTCAGAGTGATGCCTGCATAATGGCACAGACAGGTGCGGAAACCTTCACTAATCATCAGGTTATCTGCAACACACTTGAATATCTGAAGAAGAACAAAATCTATAAAAACAAATTTCTTGCTTATTTTAGATTTCTCAATCTTACTGTTTTAAAGTGTGTTGACTGGCAGAAATTTGCCCGAAATCACGATATTATGCCTCACGGAATAGCACTGGGCAGAGGCAACGTTTACACTTTCCGCAATGCCTATTATTCAATGTCAACGGATATATGCAAAGATGTCGGAGCATGCGGCGCACAAGACCATGTATGGACAGTAAACATCTCCGAAGACCTGACACTTTTCACCACGCACCCCGCAGGCAACGGCAACGGTAAATACGGTGCATCACCAGGATACTGGGTAGGCAACGGCAGACGCCCGATGAGTGTTCAGCACGAAAACGTTAATGTAACTGTCTATAAAATCCCTGAAAAAAAGCGTTTTGGTGAATCTGCTGTTGCACCCATGACACACGCCTATATGCCGAAAGATTTTTATGATAAGTTTGAACTTTGCGATAACACGGTTTTTGCATGTAAAAACGGAATATTTATTGCATTTATTTCAAACGGAAAACTTGAATTTAAGCCGTTTGACAGTAACTCAGCAAACGGAGTTCTTAAAGGCAGAAAATTTCCCGACGGAATTGAATTGGGCGGCGAATTTGATTTATGCAGATACGGTGACGGATATCACATTTATATCACCGAGCTTTCGGATTTAGAAAAAGAAACATTTGCAGAGTTCAAAAAAAGAATAAAGAAAAACACCGTCATTTTCGGAAGCAACGGAAATGTAGAATATATAACTGATTCGGTTGCATTAAGTGTTTCCTATGACGGCAAGTTTATTGTCAACGGCATGCCTGCCGAAAAAGAATTTGCCCGTTATGACAGCAAGTTCTGTAAATCAAAAAGGAAACCCGATACAATTACCGTTGACAGCGGTAAAAACCGCTTAATTCTTGATTTTGAAAATGCTATTCGTTAGGAAACTGCACATTTCCGGTTTTATAAATTTCAAATCAAAAATACAAATTATCGTTATTATCTATTGAATAATTGTTTTATCAATGTTATAATGCATTCAATTTTGTGATTGGAGGCTTTTAATGAAACATATAAAAAAATGTATTTCTGTCGTTTTATCTTTTGCTATTATTCTTTCCTCAACCGTATTAGTTAATGCCGAAACCGCCGATTACAAACCTTCTCCCAAGAACTTAACCGAATATAAAGAATATCTTATGGAAGAAGGCTATCCTGTTTTTACAACGGAAAAATTTTACGGTGTGTTTAATACGCTTTCAACCGTAATCCGTTTTCTTACAGGCACATGGTTGTTTCCTCAAAAAAAATTCAATGTTGAAGTTGATGAATTTTTAACAGGAGTAAGTGAACATATTGCGCTTAACAGCGGTCTTGATTTCATTGCAATTCTCGGCAATCTTCCCGAATCCAATCAGCTTGCCGATATCATTACAACTACATTTCAGATTGACACAGCTGAAATGAGAAGCCAGATGCAGAGCCAAAGCAACAAATATTTTGACGAAGGCAATACGGCAATGGGTGCGGTATATGGTCTGATCGGAATATATATGACCGTTATAACAAAATGTGAAATTTATGCTCAGCCCCGTGAAGGCAGCCCTGAAATATACGAAGTTTATATCCGGCTTATTTATAAAGACGGCGGTCAGGAAGTTTTCTTCCCCGGTCTGCTTATCAACACTGTTACCGGTGAATGCTCAAATGTCGGCAATGACGGAATTGTCGGCATCGGTTTCAATATGAATCTTTCGGAAATGCTTGTGTATGCAACCATCAACTGCTGGATGCGCGATTTCGGTTTCTGTTATTTATACGATGTGCTTGCAAATTCAATGCCCGTGTTCTTTAATTATAACACCCGCAGATTCAAGTTTGAATATAACGGCCTTGAATATATGATTCAGATTTGGAAAGGCAATTATACAGTTGCAAACGGTGGTGAGGTTGGCGTTTATTGCCGCGACAAATCAAAATTCGGGTCATATTACGACTGTGCAAACGACGAACAAATGCTTGAAATGTCAATGCAGATTCTTCACGGCGACAAAGTTCTTGTCAACAAACCCCTTCAGCTTCATTGGTGGGTCAACGGTTTCAATCTCGGAACAAGAATGTATCTCCCCGAAAGCCTTACAATGAAATTCTCAATTGTTATGACAGACGAAGAAATGCTTAATGCATTCTGCGAGGCAATTGATAAGCATTATACGCACGACGTAACCTATACCGTTGACGGACTGACCGTAAATGCAATATGGTAAAATAATATGATATTAAGAGTGTGAATGTTATAAACCGACATTTGCACTCTTGTTTTTATACCGTTGAACAAATTACTGTTATATGCTATAATTATTAAGTAAATAAAGAAGGAGATAATTCAATGCAAGAATTTATAAAATTTCTGTTTACTGTTTTTACAACAGTTTGCGTATTTTTCTCAAATCTGCTTTTTCCTGCCAACATTTATCCTGAGAGTGCAAACTTTGATTTTTCGTATCTTGAATATCCCGAAGATGCAATAATCACTCTGGAAGAAGCGGGTCTTACCGAGCAGGAGCTTGTCGGCAGAGCTTCGGCAATGCTTCCCGAATATGTACAATCAGGCGGATATGACGACATAAACGGCATAACTGTTTCTCCCTATTACACTGCAAAGATAAGCGGAGAGGAAATTCCTGTTTACGCTTCGGTTGTTTTTATCCGTGCCGATGATACGGGCACGCTTCACTCTTTTTCAGAAATTTATGTTGATGCAGATGAAGATTGGTCATTCAACATTGAAATAACCGGAGCTGATGTTAAACTCAAAAACGCAATTGTGCTTCCAGAATCAAACGGCGTTAAAGCGCTGTGTAAAGACAACACGGTAACCGCTTCAATAAACAAAACAGGTATTTACACCTTCCTTTTTAACGGTGCAAACCAGTATTATGGCTACACACTTACGGTTCGTGAAAAGGTTGACGAAGAAAAAGAAATTGCAGAATATATTGCAGAATACGGCACGAAAAATGTTATTGTTCTTGACAAGGGCGTTTATAAATATGACTATGTCAACTTTGTTTCTCAGAACAATCTTGTTATCTATCTTCGCGAAGGTGCTTATGTGCTTGCAAACCACCTTTACGATATTGACTGTGCCGAAGACGAAAACAAATACCTTGAGCCTACTGCACCCGGTGATAACGCAATAGGGCTTACAAGATATCCGTTTCTAAATTTCTTCAACTGCAGCAACATAACCTTTGCAGGCAGAGGCGTAATAGATATGACCCACCTCGACAGACGTGAAAGACGGGGTATGGTTTTCACTAACTGCAATAACATAAACATAAGCGATATAAAAATCATCAACTCGCCAGAATGGTCATTTATTTCCTACTGCTGTTCCGATGTCAAAATTGATAATGTTGATATTATCGGCAACCGTGGTAATTGTGACGGCTTTGCAATCTGCAACAGCCACAACGTAGAAGTTAACAACTGCTTTGCGAGAGTAGCAGACGATACCTTTGAAGTTAAGACTCTCGGCGGTACAATGGACAGCCGAAACATCGCATTTACAAACTGCATTGCATGGGGCGGATACGCAAGGTGCTTCGGCATTACGGGAGAAGTAAACAAAAAGATTTCTGATGTCACTTTCCGTGACTGTGCCGTAATTTACCGTGACGGTGTATGGGACAACGACAGAATCGGCTCACTTGTTGTCGTTGCGGAGCAGACCGAAGGCAGTATTGACGGTGTACTTTTTGAAAACATTGAAATATTCCGTGATGAAGGCAGACCGATTCTTGTGAAGATTTACGATGAAGAAGCAGAAAATTTTGAAATAAAAAATGTTGTTTTCAGAAACATTTCTTACACGTCATATATGAAACCTAAAATCGCAGGCACAGACAGTGACACAAACACTGTTCAGGTTGAGCTTGACGGTATCACCGTTTGCGGTAAGAAACAACCATTCCCCAAAACAGTGTTCAGCATCGGCAAGCATTGCGAAATAACCGCTGATTAATAATTTCAAACAGTGATAAATTTCAACCAAGGAGATTGTGCGCGATATGGATAAATATACGGGTATTCATTCTGAAATCAAAGATTACGGCGGTGTACCCACTCTTTATATCAATGGTGAACCGCATGCTGCCGTTGCATACATGACTTATCTTGAAAAGTTCAATGAATACGACGATTTTGCGGCAGCGGGATATAAATTCTTTTCCGTACCTGTTCTTTTCTCCGGCCGATGGATAAGTATAACAGACGGATTGACCCCTTTTAAAAAAGGTATTTTTGACAAAAAAGGATCACCCGATTTTTCACTGTTTGACGAGGCTATTGAAAAAATTCTTGAAGCCCGTCCCGATGCATACATAATCCCGAGGGTCAATATAAGCATGCCCGTCTGGTGGGAAAAAGAAAACCCTGATGAACTTAACTATAAAGACGGTGTTCCCTGCAGAGAATCTTTCTATTCTGCAAAATGGCGTAACGATGCATCGCAGTTCTTGCGTGAATTCACACAATACACTAACTCCTGCAAATACGCCACACACATTGCCGGTTATCAGATAGCTGGCGGTAACACCGAAGAATGGTTCCATTTCGATATGAACGGCGGCTACGGTGAATGCGCAAAGCCTGCTTTCAAAGCGTTTCTTGAGCAATATTATCCCGAGGTTGAATATAAAGGTCTGCCTGATTTGGTCTTGCTCGATAAAAAAGACGATTATTTCAACGACGAATATCTTACCCGTTATATTGAATTCGCAAACTTCAAGGTTGCAGAAGCCATAAGCCTCTTTGCACAGATAGTGAAAGAGGAAACAGGCAATTGCGTTGTTGTCGGTACGTTTTACGGTTATACACTTGAAGTAACAAATCCATTGCAAGGTAACCATGCACTCAATTATATTTTGAAAGATAAAAATATCGACTTCATCTGTTCACCGAATTCATATATCGGCGTTCGCTCTCCCGATTTGGACTGGACCGAAATGTATCCTGCCGATTCTGTTCGGCTTCACGGAAAGATGTGTTTTCAGGAATGCGATATAAGAACACACTTGACACAGGTTCCTTCAGAAAAAGACCCGTCAACCGACCCTTACGGACTTCTTGAAGCACCCGTATGGCATCCGAGAGACTCTAAATATCAGGCTGTCAACGAAATCAGAAAATCGTTTGCCCGCCAGCTTATCAAAGGCAACGCACTGTGGTGGTTTGATATGTGGGGCGGCTGGTACGCCGACAAAGACATTATGAACGAAATGTCAATTTACAAAAGCATTTATGAACAGAGCATAACAAACGCCGACAGATGCTCAAAGGCGGAAGTTGCTGTATTCGTTGATGAGAGTGCTTATAAATATCTTACAAACTGTTCTTTGCGCAACATTTTTCACAGTCAGCGCAGTGAGCTTAGTCTGATAGGTACACCGTATGATATGTATGACGTTTATAATTTTGAAGCAGTTTACAGTAAATATAAGGCAATCATTTTATTATCAAACGCAAACACAGCTTATATGGAAACCGCCCGTAATCTTTGCAATGAAAACAACGTTCCCTATATTATGACCTCAAACCTAAAAGAAAAATTCACGGTGAACGAGTTGAGAGATTTCTGCAAGAAAAACGGGATTCATATTTACTGCGAAACCGATGATATAATTTATGTAAACGAAAGTTATATCTGCATTTATGCCGTAAAAGCCGGTAAAAAAACAATTAATCTACGCGATAAAAGAAATGTTAACGAGTTGCTCGGAGGCACTTATCAAGGCACTGCGGACACCGTTACCGTTGAGATGCAAAATGGCGAAACAAAACTGTTCCGCTTAACGAGGTGATCTTATGAATTTTAATCTTAATGAATTCAGTAGAAATATTATTTGTGAAAACGGACTGAACGATGCTGTTCCGGAAACCGTTATCAACGGCAATACTATGGATTTATATATCTGTGCAACGAATGATAAGCCGAAATTCATTGAACTTAAATGGAATTTCAAAAGTGACGAAGACCTCTTTGTTCTCGGTGATGCATGGGAACGCAGTTACGGTGAGCTTGAGTTTAAAAGACTTGCCGATAACAACAGACGTATGCCTTGGTATTTTATTGCAGCAAACAAAACAGAATGCTTTTGCTTCGGCGTGAAAACACAGCCGAATGCATTCATCAGTTTCAGTTATACCGTTGACGGAATCAAAGCTCTTGTTGACTGCAGAAACGGCGACTGCGGTGTTGAACTGAACGGCAGAAAACTTCACCTTGCAACCTTTGTTTATAAAAAATATGACTCTGCCGATGTATACACCTGCCTTCACGATTACTGCAAATCTCTTTGTGACAATCCCGTTCTTCCCAAAGAAAGAATATACGGCGGTAATAACTGGTATTATGCTTACGGTAAAAGCAGTTACGGCGAAATAATCACCGACGCAAAGGTTCAGTCCGAGCTTGCATCGGGTATTAAAAACAGACCGTTTGTGGTTATTGACGACTGCTGGCAGATTAATTCATGCGAAGGTCCGTGGCTCCCCAACGAAAAATTCGGCGATATGAAAAAACTTGCCGATGAAATAAAAAAAATCGGTGCAAGACCCGGCATATGGGTAAGACTTCTGCATAACAGAGATGCCGCAATAACCAAGGATATGAGAATTCTGCGAAACAGAAAAAGGCAATATCTCGACCCGACCCACCCTGCCGTAAAAGAATACATAAAATCTGATATTGAAAGAATAAAAGACTGGGGCTATGAGCTTCTCAAACACGATTTTACAACCTTTGACCTTTTCGGAGGCTGGGGAAAAGAACTCGACCCAACAGTAAACGATATCAACAGCTGGAGTTTTTATGACAAATCAAAAACAAATGCCGAAATTGTTCTTGACCTATACAGACTTATCAAAAATACTGCAGGAGAAATGTATATAATTGGCTGTAACACCGTTTCTCACCTTTGCGCAGGATTGGTTGAAATTAACCGCACGGGCAATGATACCAGCGGCAGAGAATGGGAAGCTACAAGAAAAAACGGTGTTAACACTCTTGCTTTCCGACTTGCGCAGAATGAAGCCTTTTATATGTGCGATGCTGATTGCGTAGGCATTCTTGACGATAATATTCCCTGGGAAAAGAATAAGCAGTGGCTTCATCTGCTCTCATACAGCAACACTCCCCTTTTTGTTTCCTGCACCGATAAATTAACCGATGAACAGAAAAAAGACCTTGCAGAAGCCTACAAGGTCTATCAGAACAATCATTCAATTAATCCGATTGACATATACGAAAACCTCACACCGTCAGAATGGAAAATTGACGGTGAAACAATAAAATACGAGTGGTAACGACAGAAAAGAATCAGCGGAGATGATTTAATGAATAATCTTGTAATAAAAGATAATGAACTTTTATTAATGCGATACACAGAACTTATCCGTATAACTCCGTGCGGTAAAAATGCAATCCGTTTTCAGTCCTTCCCTGATTGTCAGATAATTGATGAAAACTATACTCTTATGCCCCAAGAAACTGAAGCTGTTATTGAGGAATTTGATAATTATGCTACTCTTATCTGCGGTACTCTGAAAGTAAAGATTGAACCGAACGGAAAGCTGACTTTTTACAAAAACGGCAAAACAATTCTTGAAGAAAAGCCTGAACTGACGTTCAAAAGCAATTACCGTCATTTTGACAATAAAGGATGCGGTCTGTGGACAGCAAGAGTAACATTTGAGTCGAATAGAAATGAGCATTTCTTCGGCCTCGGTCACAGTTGGGATAACGAATTTGACCTTAAAGGCTCGTCAATTGATATCCGTAACGTCAATGCTAAATGCACAATTCCCTATGTTTATTCATCGCTCGGTTACGGCTTTCTCTGGAACAACCCCTCAACGGGTCTTTGCGAGCTTTCAAACAACCGCACCCGTTGGAGCTGTGACTGTTGCAGATTTATGGATTTTGTCGTTATCGCCGGGACGCCAAAAGAAGCCTGTACAACTCTCTCCGATTTGACGGGTTATGCACCAAAAATACCCGAATGGGCAACAGGCTTCTGGCAGTGCAGACTCCGTTATGAAACTCAGGAAGAATTGCTTTCCGTTGCAAGGAAGTATAAAGAACTCGGCATTCCTCTTTCAGTAATTATTGCAGATTATTTTCATTGGACAGAGCAAGGTGATTATAAATTCGACCCGAAATACTGGCCCGATGTTAAAGCAATGTCAGATGAACTTCACAAAATGAACACAAAGCTTGTTGTCTCAATGTGGCCAACTATCAATAGTAACAGCGAAAACTATTGGCATATGCGTGAGAATAATATGCTGATGAGAACAGCAAGAGGTCCTGACAGAGTTTTTGACTTCTACGGCTGGCAGAATGAAATCGATGTTACAAACCCTGCCACAAGAGATTATGTGTGGAGCAAACTGAAAGAAAATTACATTGACAACGGCGTTGATGCCCTTTGGTTTGATGAAGCCGAGCCCGAAATTCATCCGGAGCATTTTGATAATCTTATATGGCATGCAGGCAGAGGCGATATGGTTGCGCTTCTTTATCCGTATTACTATTCCAAAATGGCATATGACGGCTTCAAATCAATAGGAAGAAATGATATCATCACACTTACTCGCTGTGCCTATCTCGGCAGCCAGAAATTTGGCTCGCTCGTCTGGTCAGGCGATATTGAATCAACCTTTGAAAGCCTTGCCTATCAGGTAAAAGCTGGGCTTAACATTTCAATGTGCGGTATACCTTGGTGGAATACGGATATTGGTGGTTTCTACGGTGCCGATATCACAACCGATTATTTCAAGGAGCTGATTGTACGTTGGTTCCAGTTCGGTCTGTTCAGCCCCGTTATGCGACTTCACGGTTCAAGAATCCGTCATTTTGAACCAACAGCAGGTCTTTTAGAGCCTAGCGGTGACCCCAATGAAATCTGGAGTTTCGGCGATGAAAACTTTGAAATTCTTAAAAATCTTATTTTCATCCGAGAGAAATTAAGACCGTATATTCAGCAACAGATGGACATTGCAAGCGAAAAGGGTTATCCTGTTATGCGTCCGATGTTCTTTGAATATCCCGATGACGAAACATGTTATACGCTCGAAACACAGTATATGTTCGGCGATAATATCATTTTTGCCCCCATTGTTGAGCAAGGCCAAACAGTAAAAACGGTTTATATCCCTGACGGCGAATGGATTCTTACAAAGGATAAGAAAATTTACACTAAAGGCACTTATAAAATCAGTGCAGATATTGATGAATTCATTGCATTTGTAAGAAACGGTTCGGACATAATCGATTGCTTTAATTAATAATAACAGGATTTTCCCAATGGAGCGTGGATAGGTGAAAAAACTAAGCTTGTTATTTATAATGCTTACAATTTTGTTGTCCGACATTATGCGTTTTGTGATTATCCGTGTTGACAGTTTCGGATGTTGGATTTATAATTAATAAAAATACAAGGTGTTCAGAGGTGCAATATGGCAACTGTAAAACTTATATTAGCCTTTTTCCTTTCGCTGTTTCAGATTCTTTCACCCATAGCAGCACTTATCGCGAATTTCGGCGAAAGCAATTTTTTTACCGAGTGGTCTGTAACTGATAAATTCACAGCAGATTACTGTGCAGAGATTGAAAAGAATCCCAACGAGGATTTCGTCATCCTCAACCTTGCCGATGTACAACTTAAAGATGATTTGGTATATGAAGACAAAGGCGAAAAAACCGCAGAGATGATTGATAACCTTGTTAAAGAAACCAAGCCCAACCTTATCACCTTGACCGGCGATAATGCCTGGGGCACGATAGCATATATCAAACTTATTGAGCAGATTGACTCATACGGTATTCCTTGGGCGCCCGTTATGGGCAATCACGACGGTCAGTGCTGCATTAATGAATTCTGGGCAGCCTATCTTCTCTTTAAAGCTGAAAACTGTCTTTTTGAATTCGGTCCCGAAAATATGGGCTACGGCAACTATATCATAAACATTACCGAAAACGGAAAAATTATCCACACACTT
The DNA here is from genome assembly GCA_045656845.1 of Acutalibacteraceae bacterium. Classification (GTDB taxonomy): domain Bacteria; phylum Bacillota; class Clostridia; order Oscillospirales; family Acutalibacteraceae; genus CAG-488. The sequence goes on along the minus strand of JAZORX010000403.1, from coordinate 3,374 downwards.
TTTATGGTTGACACTCATAATAACGCTGAATTCACTCTTGACGATGGCTCAACGGTAAGCGGTTATGACCATCTCTGGGATAATCAGATTAAGTGGTACAAGTGGGCCGTTAACGGAATTCACGAAATTGTGGGTCAAACTGTTGAAAGCTCTGTCTTTATGCACATTCCCGTTTGTGAATACAAAGACGCATGGGCAAAAGCCTACGGCAGTGATGAACTCGGAACTCTTGCTCCCGGGCTTGCACCCGACGCAATCGGTGTTTACGGTGAAGGCGTATCCTGTTCACCTGTAAACAACGGCTTCTTTGATGTTTGCAAAGAACTCGGAAGCACAAAAAATATTTTTGCCGGTCACGACCATGCAAATGATTTCCAGATTTATTACGAGGGAATCAGACTTAACTATACACTCAAAACCGGCTACGGCGCTTATTACACCGACGGTCTTGTCGGTGGAACTGTTATTTCAATCAACTCCGTCGGTGCAGCATATGCAGAGCATATCTATATGTAAGATTGATAAACAAAAAACAGCTGTAATAGTAAACACAAAACAAAGCGGAAGAGATAATACTCTCTTCCGCTTTTCAAAATTATAAATGTTTAATTTATCGTGACTGTAACATTATCATCATCAAGTCCGCTGTTATAAAGAAGCGGCTCAATAAATTCAGACAATGTATATCCGCTTAGGAGCTTTCTTGAATCAATGCGAAGAGATGAAAGAAGCTTCTCTATTTTTCTGAAACTTCCCATTGTAATCTTATATTCAACGGTATCAGGCGAATAAGGAGCATTACCCCGATAAAGATTAGAAATCATCTCCATAATAAGGTCAACAAACTTTCTGTCCTTTTTATCTGCATAGTCACTTTCTTTTAAATCGTGGTATTTCTTTGAAAACTTAGCAACCTTGGCATAAGTAAGACCGTTAAGCTTTCTGCCGAGGAACATTACGGTTTTTGTATCCTCGTCATTTTTTATTGTTTCCAAAGCCTTTCTGAAAGCCTCTTCACTTTTCAGAATACATATCTGTGTACTCGGTTGAGGAAAAGATTTCCAGTCGCATTTGAAGTTTCTTTTGCTGTAATAATGTACATCAGTGATGTGATAAAAATTATAAATCATATTTTACCTCACTATAGAAATTATAATGCGATTATATCATTAAAAAGCGTATAAAACAATATTTTATTGTGTTATTCTACTGAATCGCTTGAATTTATTTGAAATAAATGTTAATATTAAACAAATCATATAATTGGAGCTGATCATATGAATAAAAAGAAAAGCAGCACTGTACCACCCTCAAATGCACTTTCGGGTATCGATGTTAAGTATATTACAAGATTCGAGTATGTGTGCATAATGTTGGCGAGAATTGGCGGTCAGTTCGGCACAACTCTAACAGGCACTCTCGCCGCAGCATTCCTGCACGAACTTTATTTCGGCCCCGTCGGTGTCAACTCAGATGAAATAGCATCTATCCTTGCTGTTCAGTCAACCCTTACAACCGTTTTAGGTATTGCAATGGGTGCCGTTTCGGGTATTATTTGTCAAAAATGGAAAACCCGTTGGGGCAGATACCGTCAATGGTATATCATCTGTCTTGTACCTATTTTTGCACTCACAGCTTTATATTTCTATGTTCCCGAAGGCTGGACAGTTCAGCAGATGACTCTCTTCCGTTACGGAATTGCCTGCTTCCAGACTGTATTCAATGCTTTGAATAATAACGGTCAGAATATCGCTCAGGTTATTTCTCCCAATCATAAGGAAAAAAAAACTGTTGCAACAATATGGCAGCTCTCCTATTACATCGGCTACGGCGGAGCGTATCTTTCAACCTTTATTTACGGACTTTTCAGTGACGACAAAAATGCGATGTATATGACTCTTGCGCTTGTTGCCGCTTCAGTTACCGCATTCGGTAACCTTATGTGTGCTCTTTTCTGCAAGGAAAGAATTGAACTTCCCAAGAAAGAAAAGGTTAAGATTTCAAAAGCACTCTTCACACTTTTCAAACACAAAAATTATGTTGCTTACCACGCTATGCAGTGGGTAGGTGCTTTTGCATGGCTCGGAAGAATGTCCACTTATCTTGCAGCTATCACAGTCGGTTCTTCAAAGAATCTTCTTCTTACTCTTCCCACGGCAATCGGTACAGTTATTGGTAACGTTATCGCTACCAAGCTTTCGAAAAAGCATGAGCCTACAAAGCTTCTTAAGTTCTGCGGTATATACTCACCTGTTTCAGCCGGTGTGCTTTTTGCTATCTGCTTTGCTGAAGCACAAATGGGTATCCGCTTCTTCGAAGGCTGGAACAGTATATTCTTCTATGTTTTCTATTTCATATTCGGTATCGGTATCGGTATTCAGGAGCTTTCAAACTCACACTTCAATGTTGAATTCCTCGACTATCTTGAGTGGCAGTGCGGCGAAAGAATGGAAGCAATCCACGGTATTGTTCCGGGCTGGATCAACGCTGCCTGCAACTATGCCAAGGAACTTGCCATTCCCTTTATGATTGCTTGGGCTGGCTATATGTCTTCGGCTGAGGGCGACCTCGTCAAGACAATGCAGGCTCAGCCTACATATCTTGATACTTGTCTTAAAATTCTCGCATTCCTGCTCTTCGGTTATACATTAGCAAATGTTCTCAAGGCTCTCATCCTTAAATTCTTCTATGATATTGAGGGCGAAAAGAAAGCACAGATGTACCGTGAACTAGACGTAATCAGAGCAGAGCGTCATGAGGAAAATGAAGCCATTGCATCTCAGGCAGAATAATATTATGTTTTTTCAGTTTTCCTAACATATATTCCGGAGATTAAGTTTTATTTGAATTAAATAAGATTTAACACCAGTAACCCCCACAGAAGCTGTAAATCTGTGGGGGTTATATATTTTTATGCCTCAATGCCCGGTTGGTACGGTTGAATAAAAAAGAAATTCATGATATAATATCTGTCAGTTTAAATGATATGGTTATCATGCAGAAATTCAGAAATGCAATTAAATATGTTTCTAAGGAGTGTTACCGTATGAAAAAACACATAAAAGAAATTGTAATTCTGTTTATTCAATTGTTTATGTTTTATATATTTCCTTTATTCGCGGGACCTACAGATGCAATGGGAATGGTTATTCTCATAATAATTGCAACATTTTTGCTTTCTTCTATTATCGGCAGTATTTCAAAAGAAAGAATAAAATATCTATATCCGATAATTATTGCTATTTTATTTATCCCATCAGTATTTATTCACTATAATGAATCTGCATTAGTACATTCTATTTGGTACTTAGTTATTTCAACAATTGGTTTACTAATAGGAACCATTGTTTACACATTAATCAAAAAAATCAGAC
>JAZORX010000402.1:0-5755 GCA_045656845.1 Acutalibacteraceae bacterium | reverse complement strand
CCGATAGAAACATTCTGAGTCATCAGCTTGTTTTCACTTTTGGGTGCTTGGTAGTATTTCTTGTTGACGGCTTTAGCATCGCCCCATTTTGCCGAGCCGTGTTCTTCTCGCCGTCTGTAATTCCTGCGTGTTGAGAAGTAGATACCGATACCGAACCCATAGCACAAAAGCAAAACGAGGACAGTTTTTAGGCTGTCCTCGCAAAGCTCTATTTGAAACGGGTTATTGAATACTGTCAAGAGTTTCGGCAGTATCTCCGGTAATCCACCGCCGACTGACGGTGCTATCAACAACGCAAGCCAAACAACGGGGATAATTCCGATTACGGAAAGAATGATAGCAGACTGCTTATCATCTTGCTTCACGGCGTTTATCCTTGTCCTTTTCGATTACATTGAACTTCTTTTTAGGGGCGTGACCTACCTTAACGATAAGCTCATCAACGGCATCCGTTGTTTTGCCCTCATTGATAAGGTCTTTTCTTTTCTCATTGAGAGAGTCGATAACGATGCCGTGTTCATAGTCATCCAATGCTACGAAGTGTTGTCTTTCTTTCATTGTCGCTACCTCCGTTTATCGAGCCTGCTCTTTGGAGCGTTCCTGCTTCTGTCGGTAAATTTCCTCAGATACACGGGAATGGATTTCATTCATAGCCGTGCGAGTCTTGGAAAGCTCTGCACGGATCTCCTTCGGCTCTTTCTGTTTCCACTCATCAGGAATACGCTCAATGGCAAAGTTCTTGGTGTAAACACCGTACTTCTTGCAGAGCATATAGCCGATACACATAGCCTGATAACCCATATCTCTGCGACTGTAAGTGTCGCTATTGATAGAAAGCTGTGCGTGGCCGAGTTCCTGCGCTACGCACTGACAAAGTGCAACGCTATCTCCGATGTTCTTCTTAACAAAAAGCGTCTGCTTGTTGTTATCGTAGAACGCTCCCATATTCGGATGGGGCAATTCGTTTGCCATTTCCACGTTTACGGGAGAGGTGTCGATCATCACCGCAACGAGAGCCTGCGGATCTCGGTTGACGGTAGGAGCAGGTGTCTGTTTGCCTTTGGTCTGAGAAACATCAAAGACCTTTTTGACGTTGTAGGAAATTCCGGTGCTGCCGTCATTCTTGGCATACTCAACGGGTTCAAGAATGGAAATACTCTTTGCACCCTTACTGATAGATACCTTTTCTTCCGCCCAATCATTGAAGTCCTTAAGCTGAGTCGCCTGCGGATACTGAGTATAGATAAGCAGAGCATTTGCGGCAGAGTAACGGTCAAGCCTTGCCTGAGTGTCAAGGAACGCTCGGAACTTTTCGCCGTCCTGAACAATGGAAGTCGCCGTTTCATCAATCATCTGATATACGGCATCCTTTTCTGCCTGCTTCTTTTCTTTCCACTCATCAGGGGAAAGCTGCGGCTGTTTGTAGCCGCCCTTTTGGGGTTTGAAATTGTTGGTCATCTTACATTACCTCGCTTTGTTCTTATTTTTATTTTTCTTTTTCGGGGGTTGCTTATGGGTAGTTTGGTTGTTGCGGTTTTGGGACTTGGGGTTATCCTTAGACTTATCAAGGTCGATAGCATCTGCTTCCTTGTCCTTTTTGGCTTCAGCCTTATATCTGTCAAGTTTCTCCCTGACAGACGGGCGTTCCTCTGCGGACTTGGCTTTACCCTTATCAGTGTGCATATCTACCTCTTTGGAGCTTTGCCTTGACAGAGGGTTTTTGTCTGTCTTGGCGACTTGGGGGTTTTCGTTAGACGCTCCATCTTTCTGAATGGGTTTGCCCATTGCTTCTTCCACTACCATTTCGCCCTTAGACTTGGTAGGCACTTCATTGGCTCGTTCCTCTCGTTCTGCCATACTCTTTTCAGCTTCGGCAACGATAGAAGCCTTATCAACCTTGCCAAGTTCAAAGCGGTCAAAGATACGTTGGATTTTAGAAGCATCTTCGGCTCTTGCGATAATATCGACCGGAGCGTTCTCGTCTTTGCTAAACTTGTCCCTCAACACACAGTAAAGTACGCCATACTTTTTAGCCTGCTCGGTAAACTTCTTCAGATCTTTCTGCGGCACAGAAAAGACTTTGAGTTCCTTACCGGACTTGAGCATATTTGTCAGTCGTGCTTTACCTTTGGTTTTCTGTTCCTGCTTGAGTACAGAAACAAGAAGAACGGTCAGCTCTTTTGCCGCCGTTCCCGTTAGTTTCGCCGCTACTTCAAAACCTTCAAGCGATAGCCTGACGATTTGTTCAGCAGCATCACCGCCGTTGTTCATAACTTCGGTTCTCCTTTCTTTTGATTTTTTCTTCCTCTGCAAGTGCTTTCTCTAAATTCTCTTGCATAACACCGGAGCGTTCAGCGATAGCATCACAGAGTCGAACATCCTTACGGAGTTCTAATAGTGCTTCGGTTATGGCTTCGATCTTCAGCTTTGCCGTAGACAGAGATTCATCATCAATATTTACTTTTCGTATTTCGTTTCGGAGATGTGTTCTGTGGGCAGTCAGCGTTTTGATTTGTTCCATAGCCTTAGACTTATATAAGAAAAGTTGCTCAGTCGTTGAGATGTTCTCTCTACCGAGCAACCTTACTTGTGCAGATAACTGATCGAGCTTATACAAATCTTCACGGAGAAGATAATGCACCCGATTAGCATTTTGTTTTTTGTAGTTCGGCAGATAGCCGAGCTTATAACAGTAGTGAAGATACAGACCGTACAGACCGCCTTTCTTTCGTATGCGATGCTCCCGTGTTGCAAGACGGTACTGACGGGGTTGATAAGTCTGCTTCTGATACGGCTCCAAGTAAACCTTGTCACGGTTTTCCTTGATACGTTCCTTAATGCGGTCGTTGGTGTAATCTTCACCGAGCCTATACAGTCGGATAGGTTTCTTCCAACCTTTCGGCACGACCGTCCAATACTTTAGGCTCTCGCTGAGTTGGTACTTGTATCCCATTTGGTCAAGCACATACTCAAACTCTTTCATAGTTCGGCTCTTGCTGATAGCATCATCAATAGCCGAGCGTGTTCTGTCGTATCGGTCAGGCATACCGGCTTTTCGCAACTGATAGTAATAAGAGTTCGACCTACCTCGCACGGGGTTCGGATCGTAGTACAATTTATATTGCTGACAGAGTTCGTCTGCGATATGCCTGAACTTGAACCACGCCTTTTCTTCATTGGCTAACCGCTTGCCGTCCACAAAGGACACGGAGTTCACAACGAAGTGACAATGCAGGTGCTTTGTGTTCAGGTGGGTTGTAACAACGACCTGAAATCTTTTGCCCCATACACGGTTGGCAAATTCCATTCCGATCTTCTGAGCAAGGTCGGGAGAAATATCTTCTTCCTTAAAACTCAGATAACCGTGATAGGCTTGTATGCCATCTTCTTTTCCATACTGCTCTTTGACTGTAATGAATTGGTCACGGGCAGTAGATGGATTGCAGTTGATACCATCAACGAAGAACTCACGCTCCGTCTTTTCTTCGTCCTTTGCATACTGAAGAACATCCGCCAACGCCTGATACTGTTCGGGGGTATAATTACTTGCCGCCGTTTTTTCAGGATTGAGTGCGTAGTCGATTACTTGAGAAAGACGGACTGTAACTTTCCATATCTTACTTACTGCCATTTCATATCACACTTGTCAGGGCGAAGGAACTGTCGCTCCACGTCTGCCTGAAACTTGTGCCAACGCTCCGCTTCTTCCTTGAGCTTTTTAGGATCAACGAAGTGAAGGGAGTGAGCCTGCGCCGCAAGCTGATTGACATTGTTTCCGATGGAAGATAACTGTCGCATCACTTCATAGAAACGCTCATCAGGTCGCTCTTTCGGCTCGTAACCTCTTACAAGCAATCTCACAAGTGCTGCTTCGGAAAGACAAGTTTTCTTTGCCTTCTTCTGCAAGTCCTGAGCTTCATCACGGGAGAACCAAAACTGCTTTTTAACAGTTCTTCTTTTCATAAGGTTCGACCTCCTTTGTCATAGAATTAGATTTGTAAAGTCGGTTGATCTGAAGGCAACACATAATGGTGATGCCGATGCAACTGCCGAGCAGTAAACCGACAAGCAAACAGATAAATTCAGTCATTGTAGACTCCTTTCTAATTTGGGGTATTAGGGGCAACCCCTAACGAGTTTTACTGTTTTGCTCCGATGGGAGTATAAACAGTCTGCTCGCTAAGATAATGCAGACATTTCGGGTTGCCCCGATTTCTTGAGATTAACGCTCCGCTTCTTTTGTTTTAGGCTTAAAAGGAATAGCGACAATTTCATCATTAACCTTCGCAAAACGCTCAGGGTATTTGAATTTCTCACGGTATTTATCCGCAAGTTCTTTCGGTAAACTCAAAAACTTTTCGGACTCTACCGGAGCGTAGGCGATGAAAAATGTTCCCGCCATAATCTCGATCATTTCACGAGAATTATCTTCAAGACAACACTTTTCAATCTTCCATCCGTCTTTACCGCCACGTTCTGCCGCCATATATTGTTCAAGACGGACCATCAAATCTTTGCCGTCAAGCGAAGATCCATAGATGGAATAACCGCCCATATTGGGGATGAAAGCCTTGTTGTTACTGCTGACAACATAGGTTCTTGATTCTTCGCTATACGGTTCGGTGAAACTATCCGAAGTAAAAGTGATATAGCCTTTCAGGTGTTCTTTGCCTTTTTCTTCTGCTTCTCTGAAGTGTGATTTGAGTTCGTTATAACTCATTTCGATCTTCTCCGGCTCTGCATAAATTGCACGGTTCAAAGGCAATCCAATGAGTTTTCCTTCCTCATTACAAATGATGGCAATTTCATCTTCAAATGGCATATATTCTTCAATGCTGCCACCGACAACCGCTTGCATTGATTCCAAACTGTCGTCAATTTCAATTACTTTTGGGTACTTTTCGGGTTCGACAAGCAAAACCGAAATCTTGTTTGTGTCATTCATCGTTGAAAACCTCTCACTTAACTCGCATTTTTCGGGTTCAAATTCGACTTCCTTAAAGCCGATGCTATCGCAATAATGGAATTTGCTTGAGCCGTCTTGCTCTATGACTTCTACAATATCGGACTTGGAAAGTGAACGTGCTTTATAGTTTGTCGGGTGATTTCTATTGAACATCACATACACATCTTCAAGCGATTCGCACTCAACCTCGCCCTCAAAAACCTTGTCATAGATGGTGCTGTCGATAGCTGAAGTGCCTTGCCATTTCTCAAGGTTCTCATAACTTGCAAAGCCAACGTTGTTGACATCACGGCTCATATTGACTTGATAAATTCGTATATTCATCGGTCAAAACTCCTTTCTTTAAATTTGTAAATTCCTAATTTCAAACACAAAAAGTCGTTGTAATCCTTTCCGAACTCCGGTGGACTATCAACGACTTCGTATCTGTCAGACAGTTTAATTCGCAACACTTCCGTTGCGGTTCTTCCTGCCTTATCTCTGTCGAAGTGAACAAAGACACGTTTGATTTCGGGGTGGCTCTCAAGATAGCCGATCACCGTAACAGGTACTTTGCTTTCTTCGATTTTTTGTTTTGGTGCATACACACCCGCAAGGGAAACAAGATTTTCTTCCTTCCATTTGCCGCCGTTCAGCTTGAGTAAAGTAGCATAAGACAGAACATCTATCGCACACTCAAAGAGGTGGACTTCCGTTTTATTTGAACCTTCAAGACGGAAAGAATAGTGCTTGTCGCTACCTGAAGCATCACCCATAACTCTTGAATTGTTGGTGGCTCGGTATGCAGCA
>JAZORX010000401.1:0-10612 GCA_045656845.1 Acutalibacteraceae bacterium | reverse complement strand
GCGAACTACATAAACATAAAAAGAGAAAATGCCCTTGAAAAGCTTTCAAAGGCAGAAGAAAAAATTGTTTTCGATTTTCTTGATTCAACGCTGATTGATTACGATAAGAGTTGCGTGAAGAAATACAAAGACAGCATCGTTTATTTCGAACCTGATTTTGTCGTGCCAAAGGGTGTTGCATTCTCCTGCGGAGTTACGATCGGTTCTGTACAAAAAAATTATATTCAGCCTCATCACCAATTCTTTATGGCGATGGGAAAAACTTTCAAGAGGCAGATTGAGCTGACGAAAGAGGAAGCAGACAGTTACCTTAAAGGCAACACAATCCCCTGCTCCTGCGAAAACGGCTGGGCAACAGTTCTTATCGACGGATGCACCCTCGGTGGAGTAAAGGTCGTTAACGGAACAGCGAAAAATCATTATCCCAAAGGGTTGAGGAAGAATTAAAAAACACGGCTTGGAAAAAATCCAAGCCGCTATTTTTTATTGAGGAAGGTTCTGCGACGCAAATTAAAGCACGATTCCAGAAGCTTGATCGTAGGGGACGGGTTTCCCGTCCCGAAAAAACAGCGTTAATTCACGGGAGCCGAAACGGCTCCCCTACGGACACAGAGACAGATTGTGCAAAACCAAAGGATTTTGTGCAAATTTAACGGTGTGTCGCAAGCGTCACACCCTACAAGAAAATTTATATCGTGGTGCGTAGGGCGGTGGCTTGCTGCCGCCGTGTTAATATGCAAACCCGAATTTATATATATACAAGAAAAACGGCTCGGAAAACCCAAGCCGTTTAAATTTATTCTTTAAAAAAATGCTCTTCAACCGTTGCGCAGATTGCGTGGTAAACGGGCAGATGAAGCTCCTGAATTTTAAAGGTTTCTTCCTCTTTCACTACGATTGAAACATCGCAGATACTCTTGAGCTTTCCACCGTCTCTGCCTGAGAGGGCTGCCGTTTTAATTCCCATTGACTTTGCAACTGCTGCTGCAGAATAAACATTCTTCGCATTTCCCGAAGTGCTTATGCCGAGGAAAACATCGCCCTTTCTGCCCATCGAAAGAACCTGCTGAGCGTAAATGAGATCGGGGTCGCAATCGTTGGCAAAAGCAGTTGTCAATGCTGCACCGCTGTTAAGAGTGAAAACGGGAAGTCCCTGCTGAAGCATATCGAGATTGATATCTTCAAGCTCAGGCACGGCAGAAACCATCTCTGCCTTTTTCTCTTCGGGCAAAGGTCTTTTTTTCAGAAAGCCCTTCATCAGCTCGCCTGCAATATGCTCTGCATCGGCACAGCTGCCTCCATTTCCGCAGATGAGAAGCTTACCGCCCCACTCATAGCAATTTATAAGCATTTCGCAAAACAGACGGATATCCTTTTCGTTTTCTTCAAGAATCGGATATCGCTGTATAAGCTGTGAAATATAATCCATAAAATTCACTGCTTTCAAAAATTAATCGTATAAGAAATCTTCAACATTGAAGTCATCGTCGATATCGCGGAATTCATCCTCGCCTTCGATTTCGGGAATCTGTGCAAAGACTTCAAACTTTCTGCCCTGCGACCAGAGCGACGGCGTTACACGGATAGTATATCCACAACCTCCGGGAGTGAGCCACTCGTGCATGGAAGCTTCAGGCAGACCGAACATCGCAAGAAGAGCCATGATAACTCCACCGTGAGTGACGATTGCCGTCTTTGTTATGCCCGACTGAATTACACCATCAATAACCTTGATCATAGTCTGTGCAATTCTCTGCGAAAATTCCTCGTTGCTCTCTCCGAAAGGAGGTGAAACACCCTTTTTGCCTGCAAGCCAATCGGGGAAAACGGGATGATTTTCAAGCTCTTCGGCAGATTTGCCTTCAAACTCACCGAAATTATATTCGATAAAGCCGTCAATGATTATCGGCTCACAGTTAGGATAGATAAGCTTTGCCGTCTGCGTGCAACGCTTCAGGGGGCTTGAAAAAACAGCTTCAACCGGAGGATATTTATAATCCTTCTTCATCTGCGTGATCTGTTCGACTCCCTCTGCACTGAGCTCTTCGTCCGTGTGGCCGATGTATCTGCCGTCAACATTGCCTGCAGTCAGACCGTTTCTTATAAGTTGAATGTAATATGATTTCATTTGTTTTTTTAATCCTTTAATGTTGCTTTATAGAGCTTGATATATGTGTTTGCCGAGCGACCCCAGCTATAATCGCATTCAAGCGCTCTCTGCGTAAGAGCTGCCCAATCGTGGTTATAATAAACCGTCAACGCACGGCGGATTGCATCCAGCATATCGTGAGCGTTATAGCTCTTGAATGTGAAGCCGTTTCCTTCACCGTCGCCACAGTCAGAGATAGAGTCACGAAGACCACCTGTTTCACGGACGATAGGCACTGTACCGTAACGAAGAGCAACCATCTGCGAAAGTCCGCAAGGCTCACTCTTTGACGGCATAAGGAACATATCTGCACCTGCATAGATCTTTCTTGCAAGATCGGGAATGAAGCCGATGCGAAGACCGACCTTATCAGGATACTTTGCGGCAATCTCTCTGAAGAAGCTTTCGTATTCATAATCTCCCGAACCGAGAACAACAAGCTGCATTTCGCTCGTTGCAAGAAGCTCATCAAGAATACCCTTTACAAGGTCGAGACCCTTGTGAGCAACAAGACGGGAAACCATACCGATAACCGGCACATCTGCACGAACGGGAAGACCCATAACCTGCTGAAGATCCTCTTTATTAAGCTTTTTATCTTCAGGGTTTGCTGCTGAATAGTTTGCTCTGATGCTCTTATCCGTTTCAGGGTCATAGCCGAGCACGTCGATACCGTTGAGGATACCGCTGAGCTTGTATCTTCTCTCGTTGAGAATGCTGTCAAGACCGTGAGAATACCACGGATCAAGGATTTCATCTGCATAGGACTGGCTTACGGTTGTTACCTTATTTGCACACTCAATAGCGCCCTTCATAAAGTTTACGCAGCCATCGTATTCAAGCAAAGATGCGTGCTCCTGAGGAATGCCAAGAACATCTTCAAGAACCTCTTTGCCGTAGATGCCCTGATACTGAATGTTATGAATTGTGAAAATTGTTTTGATATTTTCATAACCCGGTGAGTTTGCATACATTGCAGAATAGTAAACGGGAGTAAGAGCCGTCTGCCAATCGTTACAATGGATGATATCGGGCTTGAAATCAATGTAAGGAATTATCTCAAGGATTGCTCTTGAGAAGAAAGCGAAACGCTCTGCATCGTCATACTGACCATAGATAGTGTCGCGCTTGAAATAATACTGATTATCAAGAAGATAGTAGATAACACCGTTATGCTTTGCTTCAAAAATTCCGCAATACTGACGGCGCCATGCCACGGGGACGCAGATGTGGGTTATAAACTTCATCGTGTCCTTTAATTCCTGACGGATTGTATCATAAAGAGGCATTACAACACGGCAGCCGATGAGTCTTTTTCTGAGCGCCTGAGGCAGAGAACCTGCAACATCACCGAGACCACCACTCGCCATAAAAGGCAGAGCTTCACTTGCTGCATATAAAACCTTCATAAGAAATCATCCTTTCGTGAAAATTTACTGAGCTTAAATTACGATACCCTTGCCGATGTAAACGGGGAATTTTTCATCGCCTGAAAGCACCTTGTTCGGCTTGATGACAACATTCTTGTCTGCAACAACGCAGTTGAGAGAAACATCGTCGCCGATATAAGAATTCTGCATAATAACGCAGTTTTTAACAACTGCATCCTTGCCGATGTGAACACCGCGGAAGAGAATACTGTTTTCAACCTTACCCTCAATCACGCAACCGTCAGCAACAAGAGAGTTCTTAACATCTGAGCCAAGGCCGTAAATTGCAGGAACATCGTCCTTCACCTTTGTGTAAACGGGATGTGAACGGCAAAGAGCGTTTCTTGTTTCCTTATCAAGCAAAGCCATATTTGCTTCGAAATAGCTCTGCATAGAATCAAGAAGCTTGACAAAGCCTGTCACCTCATAGCCGTAAATCTTGACTTTATCAACATTTCTCTTGAGGATATCGTCCGTGAATGAACGGAAGCCGAGGCTTGTTGCCTCATTGATAAGTCTTTCAAGCAAAGACTTTCTCATAAGAACAATGTTTATTGAATAGTTTTCAACGCCATCCTTGAGTCTGCGTGAAACAGCGTTAACCTTGCCGTTTTCTTCAACACCAAGGATTGCAAGCTCGGAAATTGCAGGAGTTTCACCGTTCACATAAGCGATGGTGATATCTGCACCCTTTTCCTCGTGGTAAGCAAACATCTTTGTAAGGTCAAAGTTATAAAGTGCATTACAGTCGCAAAGAAGAACATACTCCTCTTCAGAATGCTGAAGGAAATTCATAACGCCTGCAACTGCTTCGATCCTGCCTGAATAAAGGCCTGTGTTTGCAGAGTTGAACGGAGGAAGGATATAAAGACCACCGTTCTTTCTTGAAAGGTCCCATGCACGGCCGTTTCCGACATGGTCCATAAGAGACTGATAGTTGCTCTTTGTGATAATACCAACCTTGCCCATTCCGCTGTTTACCATAACAGAAAGGTTAAAGTCGATAAGACGGTAGCGTCCGCCGTAAGGCACGGAGCCCATCGAACGCATTGATGTCAGTTCGTTAAGATAATTATCAAAATTGTTTGAAAAAACAAGTCCGAGTACATTATTGGCTCTCATCATTCTGCCCCCTTTACATCTTCGCCTATCATTGCCTTGGGTTCAACGCAGGCACCGTTGCCGACATTTACATTCGGGCCGACGACTGCAACGCCCCAGTCTTCGATATTTTCCATATCTTCGGGACGCTTACCAACACAAGCGCCGCTCTCAACCGTAACATTCTCTGCTACGATAGCGTACTGAACCTTTGCGCCTGACTTGATAACGCTGCCGGGCATAATGATTGAATCCTTGACGATTGCGCCCTCTTCAACATTTACATTTGCAAAAAGAACGGAGAAGTCAACTTCACCCTCAATTTCGCAGCCTTCTGCAATCATTGAATTCTGAACCTTTGCCGTGTCTGCAACATAGTGCGGACAGGTTACGGGATTCTTTGCGTAGATCTTCCAGCTTGAATCTGTAAGGTCGAGGTCAACCTGAGGATTGAGAAGGTCAAGGTTTGCCTCCCAGAGGCTGTCGATTGTACCAACATCTTTCCAGTATCCGTCAAATTCATAAGCAAACATTCTCTCGCCTGCTTCGTGCATTGCAGGAATGAGGTCGTGACCGAAGTCGTTGCTTGATGAGGGGTTTGCCTCGTCGTCAAGAAGATACTGACGAAGCTTCTTCCACGAGAAGATATAAACACCCATAGAAGCTTTATTTGAACGGGGATTCTTCGGCTTCTCTTCAAACTCTGAGATTGAGCCGTCATCGTTGACGATCATAAGACCGAAACGCGAAGCCTCTTCCCATGGCACTTCGAGCATAGCGATGGTGCAGTCAGCATTCTTTTCCTTGTGGAAGCTGAGCATCTTTGAATAGTCCATCTTATAAATATGGTCACCTGAGAGGATGAGAACATATTCGGGATTATATCTGTCGATAAAATTGATGTTCTGATAAATTGCGTTTGCCGTTCCCTTATACCATTCAGTTCCCTTGATCTGCTGATACGGAGAGAGGATATGAACGCCACCGTCAGCCCTGTCAAGATCCCACGCCTGTCCGTTGCCGATATAATCGTTAAGCTCAAGAGGCTGATACTGAGTGAGAACGCCCACAGTATAAATACCCGAGTTTACACAGTTTGAAAGCGGGAAATCGATAATTCTGTACTTTCCGCCGTATGGTACGGCAGGTTTAGCGATGTTTTTTGTCAGTATCCCGAGTCTGCTTCCCTGTCCGCCTGCAAGGAGCATTGCGATACATTCGTGTTTGCGTGACATTAAATGCTGCCTCCTTTTTATTTCGTCGCATTTTTTGCGGCATTTTCATTTTTTGTTTTTCTTTTTCTCGAAACCGGAGCTTTGAGATATATTACACTCAGACCCGGAAGGTCGAGTGAAATGCTGTTTTCAAATCCGTGCAACGGAGCTTTCCTGCTCTTTATGCTGCCCGTTGAACCCTTGCCGTTGCCACCGAATTCTTCAGCATCCGTGTTGAGAATGACCTTATAGCTTCCTGCTTTAGGAACACCGATACAGTAGTTTTCTCTGTCCACGGGTGTGAAATTACAAACGGCAATAACTTCCTTTTTATCTTTATCAATTCGCCTGAAGGCTATAACGGAATTGTCAACATCATCGTTGCTTATCCAGTTGAAGCCTTCCCAATCGTAATCAATCTCCCAGAGAGCAGGAGTCTTTTTATAAAGCTCATTGATTGCCTTAACGAAATTCTGATGCTTACGGTGAGCTTCATAGTCAAGCAGCAGCCAGTCAAGACCCTGCTTATAATTCCACTCAATAAACTGTCCGAACTCCTGACCCATAAACATAAGCTTCTTGCCCGGATGAGCCATCATATAGCCGAGGAAGGAACGGACACCTGCAAATTTTTCTTCATACCCGCCCGGCATCTTATTGATGAGAGAGCATTTACCGTGAACAACCTCGTCGTGCGAAATCGGCAAAACAAAGTTTTCAGAAAACGCATAGAAGAAAGAAAATGTCAGGTTGTTATGGTTAAACTTACGGTAGATGCCTTCCATTGAAAAATACTTAAGGCAATCGTTCATCCAGCCCATATTCCACTTGAAATTGAAGCCGAGGCCACCGTCACAGACAGGCTTTGAAACCATCGGCCAGGCTGTGCTTTCCTCTGCAATCATAAGCACATCGCCGTATTCACGGAAAATAGCCGTGTTAAGATTCTGCAAAAATTCAATAGCCTCAAGGTTTTCGTTGCCACCGTTTTTATTCGGTCTCCAATCTCCCTGATTTCTGCAATAATCAAGATAGAGCATTGACGCAACAGCATCAACTCTGAGACCGTCGATGTGATATTTCTCAAGCCAGAACATAGCGCTTGAAGTAAGGAAGCTTCTGATTTCGTTTCTGCCGTAGTCAAAAACTCTTGTTCCCCACTGCTTATGCTCACCCTTGAGCATATCTTCATATTCATAAAGAGGCTGACCGTCAAACTCATAAAGTCCGTGAGCGTCCTTCGGGAAATGAGCAGGCACCCAATCGAGAATAACACCGATACCCTCTTTGTGGCACTTATCGACGAAATACATAAAATCCTTCGGCTCTCCGTATCTTGAGGTCGGTGCAAAGTAGCCCGTCACCTGATAGCCCCACGAGCCGTCAAACGGATGCTCACTTATCGGCAGAAGCTCGATATGAGTATAGCCCATTTCTTTAACATATTTTGTCAATTCATCGGCAAGCTGACGGTAGGAATAAAAAATTTCTTCTCCGTGAACCTTCCACGAGCCGAGATGCACCTCGTAAATATTCATCGGGCTTTCGTAAGCCGATTTTTCTTTACGCTGCTTCATCCATTTTGAATCTTTCCATTCATAGCCGCCGATATCGTAAAATTTTGACGCTGTATCGGGTCGGGTCTCTGCGTGAAAAGCGTAGGGGTCAGCTTTCATGAGTCTTCTGCCATCCTTAGCCGTGATGCAGAATTTATAGTTATCAAACTGCCTGATGCCGTCAACATAACACTCCCATATAGAACCATCCGGAAGGCGATACATATGGTTTGCATCGTTATCCCAGCCGTTGAAATCGCCCGTAACGCTTACTGCAACTGCGTGAGGTGCCCAGACACGGAAAACGACTCTGCCGTCCTCTGCCTGATGCGCACCGAGGAATTCATACGCTTTTGCGTTTTTTCCCTCATGAAAGAGATAAACGGGAACATCGTCAGGACTCTCTTTGGTAATATGATTTTCGCTGTTCATTTTTTATCCCTCCTTCGTATAGGCGAACTTCTCCACTTATACATTTATTATTTTACCAAAGCGACAAATAAAATTCAAGCTGTTTTGACTATAATATTCAAATGATATGTAGAAAAATATCGACCATTTTGTGTATTTTGTTACAAAAAAAGGACCGCCACACAGGTTTATAAGCCTGTATGGCGGAATTTAATTTTTTATTTAGAATTAAAACAAGCCTTTGATTGCCTGCGGAAGGAGAACTGCGATATAGCTGTAAAGCATTCCGAGGATTTCAGAAACGATGTTTGAAAGATAATCGTCGATGTTTGAGAAATTATCTGTCGGAAGGTCTGTTGCCTCGATCTCAGGCTTCTGAGAAAGATCCTTCTTGATTGCGTACTGATCGATAAGAGAGATTTCCTGAGTCTCATCGTCAACAAGGTATGACTTGATGATAACCTTATCGCCGTCAACAACAGTTGTCATAAAGCAGCCGCCCATATCTCTTGTTGAAAGATCGAATGCGCAAGCCTCGCCGATAGGATCAATAGCGTCCTCATTGAGACCGTATCTCTTTGTACCTGCTGTTGAAGGAAGGATATGAACTGTACCGTCCGGGTTGTTTGCGAAGGTGATTTCTTCGCCCTTGTAGTTTTCTGTTACATATGTAACATCCTCTACAACTGCATCGCCCTTAACAGGGTGTGAACGGTAGTAAACATGGTCGTGACCTGCATAAACGAGGTCGATATCAAGCTGATCAAAGATATCGATGAGAACATTTCTCATAATGATTGTATCAGGCTTGTTGATATTCTTACCCTCTGAGTACATAGCTCTGTGCATAAGAACAAACTTCCAGTCAGCGTCTGAGTTTGACATATCGTTGATGAGCCAGTTTCTCTGAGACTGTGACATCGGATACATATCGTTAGTGTTAAGCACTGCGAAATGAGCGTTGCCGTAATCGAATGAATAGTAAACACCGTTTACCCAGTTAACATCTGAATCAGTGTCCTCGTTTGAGAGGTTGAACATTGAATTGAAAACGTTGATGTTGAGCTTGTTTGTGATGTTACCGTCGTGGTTACCTGCTGCGGGAGCAAGAGTTGTTGCCATATTTGAGCAAGCGAAATTATCGAAATACCAATCCCACTCTTCGTTTGTGCAATCGTTAACGAAGTCGCCGAGGTTTGCAGTAAACTCTGATTCGGGAAGAGTAGCCATAGCGCCCTTGATTGTCTCTGCTGCTTCAGCAAAGTTTTCGTTGCTGCTTGCCTGAACGTCAGTGATTGTGATAAATGAGAACTGATCATCACCGTCGTCTGTTACGAATGTACCTGCATCACTCCAGAGGTTCTTTGCCTTGTCACCAACACGGTATGTATACTCTGTGCCGGGCTGAAGGTCAGAAACTGTCACCTTGTGGCAATACTGATCACGGAAAGCATAAACATCCTCTGATGAATATGTAACAGCGTTTACGAATGAGCCGTTATAATCGCTTGTCTTAACGATCTGAACATCAGCATCTGAATAATCCTCTGTATACCAGCAGAAGCCTCTTGATGTCTGAGAGTCGCCGTTAAAAGAAACGCTTACTCTTTTAACTGCATCTGTTGTTTCCTCAGCAGATGTTGAAATTGCAGAGATGCCGAAAGCAAGAGTCATACAAAGAACAACTGCGAGAATTTTCTTAGAAATCTTTTTCATTTAAGTATCCTCCTTGAAAAATTTACAAAAATATTATACACCATTTGTCAATGCACGGATAAGTGTAAAAAACCTTTTTTCTTTTGTGCAAAATTACAAATCGTTTTCAATTCTGAACTTGCGATACATCACATTTTTGCGATAGTGAGTATATGTAAGATAAACATAGTCTCCGTCCGTTATCGCTGCGGGATAGGAAAACTCTGCATCCTTGTCTTCATCCATTTCAACCTCAACCGGTGGAAGGAAGGTTTCTCCGTTATCCTTTGTTACGGCATAAGATATGATGTTTCTGTCGCCCCAGTCGGCACAAGCGATGGGATTGTGGAAAACTGCAACCTCACCGTTCGGAAGTCTGACGCAGTCGATGCCGCTGTTATTGTTCGGAAGAGCAGTTCTTTCAGCATCTGCCCAATGAACAAGATCCTCGGAAAAGCTTCTGAGAACATAACCCTCTGTTGAACGAAGAAGTGCATAGACTTTTCCGTCAGCCTCCCAGAGTGTCGGCTGGATCACACCCTTACCGACAGCCTTTTTGTGGTCAAAAAAGATCAGCTCACCCTTCTGCCAGGTTTTGCAATCGTCCTTCGAAAAATCGATAAACGCATCCCACTTTGTGTTTGTCTCAACAGAAGCAGGAGCAACGACCGTACCGTCAGAAAGAACTATCGCCTTATTCTTGACAGGGCCTCTTCCACCTGATTTATCACCGGGAACAAGCTCCTCTGCATCCGTCCAGCTTTCGCCACCGTCTGTTGACTTGCGAAGGAAGGTCTGCCACTTTGTAATTTTTTTACCTGCCTTGAAGAAAAGATAGATCGTGCCGTCCTTTTCAAGAAGAACGGGATTCCAGCAAGGAACATCTTTTGTAAACGACATCTGCTGAGGGTCTGACCACTTGCCGTTTTCGTTAACGGAGAGGAAAATTCTCACATCGTCGTCGCCTTCCTTCGTGCCTGCGAAATAAGCACAAAGGAGCTTTTCACCAACCTTAAGAATCGTTGATGCGTGGCACTGACTGAAAAATTTATCCTG
>JAZORX010000400.1:0-5328 GCA_045656845.1 Acutalibacteraceae bacterium | reverse complement strand
AAAAAGAAGGCATTAAGCCTGACGTAATTATCCTTGACCCGCCGAGAAAAGGCTGTGATGAAGCACTTATTAACACGGTTGCCGAAATGTCACCCGAGCGAATTGTATACGTATCGTGCGACCCTGCAACCCTCGCACGTGACTGTGCAGTATTTGCAACACTCGGCTACAATATCGCCGAAAAAGCTGACGGAACACACTTTGTAACACCCGTAGATATGTTCCCGAGAACAGCACACGTGGAAACTGTTGTCTCTTTAGTCAAACTTCCGCCAGATGATGTTATCAACATTGAGCTTGACCTCACAAAGCTTGATATATCAATAAATGACGGCAAGCCCACCTATGACCAGATTAAGGCATATGTGCTGAAAAAGTATGGCTTAAAGGTTTCAACTCTCTATATTTCGCAGATAAAACGCAAATTTGGCATTGACGTCGGAGAGGCATATAACAAACCTAAAAGCCCTGATTCAAGAGTTCCTAAATGCCCCAAAGAAAAAGAAGATGCAATTGTTTATGCTCTCAAATATTTCAAGATGATATGATTACAGCCCGCAGGTTTTACGCCTGCGGGCTGTCGCTGTTTTATTCAGTTATCTGTGCTAAACGCATCCAAAGCAAAACCTGCACCGTGTCTGAAGCCTGTTTTGTAGCTGTCAAAGTCAATGTCTCCGGAGATGATTCCCCACAAATCAACATACTCTAAAAACAGCTTTTTCTCGTCGTCTGCGAGCTTTATCCTGAGTTCAGTTTCTATCTCGCAAAGTCTGCTAAAATCCTTTTGAAAGTCCGAATTTTGCTTAATATTGCGTGTTTGCGGTTCAATGTTGCCGTGATAGAAATCTTCTATGAATGGCATATGCATCACCATTAAAGCACAGTGTCAACCGGTGTGACTTCAGTTTCACCGGGCATACGATAGCCTATCGGTTTGCCCAAAACCTTAAATGCATCTTTCGGTAGAAACACATCCTCATACATTTCGCTGAACACAAGACGAACTATGTTTTCCGGACGAGGATGCAAGTATGCAATGGTAACTTCACTGGCAAATTCGATAAGAGCGAAACCAACGCGGGGACGCTTATTAGGGTTGATTTTAATAATTGAACCCATAGGAATGTGAGAGTATGCTCTGTCGCAAACAACGAACTCGTTTTCACCTAACTGTTTTTTGATTTCGGACGGGTTGGAAAGGTAGAAAATATGACCACCTTCAGCTATGAAATCTTCCATATAGCCGGGTTCGGTACATTCGAAAACAGCTTTTGCAAACGGATACGCAAGCGGATACTTCTCTGAGCGGTCAACCGCTTCTGGCGGCAATTGATACTTTTCAAACAACTCGACCTTTATTTCCTTCTTGGTCTTTTCTTTTTTCATTGTATCATCCTTTCGGTATTATTCGGAATTGTGTGAATTCCTTTCATGAATATTTTACTAAAAATGAATTATAACGTCCACGCGTAAAAGCGCATGATCTTTAGCGCGAATAACGAATTATGGCCGTCTATAGCGCACAAAAGAGATATCAACAAACACTTTTGCATTTAAAAACGACACTTTTGCACAATCGGCAAAAACGGTTGATAAAATATTCTTATATTGCTACAATGTAAAAAAATTATTGAAAGGCAGGTGGACAAAATGACAATGTATTATGCTACTTATTCAAAATCTTATATAAAATCAGATGTCATTTTGTCCGCAATATAGCTATATTTATATAGAGATTATTTCGGAACTCCTCTGATTTTATTTCAGGGGAGTTTTTTGTTTGGAGAGATTACAATGTTATCATGGTGAGTGTTCATAACACAAGTGAACACTCACTTTTCTTTTTTTCATTTCCTCATGGTTAAATTTAATATGATTTGTTATGTATCGAGCAGGTTTTGACCTGCTCTTTTTTGTTATGCCGTGAGATATTCCACGGCAACGCCTTGTCTTGCTTCAAGGACTATATTTTCCTCTTTAACAGGATTTTCAATTACTCCGAAAAATCTGTAATGAATGATTATCCTTTGCGTTCTGTTTTTACCTTTTCCCTTAATAGAGTAAACTTCAATCTTCTCGACCAGCTCGTTCAGAAGAGCAGGTGTAAGTGTTTCCATCTGCATAAACTTACGGACAGCCGTTGTGAACTGCTCTTTACTTGTACGCAGGCTTTCCGTTTCGGCAAGTACATCACGGTATTGCTTGATTCTAACTTTCAGTTCATCTCGCTCTGCTTCATATTTTGCGAGAGCTGCATAAAACTTTCTTCATTTACAATCCCGTTGATGTGCTTTTCAAATAGCTTTTCATACATCACAGCAACTTATTTTGTTCTCGCAATCGCTTTATCAATACTGGTTTCAAGAAACTTCTGCTGATTGACTATGTTTTTGTTGGTCTTGGCTTCGAGTATATCCACAAAGGCTTGTTCATCATCGGCAAGAAAACTTGCGAGACTTCTTAATTCAAGCATCATAATTTGTTCCAAGGAATCGGCTCTGACGTAATGTGGCTGTTCACAAGTACCCCTGTGACCTTTGTAGTTGGAACACATAAAATACTTAATGTCGGTATTTGGATGATTGACATTAAACCATATAGGACTGCCGCAATCGGAACAGTATAACAAGCCGCAAAACATATTCTTTTCGGCGTGTTTTGGATTTGGTGCTGTGCGTTTTGCCTTTGCTTTCATTTTCTGAATTATTTCAAAAGTGTTTCTGTCAATAATGTTCGTGAACATCCTTGAAAACTTTCCAACTTTCTTCGGGATTTAGTACACCCTGATTTTCAAAAAACTTTCCGACAATAAAAAATGCCCTCCCGAAATTGGGAAGGCAAAATAACTATTAAGTATGTTTCTCGAATAATTGTTAAACATTAACAAAACAACAAGTCTGTATTTGGTAATAATCTATCAATTTATGTTTACAGATAAGTTGACAGATGTAAATGAGAGTGGTAAGATTTATTTAAGTAATTTGTTTACACAATGAGGAAAATACAGATGAAAAATCAGATTGAACAATTAAAGAGAAAAAAGAATGCTGTTATTCTTGCTCATTACTACGCACCTGCTGAGGTGCAGGAAATAGCGGACTATGTCGGCGATTCGTTCTATCTTGCAAAAATTGCAAAGCAGAGCAAGGCAGATATTATTGTGTTCTGCGGCGTGTACTTTATGGGCGAAAGTGCAAAAATTCTCAACCCAGATAAAAAAGTTCTTATGCCTGACCTCACTGCCGATTGCCCTATGGCTCATATGGTAGCTGATGGCATCATTGACGAAATGCGAAAAAAATATGATGATCTTGCTGTTGTTTGCTATATTAACTCCACAGCTGCGCTGAAATGTCAGAGCGATGTTTGTGCCACTTCGTCAAATGGGGTTGAGATTGTAAAGTCAATTCCTAACAAAAACATTTTCTTTATTCCTGATAAAAATCTCGGCAGGTTTGTTGCCGAACAGGTGCCTGAAAAGAACATAATAACCAATGATGGGTGTTGTCCGATTCACGCAAAGATTACAGCAGAACAACTCCGTATAGAAAAAGAAAAGCATCCCGATGCTAAAGTTTTGTCACATCCCGAATGTGAGTCTGATGTCCTTCCCTTGTCCGATTATATAGGAAGTACGGCTGATATAATTGCTTATGCAAAGCAGAGTGATGCAAAAGAATTTATTATCTGTACCGAAGAGGGTGTGAATTATAAACTGATTACCGATAATCCCGACAAGCGGTTTTATTACCCGAATCCCCATCCGTGTTGTGCCGATATGAAGTTTAACACACTTGAAGCTGTTTTATCGGTTCTTCAGAACGAAGACAAAGAAGTATTTGTTGAAGATTCCGTTCGTATGGGTGCTCTTTTGCCCCTTGAGAGAATGTTGAAGTTTGCAAGGAAATAATAATGATAATGATTACTGATGTTGTTGTTGTGGGTTGTGGCGTAGCAGGTCTTTACTGTGCGCTGAACCTGCCGAAAGATAAAAAAATTACGATAGTTACCAAAAACGAAGCACCGAAAAGTGATTCTTTTCTTGCGCAAGGAGGCATATGCGTTCTTCGCAACGAAGAAGATTACAAATCTTTCTTTGAGGATACCATGAAAGCAGGTCACTATGAAAACAATCCCGATTCCGTAGAGATTATGATTCGTTCTTCGCAGGAAATAATCGGAGACCTTGTTTCTTTTGGTGTTAGTTTTGAAAAGGACGGCGAAGCTTTCGCTTACACCCGTGAAGGTGCACACTCAAAACCGAGAATCCTTTTCCACGAAGACGAAACGGGCAAAGAGATTACTTCACACCTGCTTGAAACAGCAAAAAACAGACCTAATATAACACTCATTGAAAACTTCACAATGGTAGACCTTATCTGCTATGATAATGATTGTAATGGTATTATCGGGCACGATGCAGATAGCAACTACATTTCAATTACCGCTGATTATACTGTTTTGGCTACGGGCGGTATTGGCGGACTGTTCAAGCATTCCACCAATTACAGACATCTTACAGGAGATGCCCTTGCTCTTGCATTGAAATACAATATCAAGCTGCAGAATATTGATTACATACAGATTCATCCGACAACGCTTTATACCCAAAAGCACGGTCGGGAGTTTTTGATTTCCGAGTCAGTTCGTGGTGAAGGTGCGATACTTCTTAATTCCAAGGGAGAACGGTTTGTTAATGAACTTCTCCCGCGCGATGTTGTTGCACAAGCTATCTTTGATGAAATGAAAAAAGAAGGCAGTGAACATGTCTGGCTGTCATTGGCATCAATACCCGAAGATGAAATAAAATCACACTTCCCCAATATTTATAAACATTGTCTGGATGAGGGATATGACATTACAAAAGAGCCGATTCCTGTGGTTCCGTCACAGCATTATTTTATGGGCGGAATTGACGTTGACCGATACAGCAAAACCTCTATGGAACGACTATATGCGGTTGGAGAAACAGCCTGCAACGGTGTTCACGGTCGCAACAGATTGGCAAGTAATTCTTTACTTGAAAGTTTGGTCTTTGCCAAAAGAGCAGCCGAGCACATCACAAACAATTATACAGAATCAGAACAGACAGATGAAATTATAATCGATTCCCGTCAATATGAAGGTTATGCAGAAAAATATAAAGAAGCAGTTTTAGCGGCTATAGAAAAGGAGAAGAAAAGCCATGAATAATATTACTATGAAATTAAATGCAGACGACCTTATTTTAAATGCACTTAAAGAAGATATAACAAGCGAAGATATCTCAACCAACTCCGTTATGCGAGAATATCAGCTCGGAGAAGTTGACCTGATTTGCAAAGAAGA
>JAZORX010000399.1:0-9814 GCA_045656845.1 Acutalibacteraceae bacterium | reverse complement strand
AAATTCTGATATAATACTTATATAAGTTTCAAGGTTTCCACAGAGAAATCACAGTTATCAGAGTTTACACAGTGTCATTTGCGCTATGCGCGGATGGCACTTTTTTGTTTTCTCTCCAAATATTTTGGACACAGGCCAACATCACCTTCGGGTTTTGTTGGCTTTTGTTATAATCTCAGGCGAAAGCCTACAAAGAAAGGAGCATTTCTATGCTACAATGTCAAGATGGTTTTTACACCACGTTCGGTTCCTATCCTATGATGAGGGACTACCACGAGAAACAGTCGAAGGACAGCCAGTGGGTTCGCTGCAAAGTAAATGAATTGCAGATTGAACCGCTTGATGCTAACTCTCCGCTGTATTCTTGTTCGTTACCGATGGCGCCCGGAGTCACGCGAGATGCGGTTGACGATACGGCGGAAAATCTCGGTCTGGCTATGGATATTGATGGTGCAATTTATCCTATCCGTACCACAGCCTACAAAAGTCTGCTCGACAGAGCAAAAATCGGAGGAACCGTACTTCCGAAACTCAGCCGTAAGGTGTTATCTGATGTTTTGAATGAATGTCTGAAGCTTTATCCCTCGGATGCTCTAATACTCATAAGAGATGAAAAGGTATCTGCTGTTCACTCCGGTGATGCGGTAGATTATTCCGTGCTTCCGATTGATGAGCTTTTATTGACACTTCAAAACACTTTGGATGCACGCTTCCCCGGAAACGAGTTTGAATGCGGTTATTCTGATCATTCACTTACCAGTGCATCATGGACTATGCCAAACCAAAAGGATGACCTGGTTGGTAATTACGCAAAGCACCTTGATTCTATAGGTAAATCTTACCTTGCAAAGAACCTTGTTCCGGGTATCAGATTTATGACCTCGGATACAGGTGTTGCTTCCGCTAAGGTATCGGCTTTACTTATGGGTGGACAGTATCCAATTCATATTGGGAGCTGTATTGCAGTTGACCACAGACATCAGTCCAAGGTTGAAGATTTCACCAAAGCTCTCGATCAGCTCTTTGCCCAGTTTGGAGATTCAATTGCAAAGCTTCAGAAACTCACTGAGATTACACTTACTTATCCGGTTAATGCAATGACAAGGATTTGTAAAAAACTCAGTATGCCGAAGAAAGCAGCACTTGGAGCAATCCAAATGTTTGAAATGTCATACGGTGGCGGTCCTGCTACAGCACATGATGTATTTATGGCTATGCAGGAAATAATGTTCCTTCTGAAAACAGAGAATACTCCCGAAAGTAAGCTTTTGTTTATCGAAGAGAACCTTGCCAGAACCCTGACATTTGACTGGGAGCAGTACGACCTTGCTAAGGCGGTGAGTTATTGATGGCAGCACCGAATATCCTGTGTGACACTGCCGGGATGGACAGACCGACCTGGCTTGCTGCGCGTATGCACGGTCCTAAAGGCGATATACCTTATACTGTCGGCGGCAGCGATGTTGCAGCGATTTTTGGTGTATCACCGTGGACAACTCCTCTTGAATTATGGATGATAAAAAAAGGCAGAGCAAAGCCTTCCGTAAAAGCAAATGCAAACCAGTTGGAGATGGGACACTTCCTTGAACCGATTGCGGCACATTTTTATGCAGTTAAAACGGGAAACACCGTAATTGAAGATACCAATATGTATCAGCACGCAGATCATAAATATGCTCTGGCAGACATTGACCGCCGAATTATTCGTGCTAACGATGGCGAACCAGGCGTACTGGAATGCAAAAGCTGTACATACCACAATGCTTCCGAATGGGCAAATGATAAATACCCACTGTATTATGAATTTCAGCTCAGGTATTATCTTGCAGTTCTTGATTTAAGCTATGGAGATTTTTCTGCGTTATGGGGTAATAACCCTGATAACGATATGGCAATGCCCGGACTTGTCCGTGATAAAGCCAAAGAAGATATGATCTTTGAAAAGCTTGATGAATGGATCTGGAGCCTTGAGCATGACAAACCGCCTAAAATGGACAGCATTGCACCTAAGCTCGCACTTGAATCTCTGGCAAGGATTTATGGGGCAAGCGATCCGGCTCTCCCGACCATTGATTTACCGGTCAAATATGAGAGTCACGCACGTCGCATTCTTACTCTGCAGAATGAAATTGCACTGTGTAGGGACGACATCAAAAAATACGAAAAGGAGATTGAGGCACATTCAGTGCGAATCGCAGAATTAATGAAAAAACATGAACACGGTGTTATGGAAACAACCACCGATAAAATACTCATTGATTTTGCAACTAAAACATCTACACGAACAGACACGACACTGCTCAAGAAAAAGTACCCAACCATACACAGCGAGTTGGTTACAACAACTGAAAGCAGAAAATTAAAACTGTCTGTCCAACCTTTATAGGAGGAAATGAACATTATGAATAATTGTATCTTTACTGACGGATGGGAAAACCGTCTTAATGAGCAGATGCTAAACTATAACCGTTGTAAAAAGAAGGCTTATATCTGTTCTCCTCTTGGAGCTTCAAGCAAAGAACAGGTATTGCAGAACATGCAGGATGCAAAGGCGTATATGTATTACGCATCCGAAATTCTCGGATGTATTGCAAGAGCACCTCATGCATATCTTCCGGTATTGCTCTGTGACAAAGTACCTGCTGAACGCGCGTTGGCTCTTGAGTTCGGATTAAAGCTTCTTGAACAGTGCGAAATTCTTTTGGTTTGCGGCGACCGTATCAGCGATGGAATGTTATCAGAAATTGTTAAGGCAGCCAAGCTGAATATGAATATACTCGTCTTCGATGACGATGTATATACGCAGGCAAAGAAAATCGTAACTACAAACGGTGGCGATAAATCAATTGTTTCCCTCGACAGAAACCATCCGATGTTGGCATGTAATGTACGCTTACGCGGGATAGGCGGTGATGTGACTTGAAAAGGTTCTATCATCCTATTGATATGCGCTCAAGAAAAGCAATGACGGATTTCCTTACCAAACATTTTCGCTATTTTACTGCGAACTCCTGGAATGGATCACAATCGTATGCTTGTAATCTCAAAATAACAAGGCTCGGTCTTGACTCTGAGATAGTTAACAAGCTCTTCGATATGATTCAGGTACAGGAGTTTTTTTATGGGATAAAAGACCTCATAAATGAGTTCAACAGCGAACACAATTACCTGTGGCAGGCGGGCATGAACGGCAGAAACGGTGGTTATCTGGTCCTTTATCAAGGAACGGCAACTGTATCCGAATATAAATCGTTCTGCACCGCTTGCGGGCAGAAAAACTACAAGAGCGTAAAAGAAACCGGAAATATCTGCGGAAGATGCAGAACTCCAAACAGAGTCGATGTTACGACACCTTCTCTTAATATCTCTGTGTATCCAGGACGCGGAACCGATGATGGTGAAGACTTTGAAGACTGGGACATTGATGATATAAGAGCACGTGTCAGACTGGTTCAGGAACTTGACAAGCTTGCTGATTCCATCGTTGATTATGCTCTTGATTGTGCTCACAATTTTACCGTTGAGGATGAGGAGATATTTATTCCCCAGACTCAAAAGGTACTCGTACCTATCGCTTAACGAAAGGAGAAATGATATGTTATGTCAGTTTAGCAGGTTAGTTTACCCCAGCAATGTCGGAAATATCACTCCCGGCAGTTATATGGTGGCAGTTTATACGCCCTGCGAAAAGGTTCTTGACAGTGCCGGGAACTCCGTAACACAGGTTAAAGCAGTCGGTTACTCGCTTCCTGTTTCGGATAAAATTCGGTACGACATGAAAGGTCAATGGAGCAAAAATTCCAAGCACGGACTTCAGTTTGAAGTCGAAACCTATGAGGAAGTGATTAAGCCAACCAAAGAAGGCATTATTGCTTATCTCTCGTCAGGTCAGATTAAAGGTATAGGACCTAAGCTTGCTGAAAGAATATTCGCAGCGTTTGGTCTGGAAACCCTTGATGTGCTGGACCAGGCTCCGGAGAAACTTATCAAGATTTCAGGTATCAGCGAATCCAAACTCAAAAAGATCTGCGATTCTTACCTTGCAAACCGGGGTGCCAGAGATGTAATTGCGTTTTTGACTCCTTACGGTATCACACCAAACCGAGCTGTGAAGCTTTATAAGGAATACGGTAAAGATGCTATCAAGATTGTTCAGGAGCATCCGTACCGTCTATGTGAACTTGCAGGTATTGGATTTAAGACAGCAGACAAAATTGCAATGAGTATGGGCTTTGATACAATGTGCCCCGAAAGAATATCTGAAGGGATTTTATACACACTGACCGATGCAGAAACAAGAGGTCATTTGTGTATTGAAAAAGACGATTTTATCAAAGAATGCTTAAAGACGCTTGAAACTCCAGAGCTTACGGCAGGAATTGTTGGCAAATACGCAAATGAACTTATAAGCAATCAAAGAATCTGCGTATATGATGATTGTCTGTACAGTGGCAGAACTTATATTGCTGAAAAGGTTCTTGCTATTTACCTTGAAAGACAGCTTGCTATGCAAAAGAAGTTCCGGTATGACAATCTGGATGCGGAACTGGATAAAGAGGAAAAGTTACTTAAAATTAGGTTTGCTCCTGAACAGCGTGAGGCAGTAAAAACTGCTCTTACCAACGGCATCTCCATTATTACAGGCGGTCCCGGTACAGGAAAAACTTCGATTCAGCGTGCTATCCTTGATATTTACAGCCACAACAATCCAAAAAACATCATTTGTTGCTGTGCTCCCACAGGTCGTGCAGCAAGGCGTATGGAGGAATCTACCGGATATGACTCATCCACTGTGCATAAGGCACTTTGCTTAATGGCCGGTGAAGATGGTGAATACGGCAGTCCCGAAAACATTGATGCAGACCTTGTTCTTATTGATGAGACTTCTATGCTGGATATATATTTGTCTGGTAACTTGTTCTCAGCATTAAAACCGGGCACACAAGTGATTTTTGTTGGTGATGCAGACCAGTTACCCTCTGTTGGTCCAGGAGCCGTTCTGAACGAAATGATAGGCTGTGGACGCATACCCACTGTAAGACTTGAAAAGGTATTCAGACAGTCGGCAGGCAGTCGCATTGCTACTAATGCAAAACTTATCAAGCAGAACAATGTCGGGCTTGAATATGGCGACGATTTTCAATTTATAGATTCGAGTGATATTACTGTTTCTGCAGACCTTATTGCTCGGATGTATGTTGAGGAAGTCGGCAAATATGGTGTAGATAATGTCGCACTACTTACTCCATTCAGGCAACGAACCGAAACAGGTGCCAATGCTCTTAACGAGAAAATTCGTGATATTATCAATCCAAGTTCACCTGATAAGCCTGAGATTACCCATGGAAAAAGATTGTTCCGTAAGGGTGATAAAGTAATGCAGATTAAAAACCGTGATGATGTGAACAACGGAGATATTGGGTACATTATCCGCATTGAAAGTTGTGCCGGTGATAAAACTGCATACATTGACTTTGGTGATGGTAGAGTTAAGGAATATGATTCCACCGAGCTTGACCTTATAGACCTCGGTTATGCTTCTACCATACACAAGGCACAAGGCGCGGAATATAAATCGGTTATTATCAATCTGCAGAAGGCTCACTATGTTATGCTTACGAGACCTCTTGTTTATACGGCAGTAACCCGTGGAAAAGAACGTGTTATATTTGTCGGAGAACGAAAGGCATTATGCACAGCTATCAAAAGAACAGATACGGAAAAGCGAGGTACGCGCCTTGCGAAAAGAATCTGTGATTATTCAAAATCTTAGCTCTTGAAAGGAGAATTACAATGGCTTCTATTTTATCTCAACTTCTGAAAAAGCAGGCAGATATTAAGGAACAGATTGCGGCAAACAGTCTTCCACTTGATGAATTGCTTGTTATGCAGGAACTTAACTATCGTATCGGAGTGTTGGAAACATTTCAGGCGCTTGTGAAAACAGCACCACTCTCAACGGACACATCGGTACTCAAACAGCACTATGGTATTTTCGATGTTTCTCTCCGTTATCTTTTGAAAGACCATAAATTCGGTATTGCTACAGATGATAAAGGGAAAAAGAGACGCGAAACTGCAGAGAAGGCTGTTATGGATGTTATTTCTGCCAATCAGAAGAAGTTTACCAGTTTCGTTGCAGAAACACAGGAACAGTATAAAAGGTATATTTCAGAATGTGCCAACACGGTATTACCGATGTGGCTGCAGTTCAGGGATACCTATATAACAATAAATTTACAGGAGGCTTAAATCATGAGTCAAAACAACTCGAATGACAAAAAAGCGGCTATGATGCCGTACATAGAGGACATAAACAAGGTTGAGGGATTTGATCCTACACCTTTCGCTGTAGAATATACAGACCTTAAAACCGGAGAGACACGCAAAAGACTTCCGGTAGTGATACGAATAGCTATATTCAGGATGAAATACAATCAGGGTAAGATTGCGGTGCAGGCACAACCTGTAAGCGGTGGTTTTGTTGCAACTGCAAGAATATATCCAAGCTACAAAGATGGTCCGGATGAATTTCTTGCAGAAGCGTCTGCATTCAGAAGTCCTCTTCCTGATAAACCGTCCGTATCTCCCCGTGAATGGGCACAGACAGCAGCAGTCGGTGTTGCTCTGCGTAATGCGGGTTTCGGTGTGCAGTTTGATGTTGCCGGAGAAGATGTTGTCGAAACTATGGGAGACGATATTAACCTTACTCCAAATACGACAACAGAAAACATTGCACCTGCATCCGAGGCAGTTGCTCCCGGTACTGTAAGTGCAGAAAACTCTGTAAATACGGATGAAGAATACACAGTTGATCCAACCTTTACCGATGCAGCTCCAAAAGAGTTGTCCCTTGAGGAAAGGGTTGAGGAAGCAATGAAGGTTTCTTGTCCGATTGCAAAGCATAACGGAAAATCGCTTGGTGAAGTCTTACGGGAAGACCAGAACGCTATTGTATGGATAGCTACAAAGTTCAGCGGTGATGAAAAAATCAAAGAAGCCGCACAGCTTATATGCGACTATGCAATGGCTCAGACTCAGGAAGCAGCCAATGAATAACAAACCCAACGAATCAGGGGGTGGTCATAGGCCATCCCCAGAAAGGAGGCTGTATGGAGAAATTTCATATTACGGATGTAATATCATTGCTTGGTTTACCGATGCCGTCAAATGGACGAAGTTCGTACTATATTCAGTGTCCGTGTTGCGACGATTGGCCACGTAATAAGCATCTTAACATCAATGTAAAGAAAGATGTTTACAGATGTCCAAGATGCGGAATTTATGGTGGAATTTTCGACTTGTATGCGCTATATACAAATACTCCAAGAGACAAAGTCCATAAAGAACTTCTCAAAAGGCTTGGTTCTCCCGAAATAGTTGAACGCAAGAAAAAGACAGTTATACCAACTCCCGTTATTGACTGTCCTGTAACGGATATTGAAGCTCGTCATGCAACATATACTGCGCTGTTGTCAAAGCTATCTCTTGCGCAGGACCACAGGCAAAATCTTATAAACCGTGGACTCAGTGATGAAAACATTGTGAAACTCGGTTATAAGACAACTCCTGTTGTCGGTATGACGGCTATCGCCAAACAGCTTCAGTCTGAGGGATGTTATCTTGCAGGTGTACCAGGTTTCTATCGTACTTCTACCGGAGAATGGTCCTTTTATCAAAATGAGAGAGGTATTCTCATTCCAGTCAGGGATATGCAAGGCAGAATACAAGGTCTTCAAATCCGTAGGGATAATGTTGAAAAGCGTAAATTCCGCTGGGTTTCAAGTACCGATATGAAAGATGGGTGCCGTGCTGAAAGCTGGACTCATATTGTCGGTACGATAAGACCTATGGCGTTGCTTACTGAAGGTCCTATGAAAGCTGATGTTATACATACACTGACAGGACTTACGGTTATAGCAGTTCCGGGGGTAAACACGCTTACACAACTGGAAAAGGCTCTTACTACACTGAGAAAAGAAGGTTTAAGCGAAATAATGACAGCCTTTGATATGGATATGGCTACAAACTACTATGTCAGAGATGCTTATAAGAAATTGCTTGAGCTTCTTGGAAATATGAATTTTAAGTACGGAACCTATGTATGGGATCCAAGGTACAAAGGACTCGATGATTTTATTTGGGAATATTTACTCAAATGTAGAGAATCACAGTAAGCACGAAATGAGGTATGGCACTATGCTATGCCTCATTTTTATACTCATTCAAGAGTTCAAAACGCATTTTTGTTGTAAATACGCATTTTATAATGTGTAATTTATATAGTATAATAAAAACTGGAGGTATTCAAAATGTTAATTTCAATTGACCACGGTAATTCTGCTATTAAAACCGTGAACCACTCTTTCATTTCGGGATTATCCGAACACACTGTAAAGCCGCCCATCAATGATGAGGTTCTGGAATATGATGGACGCTACTGGACGCTCAGCAGTAAAAGAATTACATATATGATGGATAAAACCGAAGATGAAAGATACTTTATTCTTACATTGTTCGCCATTGCCAAAGAACTTGAGTCCACAGGAAGATATATGCCCGTTGAATCCGTTGATCTTGCTGTGGGACTTCCGCCGGAACATTACGGTGTCTTAAAGGACCGTTTTGCAAATTACTTCAAAAGAGAAAATGAGGTTCGTTTCGTTTATAACGATAAACCGTACTGCATTGTCATCAATCACGTTATGGTATTTCCGCAGGCTTATGCTGCAGTTATTCCACAGAGCAATTTGATAGTCAATACAATGAGAATGTTTATTGTAGATATCGGTGGATATACCACTGACGTATTGCTTCTTCGTAACGGCAAACCGGACATGCAGTTTTGTCGCAGTCTTGAATCGGGCATTATCACAATGAATAATGAGATTGCCCGTAAGGTCAATATTCTTCATAATATGAATATTGATGATGAACATGTAAGTGCGGTCCTCAGTGGCAAAGAAACAATTCTCCCGCAGGAAGTAAAAGATGCAATCGTTGCAGAAACGAAAGTCCACGCCAAAAGCATTTTGGATCAGCTCCGAGAATTGCAGGTTGACCTGCGTTCTAATCCGGCAATATTTGTTGGTGGCGGAAGCATTTTACTTCGTCCATTCATAGAAAACTCTCCGCTTGTAGCAAAAGCAGAGTTCATTTCTTCAACAAATGCTAATACGATAGGATATGATCTGCTTGGACGAATGAAGCTTTCAAAACTTTCCTCTTAGAACAGGGGGATTGTAATGTTCAAGGATGGTAAATATCGGTTTTCGCTTGGCTTTGGCAATGGAACTGAAAAAGAAAGAGGTGTCGGAGAGTTTTTGGAACGGCTTGGGAATCGTAAGAGCAGTTTGATTGTTGATGTGCTGAGTGAATATATTGACAAGCACCCGGAGCTTGAAAACTCTCAGGGGAAAATTGAGATCAAAATCACGACATCGCCATCTGCTCACAGTAAGGAAGAAATAGAGCAAATGGTACGGGGATTGGTTGCCGAAGCAATATCAAGTATGCAAACGAACGGCAATATGCAATCTGCATCGGGAAGTATTGATGCCGATGTGTTGGATAAAAATGTTGCGATTATGCTTGATAATCTTGACCAATTCTGATATAACCAACAATAAGCCTGTACTACTATTAGTCAGGCTTATTTGTTTTGTCGGTTAAATTTTTTGGTAAAACAATGCTCATATACCACTACTACTGCGTGTTCCCAACCAACCAAGCGCACCGAACTGTCGAAAAATGTAGTATACTATAATTTACACGGAGGAGAAGATTACAGTGGATTATGTAGCATTAGGAAAGA
>JAZORX010000398.1:0-4604 GCA_045656845.1 Acutalibacteraceae bacterium | reverse complement strand
AACACAAATGAGCGAGTTCAGCTTGGTTCATTCCGTTTCATCTTTGCATTTGGCGCAAGCTTAATTATTCAGTATATCACAGTTGATATGGTTCTTGCATTTGGTGGCGGAGCTGCAGGCTGGAGAGCAGTAGCAATTATCTACGCTATCGTTGGTTTAATCACAAACACAATCTCTACATTCTCTGTTAAAGAACTTCCGGAAGCAGACGAAGGTATGGACGAAGAGCGTACAGAAGAACACAAAATGAACTTCTTTACTTCTGTTAAACTTCTTATTAAGAACAAGTATTACCTTATCATTTGCTCAACCTACATCATGACACAGCTTTACGCTTCCGTTATCGGTATGGGCATCTACTACATGAAGTATATTCTTGGCGATGAAGGTTACTTCAGTGACTTTGCTTTGGCAATAAACATCCCAATGGTTATCGGCTTAATTCTTCTTCCTTTCATAATTGATAAAATGAAAGGTATGTATAAGCTCAATATCATCGGCTATATTATTGCAATTATCGGCCGTCTTGGTGTTATGGTTGCCGCATATATGGGAAGTATTCCTCTTATGCTCGCATTTACAGCTTTTGCAACATTTGGTATTGCTCCACTCCAGGGCGATATGAATGCACTTATCGCTTCTTGTTCTGAATACACCACACTTACAACCGGCCATCGTCTTGACGGTATGATGTATTCATGTTCATCACTCGGTATTAAAATCGGCGGTGCGCTTGGTACTGCTATCTGCGGTTGGTTACTTGACGCAGCAGGTTATGTTGAAAATGCAGTTCAGATTCCATCTGCTGTAAATATGCTTGAATTCTTGTATCTCTGGGCACCTGCAATTCTTTGCGCCGGAGTAGCTCTTCTTCTTTCAAGACTTAAAGTTGAAAAAGCAAACGCAAAAATTCTTGCAGAAAGAAAAGATCAGGATGTTCCTGACGTTTACGGAAATATCTAAGGAGGGTTCGTAATGAAAGAATATGAAAGATTTGACCGAATAGGCACAATGCCTCACAGAAGTTATTATATACCTTTCGCAACCGACGATGTGGTTGGTACAAAGCACAGTATATTAGACCGTACATCAAGCTCACGCTTCACATCCTTTGACGGCGTTTGGCAGATCAAACAGCTTGACCATGTGGAAGATTTCAATATAAACGAAGAGCTTGACGAATCAATCCCTGTTCCTTCCTGTGTACAGATGCACGGATATGATCACATTCAGTATCTCAACATCAGATATCCCTTCCCTGTTATGCTTCCGCATATTCCTTATGAGAATCCATGCTGGCACTACAGAAGAACATTCAATATTAAAAAGCAACCCGGTGAAAGATATTATATAAACTTTGAAGGTGTTGATAGTGCATTCTATGTATATATCAACGGCGTATTCAAAGGATACTCTCAAATTTCACACGCCACAAGTGAATTTGATATCACAGAAATGGCTGTAAACGGTGAAAACACTATTGATGTTCTTGTTTTGAAATGGTGTGTTTCAACATACCTTGAATGTCAGGACAAATTCCGTTTCTCAGGTATTTTCAGAAATGTGTATATGCTTACACGTCCTGAACATCATATAACCGATTACAAGATTGAAACTACCATTTCCGGCAAAGACGGTGTTATTAATTTCAAAAACGAAAGTCCTGTTGATATCAAGCTCGTAATCGAGGACAGAACAGTTACAGCTCCTGCAAACCAAAATGTGGAGATTACTGTTCCCGATGTGAAACTCTGGACTGCGGAAACACCTGAACTTTACACCTTAGAACTTCATGCTAATGGTGAAAAAATTATCGAAAGCGTTGGCTTCAGAGTAGTTACTATCGATGGTCCTGTATTCAAAATTAACGGTGAACCTGTAAAACTTAAGGGTGTAAACCGTCACGACTTCCATTGTGAGACTGCTGCAACAGTTAGCCTTGAGGATCTTGCAAAAGACATTCATCTTATGAAGGAATTAAATGTAAATGCTGTTAGAACCTCTCACTACCCTAACAGTCCTGAATTTTATCTCCTTTGCGATAAATTCGGTATTTATGTAATGGATGAAGCTGACCTCGAAATGCATGGTGCTTGCAGCCGTGACGGAAGATACGACCTTGAACTTTGGAAAGACTTTGCTGAAAACGAATTCTTTACACCGGGTATCACAGACAGACACGCTGCACTTGTTGAAAGAGACAAAAACCGTCCAAGTGTTATCATCTGGTCACTTGGTAACGAAAGTTCATTCGGTAAGGCATTCTTTGGCGGTGCTAACTATATTAAGCGCCGTGATAACACAAGACCTGTTCACTATGAAGGTCTTCAAAATGCAGATCCTAAGTATTACTACACAGAGCTTGTTGATATGGTTAGTATGATGTATCCAAGCTTTGATAAAATTAAACAGGATGTTCTTGTAAACGAAAAAGAAACCCGTCCTTTTGTACTTTGTGAATACACCCACGCTATGGGTAACAGCTGCGGTGATATCGCTGAGTATTGGGATATGATTTATAACAACGAGCAGATGATGGGCGCATTCGTTTGGGAATGGGCTGACCACGGAATTAAGACCGAGGCAGGATTCCTTTACGGCGGTGACTTTAAAGAACCTGAGCACGATGGAAACTTCTGTGCTGACGGACTTTTAACACCGGACAGAAAGATTAAGTCAAACGCTCTTGAAATGAAGGCTGTTTACGGTGGAAAAACTCAGTCTGAAGTATGTCAGGTTGAAATACCGCCAAGCACTTATAAATTCTCTTCTGCTATTGCTATTGAAGTTAATGAGCATACAGGCGAAATCACATCTATTAAAGCAGATGGCAATGAGATTCTCCGTACTCCAATGCATTTCAATATCACACGTTATACCGATAACGACCGTGACCTTGTTGCACACTGGATTGACAGATGCCATCTTGATGCATGTAAACCTCACATCTTCTCCTGCGAAAAGACAGAAAACACATACAAATTCAATGGTGTTCTCGCTGCAAACTGCTTGATTCCGGCTGTTGAATTCGACCTTCTCTATGAAGTAAACGGAAATCAGCTTACAGCTACAATTGAATATAAGCTTGCAGATTATGTTGAAAACTTCCCACGTTTTGGAATTGAATTCGGTGTTGATAAATCAAAAGGCAATTTCTCATATGTTGGATTTGGTCCTACAGAAAGCTATATTGATAAGCATGTTGCCTGCGAATATGGTTATTATGTAAGCTCTGCAGAAGAAAACTACGACAGACAATATATCAGACCTCAGGAATCAGGAAGCCATTATGCTTGTAAATATCTTGCTGTTAAGGACCTGTTCAAGGTAACTGCAGATATGCCGTTCTCCTGCTCGGTAAATCCGTTTACAACAAAACAGCTTCGTGAGTCACTTCACTCATTCGAGCTTGAGGAAAATGATTTTGTAAATGTTTGTATCGACCTTGCTATGCGTGGTGTTGGTTCAAAGTCCTGCGGACCTGACCTCCCATCATATTATGAGATTCCGAAAACATTCAAAAACACATTTAAGTTTACATTCTAATAAGACAAAAATTTTTCGATGCGGTTTTTTCACCGAATAAAACAAAGAATCGGAGGCACCCATCAAACGGTGCCTCCTTTTTTCAGATAGGAGTTGAACTATGTTATCTGCAAATGAAATTATACAACTTACTCAAAGCCTGATATGGTTGCTTGCAGGTGTGGGCGTGTTTATTGTTGGTATGAATTTTATGAGTGAAGCCCTTGAAAAAAGTGCCGGCTCAGGAATGAAACGATTACTTGAGCGTATCAGCAACAACCGCTTCTCAGGTGTTGGTATCGGCGCCGGTGTAACAGCAATTATTCAAAGCTCATCAGCAACATCTGTTATGGTAATCGGTTTGGTTAATGCCGGAGTTATGACACTGATGCAAGCCACCCCCATTATTATGGGTGCAAATATAGGTACAACCATTACCGGTATTTTGGTATCACTTAAAAACGATTACTTTAACATGCTTATGTACCTCTTTGCTTTTTCAGGAGTAATGATGAGCTTCTTCAAAAGCGAGAAGGTTAAATTAGGCGGACTGTTGTGCAGTGGTCTTGGAATGATATTTGTCGGCTTAAACATTATGAGCAGTGAACAGGCATTCGGGAATCCTTTAGTTGAAAATTTATTCACTAACATATTCGCTCAAATCAATTTCCCTCTTTTACTTATCCTGATTGGTGCAATCTTTACTGCTCTGATTCAAAGCTCATCGGCTGCTACCGGTGTTGTTATAACAATGGTTGGTACAGGAGTTATGCCTCTTGACCTTGCCTTGTTTGTAATTCTTGGTGCAAACATCGGTACATGTGTAACGGCATTACTTGCTTCTGTTGGTGCTAAACCTAACTCTAAACGAGTGGCGCTTATCCACTTTACATTTAACATTATCGGAACAGCATTTTTCACAGCAATAATCTGGATATTCAAAGAACCTGTTATAAAACTTTTGGTATCGCTGTTGCCGGGAAGTGATCCGATGTCGCTTCAATTGCGTGTATCAGCATTCCATGTTATTTTCAACGTAACAACAACTATTTTGCTTTTGCCGTTTGTTAAGCAACTTG
>JAZORX010000397.1:0-4649 GCA_045656845.1 Acutalibacteraceae bacterium | reverse complement strand
CCTACTATGATTATTATCAACCTGAAGCCTATATTCCGACGACTGATACTTATATAGAGAAAGATTCTGCAATCAATGATGAGATTGATAAATTGCGCCATTCTGCTACATCTGCGTTGTCTGAAAGGCGAGATGTCGTTATTGTTGCAAGTGTCTCTTGTATATACAGCCTTGGCGACCCGATTGATTATAGAAATATGGTTATTTCTCTTCGTACAGGCATGGAGAAAAACCGTGACGAGCTGATTAAGAAGCTTGTCGAGATTCAGTACGAAAGAAATGATATCGGTTTTTCGAGAAATAAATTCAGAGTAAGGGGAGATGTTGTTGAAGTTTTTCCTGTTTACTCAAATGAAAATGCAATCAGGATCGAATTTTTTGGAGATGAAATTGACCGTATAAGCGAAATAAACGCACTGACAGGCGAAATAAAGAATGTTATTTCTCATGTCGCTATTTATCCTGCCTCGCACTATGTTGTCTCTCCGGACAAAATGGAGAGATGTATAAAAACTATATATGAAGAGATGCTTGAACGGGTAAATTATTTTCAGTCCGAAGGTAAGCTTATTGAGGCACAGCGAATT
Source organism: Acutalibacteraceae bacterium (assembly GCA_045656845.1). Taxonomy (GTDB): domain Bacteria; phylum Bacillota; class Clostridia; order Oscillospirales; family Acutalibacteraceae; genus CAG-488. Next base: position 4,062 of record JAZORX010000397.1, on the reverse strand, counting down.
ATGGAGCGAACGAATAACGATATCGAAATGCTTCGCGAAACGGGATTCTGCAAAGGAATTGAAAACTATTCTGCTATTATGTCAGACAGAAAACCTGGTGAGCCTCCGTTCACTCTTCTTGATTATTTCCCGGATGATTTTGTTCTTTTCATTGACGAATCTCATGTCACACTGCCTCAGGTAAGAGGAATGTACGGTGGTGACCGTTCAAGAAAAGAAAGTCTCATAAATTTCGGTTTCCGACTTCCTTCTGCGTTCGATAACCGACCGCTTACTTTTGATGAGTTTTATGATAAGACGGGTCAGAAGATTTTTGTCAGCGCAACTCCCGGCGAACTTGAAAAGAGCAAAAGCGCAAGAGTTGCAGAGCAGGTTATCCGTCCTACAGGCCTTCTGGATCCTCTGATAAGTGTCAGACCGACTGACGGTCAGATTGATGACCTTGTTTCTGAGATTAATCTTCGTATTGAGAGAAAAGAAAAAGTTCTTGTTACAACTCTTACAAAAAAGATGGCAGAGGATCTAACGGATTATATTGAGAATCTTGGTATCGGTGTCAGATATATGCACTATGATGTTGATACGATTGAACGAATGAAGATCATCCGAGATCTGCGCCTTGGAGAATTTGATGTTCTTGTCGGTATCAATCTTCTCCGAGAAGGTCTTGATATTCCTGAGGTTTCGCTTGTTGCCATTCTTGATGCAGATAAGGAAGGTTTCCTCAGAAGTGAAACATCACTTATTCAGACGATTGGACGAGCTGCACGAAACTCAAACGGCACAGTTATTATGTATGCTGACTCAGTTACTCCTTCAATGGAAAGAGCCATAAAAGAGACTCAGAGACGCCGTGATAAGCAGGAGGCATATAATGTCGAACACGGAATTGTACCTGAAACAATTCGAAAAGATGTGCGTGATGTTCTTGAAATATCTTCAAACAAAGAACAGAAATCAGGAAAGCGTATGAACCGTGCGGAAAGAGAACAGCTTATAAAGCAACTTACGGTTGAAATGAAAGCTGCAGCGAAAATACTTGAATTTGAACATGCAGCTTATTTAAGAGATAAGATTAACAAATTAAGAGAGGGCAAATAATGCAACAGAAAAACATTGTTGTAAAAGGAGCAAGAGAGCATAATCTCAAGAATGTTGATGTAACTGTACCGAGAGATAAATTTATCGTTTTTACAGGATTGTCAGGCTCGGGGAAGTCGTCTCTTGCTTTTGATACTATATACGCTGAGGGTCAGCGACGCTATGTTGAATCGCTTTCGTCTTATGCAAGACAGTTTCTTGGTCAGATGGAAAAACCGCGTGTTGATTATATTGAAGGACTTTCTCCTGCCATATCAATCGACCAGAAAACAACATCGAAAAATCCTCGTTCAACAGTTGGTACAGTAACAGAGATTTATGATTATCTTCGTTTGCTTTATGCGAGAATCGGTGTGCCTCATTGTCCTGTATGTGGAAGAGAAATCAGTATGCAGAGTGTTGACACGATTGTTGACAGAATTCTTACACTTGAAGAAGGTACAAGGATTCAGATATTGGCACCGATTGTTATGGGAAGAAAAGGCGAGTATGTCAAAGAGCTTGAAAATGCAAGAAAAAACGGTTTTGTAAGAGCGAGAGTTGATGGTATTACCTATGATCTTTCGGAAAAAATTCCGATGGAAAAGAATAAAAAGCACAATATTGAGATCATTGTTGACCGATTAGTTATCAAAACTGAGATTAAGTCCCGTCTTACTGATTCAGTTGAAACTGCGACCAATCTTTCGGGTGGGCTTCTTATTGTTGATGTTATCGGTGGAGAAGAACAGCTTTACTCGCAGAATTATGCCTGTCCGGAACATGGTGTAAGTATCGAAGAGCTTTCACCACGAATGTTCAGTTTCAATAATCCGTTCGGTGCTTGTCAAAAATGTGCAGGTCTCGGTGTGTTTATGAAAATCAATGAAGATCTTATTGTGCCGGATAAGAAATTAAGCGTCCGCGAGGGAGCAATCAAAGCATCAGGCTGGAATGTTTCAGATGGTGGTTCTTCTATTGCAATGATGTATTTTGAAGGACTTGCCAATCATTATGGATTTTCTCTTGATGTTCCATATAAGGATTTACCGAAGGAAGCTAAAAAAATTCTTATGTACGGAACTGATGGCAAAAAAATTAAATTGCAGAGAAAAAGTGCATATGGTGAAGGGACATATCTTACTGATTTTGAAGGTGTAATAAACAATCTTGAAAGGCGTTATAATGAATCAAACAGTGAATATTCAAGAGGTGAAATCGAACAGCTTATGACTGTTGAAGACTGTCTTGAATGTGGCGGGGCAAGACTCAAAAAGGAGAGCTTGTGTGTAACGGTTTCAGGAATTAATATCCACGAGTTTTCAAAGAAGTCTATTAAGGATGCTATTGCTTTCCTTGATTCAATACAATTGAGCGATAGAGATTTGATGATTGCAGAACCTATAGTTAAAGAAATCAGAAGCCGAATGAGCTTCCTCGCAAGCGTTGGCCTTGAATATCTTACTCTTACAAGATCTTCAGGAACCTTGTCAGGAGGTGAGAGCCAGCGCATTCGTTTGGCAACTCAGATAGGATCTTCTTTGATGGGTGTTCTGTATATTCTGGATGAGCCTAGTATCGGTCTGCACCAGAAGGACAATGCAAAGCTTCTTGAAACACTCAAGCATCTCAGAGATATAGGTAATACTCTTATTGTTGTTGAGCATGATGAAGAAACAATGGAATCTGCTGATTATGTTGTTGACATCGGACCGGGAGCCGGTATTCATGGCGGAGAAATTGTTTGTGCCGGCACGGTTGAAGAGATTAAAAATTGTAAAGAATCCATTACGGGACAATATCTCAGCGGTAAGAAAAAAATTCCTGTGCCGGAAAAAAGACGCGAAGGTAACGGTAAATATCTCAAAATTCTTAATGCTTATGAGAATAACCTGAAAAATATTGATATCGAAATACCGTTAGGAAAGTTTATCTGTGTGACAGGTGTATCAGGTTCAGGTAAGTCGTCTCTGGTTAATGAGATTATATATAAGCGTCTCGCTAATGATCTGAACGGTGCTAAAAAATTTCCGGGTAAGCACGAGGATATGCTTGGAATTGATAATCTTGATAAAGTGATTGATATCGATCAGGCTCCTATCGGAAGGACACCCAGATCAAACCCCGCAACTTATACAGGGGTATTTAATGATATACGGGAACTGTTTGCTCTGACATCTGAAGCGAAAGCGAAGGGGTATAAGGCTAATCGTGTTTCTTTCAATGTCAAGGGTGGCCGATGCGAGTCTTGTCAGGGTGATGGAATAGTAAAGATTGAGATGCATTTCTTACCTGATATTTATGTTCCTTGTGATGTTTGTCACGGAAACAGATATAATCGCGAGACTCTTGAGGTTAAATATAAGGGTAAGAGTATTTATGATGTGCTCGAAATGACAGTTGAAGAAGCAGTTGATTTCTTCTCTGCTGTACCCAAAATCCGCAAGAAGCTTAATACCCTTTACGAAGTCGGGCTTGGATATGTTAAGCTAGGTCAGTCCGCTACTACTCTTTCGGGTGGTGAGGCTCAGCGTGTTAAACTTGCAACAGAACTTGCAAAGACTTCAACCGGAAAAACTATTTATATCCTTGATGAACCTACAACAGGCCTCCATACTGCTGATGTTCACAGATTGATTGATGTTCTTCAGCGTCTGGTCGATAAAGGAAATACGGTCCTTGTTATTGAACATAATCTTGATGTTATAAAAACAGCTGACTATATTATCGATCTTGGTCCTGATGGTGGAGATAAGGGTGGAGAAATTGTTGCTCTGGGAACTCCTGAGCAGGTTGCGAAGGTGAAAGGTTCATATACAGGTGAATACCTCAATAAAGTTCTTTAAATCATAACCACTAGTAAACTAGTGGTTTGCACAGCCCCTATAAGGGGCACCTACAGGCAAAGCCCCTGAAAGGGGCATAGAAGTTTGACAACGCATTACTATCACAAGCAGCCGCTCACGTGCGGCTGTTTGTTTT
>JAZORX010000396.1:0-5618 GCA_045656845.1 Acutalibacteraceae bacterium | reverse complement strand
AATCCCCGAATTGATGAACGGATGAAATTCTACCTGCGTAAGAGGTTGAGCGTGCTTTCCCAATCATTAAAAACTGACAACTTAACTTGTTTCGGCTCAATATTTTTAATTGAGGGTATTTCCGATGCTGAAGAACTGACCGAAGCAGGGGTTAACAGTAAACCATCCGATATAACATTTGAGAATGTTACCAAAATACATATTTTTAACAGCCGAGAAGAATTTAATGTTCTTTTCGGCTGTGTTGTTTTAAACAATGACTATGCGGTTGATATTGTATGCACAGAGGGAATGTGCAACAAAGAGCTTGAAGCAAATATGCTTTCAAATGTTGACCGTGAGGAATTTTTGATTTTTGAACAAGGAGTGTAAAGATGAATAACACCATTGAAAGAACAAGTGAAATAAAAACAACAGCAGTTTTCAGCAAGGATTCAAAACACAGATACTGTCTGAAAATGGAATGGGATAAGAAAAAGAAATCTTGTGCCATTCTGATGACCTACCCAAGCACGGCAGACGAATCCATCCTCGACCAAACAACAATGCTCGTAAGAAACGGTGCAATAAAGAATGGATTCGGCTCCGTTTCAATCATAAACATCTTTTCTCAACTCAACTCGGAAGTTCCGAAATGCGACAGAGTAAACAGTTCTGTTGTGTTGCAGGAATGCTCCGATGCAGACATCATCTTGGTTGCATTCGGCAGAAACACGGCACATCAGGAACACAAAGACTCAATGCTTGAAATGCTTGCAAACTACAAAGATAAGCTCTACACAATCATTGATAAAAACGGAAGTCCTTTTTCACACCCTCTTTCACCCAAAGCAAGAGAGTGGAAAATTGAAAAACTCAAAGTTTGAATCTAAAAAGGCAAAGTATGTTAAAAACCTCATACTTTGCCTTGGATTTTCGGATTTTCGGTACAAGAAACTTTTCACAGCCTTCATCAAGGCGAAAAGCAGTCCGAATTTTTAATTTTTTTTGGACTTGAAACGGGATTTTTAAAATCTCAAAAAAACTCCAAAAAAATTTTTTTAGCTCAAAAGTGACTTCATGCCAAGCGATAAAGGGGTGAAAGGATATAGTTCTTAATTCGCAAAATAAAGGGTCTTGACTTATAAAAAAGTGCGATTATAATATAGGCGAAATAACCGACAAGGAGGTGAAACAGATGATAAAATACGATTTTTCAAAGACATTTGAATTGAGTGAAAAAGAAGAGGAAATTGTTAAAAAAAGAAAAATATATCCATATTTTACTATCAAATCAAATTCAGAAAAAACGCATTCAGTTTGCCGTATAAAAAAGATAGGTAAATCCCTTGATAGCAATAAATATTATTTGATTGCAAGCTACATAAATATTACCAAAAAGTATATCGATATAGACACTAATAAAATAAAATTGGAATTTGATATTTTTAACGGTGACACGATAATAACTAAAGTGTTTGACCGTTCAATCTTAACGAAAAGCGGAATTGAAACATTGATTCAATACGGTGTTTGTTATGACACCAATAAACCAAAAAGATTGTTGGATTATTTATCAGTTTCAGAGCAGTTTGCAGAAATCGAATATTTTCATACTCAACTTGGTTGGGATGAAATTGACGGAAATACAGTTTTCAAGTCAAATAAATTGATTTCAGCAGATAACTCCGAATTGAGAAGTAAATATCTCGGCAGTCTTGACCTTGAACCTAAAGGTGATAGGAATAAATGGTTTGAAATGATTAAAAGTGAAGTTATCGGCAATATACCTTTAACAACAGTTATGCTTGCTGGCTTTGCAAGTCCTCTGCTTGGATTCTTAAACGAAAAGTATGACCTTGGCTCAATACTTTTCAATCTTTCGAATTCAAGCAGTAAAGGAAAAACAACAGCGGCTATGCTTGCTACAAGTGTTTTCGGTAATCCTGCCATTGACAAATCAACTATGATTACATTCAATGCAACTAACAATGCGTTGGTGAGCTTTGCTTCAAAATGCAATTCGCATACTATTGCACTTGACGAAGCAATAATAAGCTCTGCAAGCGATGTGACTAAACAACTGTATACTCTCTGTGCAGGAAGAGATAAACTTCGTCTTAATACGGATAGTGAGCTTAAAGAAGCAGCAGCTTTTTCCTCTTTTATAATTTCAACTGCCGAATATGATTTGATTCCCGACTCTGCCACAAACGGCATAAGAGCGAGAGTATTTGAACTAAATGATACTTTCACTACATCAGCCGAAAACAGTGTAAAAATCAAGTCAACCGTAACCGAAAACTACGGTTATGCAGGTAACGAATTTGTTGAATTTTTAATTAAAGAGAAGATAAACAACATCGAAAAAGATTATATAAAATGTCAAAATGCTCTGTTAGAAAATTATTTAAAAAAGAATTCAGTAAAAGGTGAATTAACCGAGCGTGTGTTTTCAAAACTCGCAATTATACTGCAAACGGCAATCTATTTTGAAGAATGCTTCAAAATAGAGATAAACGACAAAATTTTTAATTACTTATTAGACATTGAAAAGAATATCGGCAAAGTATCCGATAGAGCACAGTTCCTTTTGGAATGCATCAGACAATCAGTTGAAGACAATAACAAAAAATATATAACAGAAACAACTCGTTATTCGCCAGATAGTCCTCTCGGAGAAATTAAAAACAATGGCTTGAAAACTGAAATTACAATATTAAAATCAGAAGCCGAAAGAATTTTCCAAGCAAACAACATATACGATGCCAAAGGCTTATTACATATATTAAAAACAAGAGGACAGTTAAAATGTGAAAAAGATAGGCAGTATAAAAAACTCAAATTAAACAAGCACGATTCTGTCAGACAAAAATGCTATGTTTTTGTTGTTGACTATGACTAAAAATTGCTTTTTGTATATGTTGCACAAAAACGGCATTTTTGAAAAAACACTAAAAAATTACAGTTTTGGTCGAGGTATGCCAAGCGACTTTGACACACCTTGACCTTCGGCTGAATTTTTCTTAAAAATCAATTTCAGCACTTTGCAAATTGAAATTAACTATCTGAAATTGCTATAATATTACTTGCAGACAACATCTGAAAAGTCTGTAAAATTTCACAGAAAGGAGTAGCCATTATGGACGCATCGTTATTTGAAAACGCAAAGAAATTTGATGCAAAACCATCAGCGAAAATACAAACAAAGAATAGTTGCATAACTATTGTTTATGCGAAAACAGGCAAGAGAATTGAATTATCAAAATCAATTCACGAAATACTCGGAAACGCTGAAAAAGTTGATTTTTCGTTTGATTCCAAGCAGAAAATTATCTTTGCTTTTGCCGATGAAAACGGCTCATCGGTAAAGATGAATAAAAACAAAGCCGTTATATACAATGCTCCGCTTATAAAAGAAATCATCGATAAATTCAAACTTGATTTCACGGAGCAAACATCTATAAGCTTCGAAAAATACGAAGCAGTTGACGGCAACGAAAATGTTGTCGGTATTTATCTTGCATAAGTAACCTCTGTTATACTATGTAAGATACACTTATTATTAACTATCATAGTTAATAATACCCAGGGTTTAAAACCGTTCTGAGCTTCTCAGAAAGAAACAACTTTTGGGAGGTGTACTTATGCAAGACTTTAAATTTAGTGTCATTTTTAAAGACGGTCAGGAACAAAGTGGTGATATTACTGCGGATAGTGACCTTTTTTATGAGGTGGTTTCAATATTGACCGAACAGATAGTCTATCATAATGTTGAAAAAAATGAAATTTAAATATAATAAATAACACAACGCCTGACTACAATTTAAGACTTGCAGTCAGGCGTTTCTACATCTAAATTAAAAATATATTATTAAATTGAATAAGTAAAGGAGTGATTTTTATGAACGAAATTATTGAACAAAGCCGCTTGCAACCTGCGGTAGGATATTGCCGTTATTCATCAAACGCACAGCGTGAAGAATCCATTGCCGCACAAAAAAGAGCCATCGGAAGCTATTGTGCAATCAGCGGCTACGAAATCGTTGAATGGTATTGTGATGAAGCCATTTCAGGCACAACAGATAAAAGACCCGAATTTCAACGCCTCATTACTGACATCGAAAACAACAAAGTTAAAACACTTATTGTGCATAAATTAGACCGCTTTTCAAGAAACAAAAAAGATACTTTTGATTATCTCGATTTGTGTGAAGATTGCGGAGTAAAGGTCATTTCCGTTTCAGAACCCATCGGCAATTCACCTGCAGATAAAATGCTTTTAACCGTTCTTTCGGGAATAAATGAATATTATGTTCAGAATCTTTCAAATGAAGTTATGAAAGGTATGAAAGAAAACGCTTTCAAATGTGAAACTACGGGTGGTCCACCTCCGCTTGGATATGACTTCGTTGATAAAAAGCTTGTCATAAACGAAACAGAGGCAGAAGCAATCAAGCTCATCTACGAAATGTGTGCCGAAGGATATGGCTACGGAAAAATTATTGACCGCCTTAATCTTCTCGGATACAGAACTAAAAAAGGCAATAAGTTCGCTAAAAATTCTTTGTGTGACCTAATCCCGAACGAAAAGTATAAGGGCGTTTATGTTTTTAACAAACGCTCAAGTAAGGCAAAGAGAGATAAAAAACGTAACAATCACAAATTCAAATCCGATGAAGAAATCATCAGAATTCCCAACGGATGCCCTGCGATAGTCAGCGAGGAGCTTTGGAACAAAGCAAATGCAGTCCGCAAAGTCACGGGCAAATTGAAGTCAAACGCTAAAAGACAATATCTGCTCACAGGTATGCTCGTCTGTGCCGAATGCGGTGCAAAAATGCACGGAAATTTGAGAACATCAACAAAAGGTCGCAAATATATGACCTACAGATGCAACAACAGAATCAATCAACACTCTTGCAGTAAAAAAGAAATAAGAACCGAAATCGTTGATGACTTTGTTCTTGACGAAGTTTTCAAGAATTTCTTCACAGATGCAACAATCAGCAAGCTGACTGATGCAGTAAACAAACACAGAAACAATATTCTTATGTCAAGCGACAGATATCAGAATGTCAAAGAAGGACTCGAAGCTGACCTCAAAACAAGAGATATTCTGATTGAAGCATTGGAAGAAACGCAAAGCATCGCAATAAGTTCAAGAATCAAAGAAATCGAAGAAAAAATCACTGCATCTCAAAACTTCATAACCAACTACAAGAAGGCTTGCAGAACTCAACTCACCGATGATGATATAAAAGCTGCTCTTGAACCTCTCAAAGAGCGTATGAAAAAGGCTGAAAGCATTGAGCAAACAAAGCTCATCCTTTCGCATCTGATTGACAGAATAGAGGTCGGCGACAACAAAATCATCTTATATTTGAAGTTCTCTGTGCCGCAGAACACAGAAGCGGAAAAGTCGGAGGAAATTTGTGTTGAACCTTTTGTTTTTAACTCATCAATAAGCAGAAAAGCGATAGAAACATATAAATCCTTAAATCAGGAATCATATGTCAGTCCTGATATGTTTAAAACCAGATTAAAATCCTTCAACTACAGAAACTAAAATTTGGGCAGACACATCACACCGTGTCTGCCCAAACTCTTTGCTTTTTTGAACCGTTCCGAACGAAGTC
>JAZORX010000395.1:0-4479 GCA_045656845.1 Acutalibacteraceae bacterium | reverse complement strand
GTAAAGCGAATCGAAGCCGACCGTTATATCGTTTACTCTGCCGTATTTATCCGGAGTGTAGAGAGACTGAAGAGTCGCGCCAAGATTGATGAGCTGAAGAGTTACATCGTTATTGTTTGAAATTGAATAGAGCTTGACCTCTTTGCCGTCAGGCATAAAGCCATAGTGTGAAACGCTGATTGCCATAAAAAATCCTCCTTACATCTGGTCTGCGCTGAAAATGAATGCAGGCACGGGGAACCACTGCTGAGCCGGTGCATTGAGCTTGTTTTTATCAAATGTGAAGTTTGAGAAGAAAGCTCTGACAGCTTCGTGATGGCTCATTTCGCAGTCTGCCTCACCGTCAAATTTTTCAACGGTCGGCACATTATCCTTCACCCTGATGATGAGCTTCTCGTCAGCCTTCTTGCCGTGGATAAGCACTGTCTGCTCACCATCTGCGAGCTTTGAGTAGCTTGCCTTTGCCTTAAGGTATGCTCTTAAAACCTTTTCATAGTTAAGAACAAGCAAAGATTCGCAACCACCAACAGCGATATTTTCAGAGTTTACGGTAAAGTATCCGAGCTTGTCCATATCAAACGGAGCAACATTGAATCTTACGCTGTCCTGACCACTGATCTCGAGAGCAAGAAGCGCAATCTCGCTGAAATACTCATTCTTTGTAACGGCTGCTTCAGAGATCCAGTTATAGTCATAGTTAATAAGGAAATAGCCTGCAAACTCATCACCGTCAAAAACGACATACGGAGTATGACGCCATGTTTTGAGAATTCTGAAATAGTCCTTCATCGGTCTGCTTGCCTTGATGACATTCTTCTGATAGAGAGCGTCGATCTTATTTATATTTTCCTCATCGTTTTCGCTGAGCTTCTCTGCACGGAGAGTTGATTTTCTTCCACCATAGATATGCTTTGCTGTTTTCTTGTTAAATTCAAAGTTATAAGAAACGCCCGAAGTCTCAAAGCCGAAATAGCCGTAACGCTGACGCTGACCACCGAGGTATGCAAGGTCTGTGCCGTTATTTATCATATCCTCAACGCTCATTTCCATAAGGTCAACCATATAACCCATTGAGCGATACTTGAGACCGACGGCAACATTGCCTATGCAGCAAGCCTTGATCTTCTCACCGCAGACATCGAGATCAACATAGAAATCGCCCACAGCTGCTCTGAAATCGCCGTTTTCATCCTGAACAACAAAGTTGTTGTAAGCAGGTCTGTATTCATCGTGATAAATCTTCGGCAGAATCTGCAGGAAATCTCTTTTTGTCTCAATCGGGTCTTCCGTAAAAAACACTTCGTCAAGAAAAGCGATGAGCTTTTTATTGTCGCAATCCTTGCCTCTGCCGTAGTAAAGTTTCTCGTCCATAGTTTTCTCCTTGTAAATATTCCGGGCTATTAATAGCCCATAGCCTCTTCGTTTTTTATGATTTTCACAATTCTGCTTGTGCCGAGCCTTGAAGCGCCGAGGTTGATAAAATCCTCTGCATCCTGCAAGGATGCGATGCCGCCTGCCGCCTTGATTTTAAGATGGTCTGCAACATTCTCTGCAAAGAGCCTGACATCCTCTTTCGTTGCACCTGCAGTTGAAAATCCCGTTGATGTTTTTATAAAATCTGCGCCCGAGAGGGACACGATTTCGCACATTCTGATTTTTTCTTCGTCAGTAAGCAGGCAGGTTTCAATTATAACCTTCAGGATTTTTCCTTCGCAGGCTTCTTTGACTGCCCTTATCTCTTCAAGAAGAAAATCGTATTCTTTATTTTTAAGCGCACCGATATTGATAACCATATCAATCTCTTCTGCACCGTTTTTAACAGCATCGTTTGCTTCAAAGCATTTTGCCGCCGTGGTTGAATAGCCGTTCGGGAAGCCGATCACCGTGCATATCGGCAGCTTGCCCTCAACATAATCTGCAGCTCTTCTGACATACGAAGCAGGGATGCAGACCGACGCACAGCCGTATTTCATTCCGTCGTCACAGATTGCCTTTATCTCTTCCCATGTGGCAGACTGAGAAAGCAGAGTATGATCGACCTTTGATAAAATTTCTTTGATATCCATAGCGACTCCTTATCTTATGATCTCGCCCGTTCTGAGATTGACAAGGTTTTTGAAAACTGCAACCTGAGACGGTGAAACAAACTTATCCTCGTGCAGACTGCCGAAAAACCAACGGGTATAGTCGCAGCTAGCGCTCAGCTCCTGAAAATATGCATTAAGTCCACTTACGAGAAGAGGCTTATCGTCCTTGAGCTTGAGGAAATTTTTGATTTTCTGCGCAGGCTCATGAGTGATTATGTAGTCAACCGTAAACTTGTTTCTTTCAAGGTTGTTGGCTCCCTCACGCATCTCATCACGGCTCGGAATTTCGTCGTTTGACCAGTTAAGATTTCCTGCCCGCAGATCCTTATCGGGGCTTTCGCCACCACCCATTGCAAAAATCTTTTCGCCCTCGATTTCAAAAACCTGACCTCGCATAAGGTGGAAGATATTGTCCCTGATCTTATGCGCCGTGCCACCTGCAAAGCTGACAACGGGAAACTTTTTAAGCAGGTCAAAATTTTCGTGCGTTCCGTCAACAAAGCAGATATTATACCTTTTCTTTGCGAGTTTATCGAGCATCTTCTTCTCTTTAAGGTCACCATTCCAGATAAAACCGAAATCTCCGCAAATAATAAGAGTATCGCCGTCTTTTATATTTTTAAATTTTTTCTGCGAGAAAATTTTGTAATCTCCGTGGGTGTCACCCGTAACATAAATCATTTTCAAACAACTCCTCAAAAATGACATTTTTTTCGTTTTCACTGTTTATTTTTAAACGAAAATCTGTTATAATAATCCAGGATATCGGTATTCGAACCTTAACATATATAATACTACATTTATGAGGGTCTTGTCTATGAAAAAATTGATATTTTTTATATGCTCTCTTGCAATAATTATAACCTCGCTCGTTACTCCCGTCTCTGCGCAGAATTATATCGACAGTGTGCAGACAGACGATGTCAGGCTCAACTGCAAGGTCAATCTTCTCATCAGCCTTGATGACAACTCCGTTATCATCGAACGAAACGCAGACAAAAAGGTAGCTCCTGCTTCCCTGACCAAGATTATGACTGCTCTCGTCGTTTTGCAGAATGAAACAAACCTTCAGAGAAAGATGACCATCAGCGAAGAGGCTATCAAAAGCATCGCAGGTACGGGCAGCTCAACTGCCGGTCTGAAATCGGGCGAAGAGCTTACGGTTTACGATGTGCTTTGCTGTATGCTCATCCCCAGCGGAAACGACGCTGCAAACGCTCTTGCGATTGAATACGGTGGCACGATTGCAGGCTTTGTTAAAAAGATGAACGCTACTGCAAAGTCTCTCGGATGCAAAAACACTAACTTTGAAAATGCACACGGTCTTGATTCACCGAAACACCTTACAACGGCAAACGACCTTGTTCTCATAACAAAAGCAGCTCTCAAATACCCTGCTTTTGAAACAATTTCGGGCAGCTACATCTATGACCTTCCCGAAACAAATATGCACAAAGCAAGAAGAATCGTTACATCCAACGACCTTATAAATCCCTACAGAAACGCTTATAACAAAAGCGTAAAGGGTATCAAAACAGGCACTACGGGTAACGCAGGCCGTTGCCTTATCTCCTATGCCTCAAGAGACGGATATAACTATCTCGCTGTTGCAATGGGTGGTGGCTCCGTTGACAAAGACGGTGACGGAACAAAGGAAACAAATCAGGCTTTTGAAGACACAAACATTATGTATAACTGGGCATTCAGAAACCTGAAATACGAAATCGTTACAAGGCAGGGTCAGTTTGTCTGCTCCGTGCCGCTCAGAAACTGCTCAGGCTCGGACTCTGCAAAGCTCGTTGCTGCCAAAGAGGTTCTCGCTCTCGTTCCTCAGGGTAACAACTCCGAAAGCGTAAGCTTCAAACCGATCGATCTGCCCGAAAGCATCGAGGCTCCTCTGAAGAAGGGCGATATCGTCGGCAAGGCTGAAATCATTTACGCAGGTCAGCGCATCGGTGTTGTTGACATCGTGGCAGCAGAAGATGCAAAAAGAGACATCTTCCTTTATTCAAAGAGTCTTATCGAAAACCTTACATCCATAACATTCTTCAGGATTCTCTTTATCTTTATTGCGATCGGCATCGTTGCATATATCGCCTATTTCATCATCGCAAACAGAAAGCGCAAAAAAATGCGTGAAATAAAGATGGTTAAATACAACGAGCTTAAGCGCAACACTCAGAAAAAGGAAAAGAAATAAAAAATCAGCGACAGAAACCGAAAGGAATCTGAAGTCGGAGGCCAAGCGGTCTTAGGAAGACAAGTTAAGGTGACAACTCCTTGGCTCACAGAACGACATGGCTACGATCCGACTTATACAACGAGCTTAAGCGCAACACTCAGAAAAAGGAAAAGAAATAAAAAATCAGCGACAGAAACCGAAAGGAATCTG
>JAZORX010000394.1:0-5757 GCA_045656845.1 Acutalibacteraceae bacterium | reverse complement strand
GGCTTTCCTTGCCAAGCATTCAGCGTTGCAGGTCGCCGACTCGGATTCGGTGATATGCGAGGAACTCTCATCTTTGAGGTTGCCCGAATCGTTAAAGAAAAACGGCCTCCACTTCTATTATTGGAGAATGTCCCCGGCTTGCTTTCGCATGACGGCGGCAGGACGGTTAAGACCATCTTCTCCGTGTTTACTGAAATGGGGTATCATCTCGAATGGTGTGTGCATAACAGCAGACACTTTGGAGTCCCACAGCAACGGCGAAGGTTGTATATTGTCGGATTTCTTGAACAGCGATGTGCCGGACAAGTATTTCCTCTCGCCCTCGGCAATGCAAAAGATCTCATCCAAATCATTCCCGGACCGCAAGGTCAGAGAGTCTACGAAGCAGACGGAATAGCCTGCACTCAATGTGCTTCAAGCGGAGGTTGGGGCGGTAAAACAGGTCTTTATTTTATCGACATGAACGCCGATCCCATGATAACCGAAGATGCACGGTGCATAACCGCACGGCAAGATTCTGGCGTCAGCAACCGACGTGGCGAGCATTCCGCTGTTTTAATCGAGGATGCACCAAGAGCTATCCTCACCCCCGACCGAGAAACGGTCAGACAAAAAGGCAGACGAGTCAAAGAACCCAACGAGCCGATGTTCACCATCACCGCACAGGACAGGCACGGTGTGTGGCACAGAGGTCGTATCCGCAGATTGATGCCAATCGAGTGTTGGCGTTTACAAGGATTTACGGACGAGCAGTTCGCAAGAGCTGAAGCCGTAGGACTCAAAGACTCGCACCTATACAAGATGGCAGGCAACGCCGTGAGTGTTCCTGTCATTACTGCAATCGGCAGGCAACTCAAGGAACTTGCCGAACAATACGAAATTATAAAGGAGTGATCAACTAAATGGCAAAACAAATCAAGCTCGAAATAGCCGCGGAAAACCCCGAATCAAGGAGTTGGCTCTATGCAGACCTTCAACTCCCTGCGGAGGAACACGAAATCCGTGATGCTTTCCAACGAGCGAGGATCACAAGCCCCGACACCTATCACGAATTTTCAATTTATGAGTGCGAAGCAATCCCTGCGCTTCCTTTCAGAAGATTGGACTCTCCGTCCCTTGACGAGCTGAACTTCCTTGCCAAGCGACTTGACTCGCTGAACGAGGAAGAAAGGCTTGTTCTTCAGGCGGTATCTCCCAAGATTTTGAAGGTCGGCGAGGACGAACTCGTAAGCCCCAAGGATCTAATCAATATGACCTATGGTCTTGACGAGGTGTCTATCATTTCAAACGTGGGAAACGCACAGCAGCTCGGACAGTTCGTAATCGAAAACGATTTACACACCGATGTGGAAGCCGTCCCCGACGATTCTGTGTATCTGCTCGACAGAACAAGAATCGGTCAGCTTCAACAGCAGAATGACGGTGGCGTGTTCATTGACGGAAAGTATATCGTTACAGCCGAATACGAGCTTCCCGAAGTCTATGACGGCAAGAACCTTCCCATGGAGAACCCGACCTCATGGTTCGCATTCAAAATGGATGTAACAAGACCGCCTGCAAGCGATGATCTCGGCGAGGTCGAAGCTATTGCTGAAACTCTCACCCTTCCCGTAGACAGAGCAGATGCCGACGAACTTGCAAAAAGACTCGGTATGGAGCGAATCGAGGACTGTGTGTACCTCGGATTTGAAAGCTCAATTCCGCAGATAGATGCTGACAAATTCGGCGATATGCACGACTTTGATCAGCTCAACAATCTTTCGGAAATGATGCTCGAAATGTCCCCGTCGGATCAGGTCAAATTCAAGGCGGTGCTTTCAGCAGAAGAACCCGAAAAAATCGAGCAAATTCTCGATATTGCAAGGAGTCTGGACCAATACGAATTTGCACCTATGGTCGAGGATGAAGCCCACTTTTTCAAAAGTTATCTCCTCCGTCATCTTGACGAGAAAATCGATCCAAGATGGCTTGACAGCCTTCTCGCAAGAAATGAAGGAACAGAACTCTTGGAGCGTGTCGGTGGAACACTCACTGATTACGGTGTGATATCTTCTCGTGGCGGCTCCTTGTATGATCCCGTCCCTCGTTCAGAACCAACAGAAAGCGAAGAACTCATAAACGAAGGTCATAAACAAACCATCGGAGGTGGATAATATGGGCTTTTTGTGGTTCTTTCTCGGTATGCTGACAGGAGGTTGCATTGGCATCATAACGATGTGCCTGTTCCAAATCAACCGCCTAAATGAATACGAGAAGCAAATCAAAGAAATACAAGGTCAACTTGTAAAACCCAAGGAGGAATCTGATGCAATTCAACATTAAAGATTATTTTGGAAGCCAAGTAACTGTAGAGCCGAGCGTTGAGTTGTACTCCGTCCGTGACTTTATGGGAAAAGAACTGCCCGGACTTGCCGTAGAGTTAAATGAGGTCGATTCGGATGGCATAAAAACGCCGTATACGATGTTGACTACCTCGTTTGGCGAGTTTATCAGCATAAAAAATGCCGCTTATATTGATACCAACAACTGTCCCTTTGCTGAACAGCTTTTGGAACAAGGCATTGCTCAACCCACAGGGTTGACTAAGTCAAGCGGCTTTTGTCAATATCCCCTGTGGATATTCAACGAGGATTTTCTCAAAGAACATGGTGGCGAATCGTATCAGAAATACTCCGACGAATTCGATTCCTATATAAATCAGGACGACGAGGATATCGACGAATCCTGTGAAGAAGGAATGGGATTGAAGATGTAAAACAACAATCACGGCATCAATCGCAAAAAACGGTTGATGCCGTTTTTTTGCATGATGCCTCCACAATCAAGTGAGGTGAACCCATGAAAACGCCCGTGTCAAGGGTGGGCAACAAATCGTCCATCCTCCACATCCTGTACGCCGTTTTCCCTATGAAATACGGCAGGTTTGTCGATGTGTTCGGCGGTTCAGGAAGCGTTCTTCTCGGCAAGCCGGAGGTGCATCCCTTTGAGGTGTACAACGACTTTGACCGAAACCTTGTAAATCTGTTTCGGTGTATGAAGGAACGGACTATGGCGACCATTCACGAGCTTGGCTTCTGCAACCTAAACTCCCGTGAGGATTTCAATGCAATAAAGAAATTCTTCGAAACGGATGGCAGGTTTTCAGACGAATACCTCTCGGAAGAATTGGCACTTACAAGTCTTATGCTTCCACCTCCCGAAGCAGCAGAAATTAAGGAACTGCGAACCCGAATCACCAACGAACACGATGTCAGGCGAGCCGCAATGTTCTTAAAGCTCCTACGCTACAGCTATTCGTCGGGATGCAAGTCCTTTGCATCCCAACCCTTCGATATCCGAAGGTTATTCGGATTGATAAAAGAACTCGAAGATAGAATGGCGAATGTTGTTGTGGAGAATCAGGACTTTGAAACGCTGATCAAGCACTACGACCGCCCCGACACCTTCTTCTACGCCGATCCGCCGTATTTCTCAACCGAGGATATGTATGCGGTGGGCTTCAATTGGAACGACCATGTACGCCTTCGCAATACACTTGCGGAGATCAAAGGTAAGTTCCTTCTGTCCTACAACGATTGTCCCGAAATCCGAGAACTTTACAAGGATTTCTCGTTGTTCGACTTCTCACGAACCCACTCTATGGCGCAAAGGTATGAAGCAGGCAAAGAGTTCAAGGAACTGCTAATCGGCAACTACGACCTATATGAGAGAGAGCGAAACAAGCCTCTCCAAATGACTCTGTTTACAGAGGAAATCGAAAACCAAATCGACTACGAAAAGATATTAAAGGAGTGCATCATATCGTGCAGAATAAGAAATTCAAACAGATAAACATTATGATCCCTGTGCCGATGGAAGCCGTAGAAATTTCAGGCATCCTCGACGAACCCATTATCAAGGTTACAGCAACCGAAGGAAAGCTCGTTCTCGAAGCAGTAAGTGTCTGCCCCGAAATGGAGCTTGAAAGGTAAAAAGTGAGGTGAAAGAAATGAAATTATACAGAATCCTCGGCAAAAGAGGGCGCATAACCATCCCCCATGAGATCAGACAGCGCGTTGGATTCAAATACAACGATGTCCTCTCATTCACAGAATCCCCCGACGGAAGAACCGTCATCGTAAAGCGTGAGCGCATATGCGATTGCGATAAGGCAGGCATTCCCAAGCAGAAAGAAAAGAACGACGGCGAGGTAACTCTCCTTGAGTTCCTCAACGGTTTATCACTCGAACAGCAGCGTGCCGCACTTATCCATCTGTCACTCAAATGGGCTGACTCACAAACAAAAAAAGATAAAACGGAGGAATAAATCATGGCAACAAAAAAGACAACAGCCAAAGCACCGAGCAAGACCTCGAAAGCACCCACCAAAGCCCCCGTAAAAGCCCCTGCAGAGCCTGTAACGGCACAGGAGCAGGTACAGGAGCAGACCATGCCAATGCCTCAGATTGAGGCAAGAATCGACCGCCTTGTGGACTTCGAAAACAGCAAAGTTAAGGCGTTTGCAAGTGCAAATATCGGCCCCTTTGCAGTTCACGGACTCCGTGTAGTTGACGGCGAAAAAGGTATGTTCGTAGCAATGCCTTCCACTTCTTTTCAGAAGGATGGCAAAACCGAATATCAGGAAACCTTCCATCCCTGCACGGGTGAAGCAAGGAAGGAACTCAACGATGCGGTGCTTCAGGCATATGAGCAGAAGCTCGCAGAGGAACAGACCGAGGATGCGTCCTTGGGCATGGAAGAAGCGGAAGAACAGCCAATCACACAAACCATGTAAAGCGAGGTGACTCGCAATGGCTGAACGAATCCCACTATATCCGTTTTCAAGGAAGGACTCGCAACGCCTTGGAGAACACGAGAAATGGCTCGACAGCTATCAGGCAAACTGTGCTTGTGCAAGAAGCATAGAGCTGGCAATCAAGGATGCTTATGCAGCTAACCGTCTGAACGCAGAATGTGCAAGAACGATCATAGAAAAATACGGCTTTGACAGAGTGAATTGGGTACTCGCACACACCATACAACATGGTGATAACGATACGAGATTTGCCCAAGAACAGCATCTGTGGGCAAAGGAATTCAATATTCCATACGATGATCACTACCTTCAGCGCAACTTCACGGTCGGTCTGCATCCAACCCTTGTATCCACCTTTGCAGGCTTCGTGTGCAAGTTATGGAAAGACCTTGGACTCTATGATGAAAGCCATTGTTACAGCGAGAGTAATGCACCTCTCGACTATACAGGCAAGGTCGTAGTCATCCGACCGAGAGTGCTATCGGATGAAAGCAAAGCTCCCGAAAACCAACTCTTCTACGCAAGAGGTGGAAACGGATGCAGACCTCTCGCCCTTGGCACAACGGTGTTCGGAGAATTCCTCAAAAACGGTATAAAAAAAGACTTTCTTCGAGCGGAGATTATCGGAGTGTTAAAGCTCGATCTGCTCCCCGAATGGGCGCAACAAAGATACCTCCACATCATAGCTCAAGACGGTCAAAACGAGGAAATCGGCAAAGGAGAATCCCAATGAAATGAAGAAAAAAGTGTATATTTGCGCTCCCCTTGGTGGTAAGGTCAAAGAAAATCTGCAGAACGCCGTAACCTATACGGAATTTGCTCTTAAAAGCGGAGTAGCCCCGGTTACGCCCCATTTTTACGCCCTCTGTCTTGATGACAGTAAAAAGGACGAAAGAGAGCTTGGACGGTCAGCAGGCATGAGTCTGTTGTGGTACTGCGATGAGATGTGGATCTTCGGCGAT
>JAZORX010000393.1:0-8622 GCA_045656845.1 Acutalibacteraceae bacterium | reverse complement strand
CAACGCATACTACATTGCCGTTTGACTTTTCAATAGCCTCATTAACTTTTTCGATCAAACGCTTTGTCTTTCCTGAACCTTTTTTGCCTAAAATAAGAGATACCATAAGTATATCCTCCTTCTTATATTTTAAAATCCGTGTGTTTCACGAAATTTTAACCTGATTAATTAAGTCTTGCTTCGAGGTCAGCTTTTCTGTCC
Organism: Acutalibacteraceae bacterium; assembly: GCA_045656845.1. Taxonomy (GTDB): domain Bacteria; phylum Bacillota; class Clostridia; order Oscillospirales; family Acutalibacteraceae; genus CAG-488. The sequence goes on along the minus strand of JAZORX010000393.1, from coordinate 8,421 downwards.
TCATAACCCGGTTTACCCAGAAGAGCAAACATATTCTTCTTATAGCTTTCAACGCCCGGCTGATCAAAGGGATTAACACCAAGAACATAGCCGCTTATTGCGCAGGCTTTCTCGAAGAAATAGATAAGATAACCGAGGTTGTATTCATCCATCTTTTCAACTTCAAGAACCATATTCGGAACATTACCGTCAGTATGAGCAAGTACTGTTCCTTCAAAAGCCTTTCTGTTAACAAAAGAGAGATTCTTGTTTGCAAGGAAGTTAAGGCCGTCGAAATCGCCTTCCTCTTCTTTGATTTCAACCTCTGTCTTTGACTTATCAAAAACAACAACGGTTTCAAAGAGAGTTCTTTCACCTTCCTGAATATACTGACCCATTGAATGAAGATCAGTTGAGAAAACAACAGATGCAGGAAAAATACCCTTGCCGTCCTTGCCTTCGCTTTCACCGAAGAGCTGCTTGAACCATTCATTCATCATTGTGAAGGAAGGCTCATAGCTTACCATAAGCTCAATCTTCTTACCTGCTCTGTAGAGAAGGTTTCTGATTGCTGCATATTTATAGCAATCATTCTTTTCAAGATCGCCTTCTGAGTATGCCTTCATAGCGTCTGCAGCGCCGTTCATAATCGCGTCAATGTCAATTCCAGCAACAGCAATCGGAAGAAGACCTACTGCAGTGAGAACTGAATAACGACCGCCTACATCATCAGGAACAACGAATGTCTTATATCCGAGAGTGTCAGAAAGAGACTTGAGAGTTCCCTTACGAGCATCCGTAGTTGCATAAATTCTCTTGGCAGCTTCCTCTTTGCCGTATTTCTTTTCAAGCATATCACGGAAGATTCTGAAAGCTACTGCAGGTTCCGTCGTCGTGCCTGACTTTGAGATGATGTTTACAGAAAAATCTCTGTCACCTATAATCTCAACAAGCTCGTTAAGAGAGTCAGAGCTGATAGTATTGCCTGCGAAATAGATTTCAGGAGCGCCCTTGCGAAGAAGATTATAATTCTGAGACTTAATAAACTCAATCGCTGCACGAGCACCGAGATATGAACCACCGATGCCGATAACGATAAGAACTTCAGAATCATTTCTTATCTTTTCAGCTGCTTTTTTGATTTCAGCAAACTCTTCTTTGTCGTAATTTTCCGGAAGAGCAAGCCAACCTAAAAAGTCGCTTCCCTTTCCAGTTGCATTATTGAGTGCATCGTGAGCAGCAAGAACCTCTGCCTTAATGCTTTCGAGTGAATTTTCGGGCAAGAATGATGCCACATATTTTGTGTTAAGTTTAACTGCCATTGTAACTTAGTGCCTCCGATGTATAGATACCGATTATTTATATATATTCTAACCTATTACAACCCGTTTTTCAAGTATTATTTAGTAATTTTTGATGTAATTTTCACCAAAATCGGCTCATTTCTTACATAGAACAGCCAACAATCTACGAAAAACCGTTTTAAATGTCAGGCAGTCAACATACTTTGGCGAGGTTAAATTATACTTTCCTATCACCTCACCGTCAAGGCTTATCGTAACTGTGCCCAGTGTCTGACCCTCTTCAACGGGAGCTTCAACGGTGGCTGCAATCTCAACATCCTGCACAATGTCCTTTTCCCTTCCTTTCGGAACAAGAACGGGTGTTACCTGAGGAATCCGAGGTGTAACGGCACGTTCTTCCCCTTTTATTATATTAACATCTGCTATCAGGCTTCTTTCAATCTGCGGAACGGACGAAGAATAATTTGCAAATCCCCAGTTGAGCATCGCTTTTGCACCTTCAAAACGGTCGCTGCTGTTTTGTGAACCCATTACAACAGCAATCAGGCTTGTTCCATCTCTCGTCGCTGTTGCAGAAACGCAGCATCCCGCTTTACTGGTTGTTCCTGTTTTAAGTCCTGTAGCCCCATTATAAAAACGGATGAGTTTATTTGTATTGACCAGCTCTGTTTTTCCGTCACGAAGCGTATCCATCCATATCGTAGTGTATTCTCTTATGATTTCATGCTTCATCAGCTCTCTTGACATCAGAGCAATATCGTATGCCGTTGTAAGATGGTTTTCCGTATCATCATCAAGACCGGTACAGTTTTCAAAATATGTATTTTTCATACCAAGCTCAGCGGCACGGTCGTTCATCATCGAAACAAAAGCTTCATCACTGCCTGCGACATATTCACCAAGAGCTGTGCAGGCGTCATTTGCACTGTATACAGCTGTTGCTCTCAGCAGTTCATCGACGCTCATCGTCTCGCCCTCTTTAAGCCATATCTGCGACCCACCCTTTGAAGCTGCAACGGGACTCGTTGTCACCATATCCGTAAGACGGATCTTATTGCTGTCCAGCGCCTCTACAACAAGAAGGAGCGACATTATCTTTGTCACAGATGCCGGATAAAGCTTTTCGTGGGCATTCATCTGCATAAGCACCTTGCCCGTAGTCTGATCCATAAGCACGGCAGCCTTTGCTCTGACCTCAACAGGCATCCCCTCTTCTGCTGATACATACACAGCAAGCGACACAAACAGCATTGCCAGACACAATAAAGCACTCAGAATTCGTTTCATAAAAAATACCTCCGTTTCAACTAAATATATATGCAGATAAAACTTATTCTTGCATACGGCATCGATTTGAATTATAATTGTTAGGTAATTGGAGGATTAACTTATGAAAATTGCTTTTTTTACACTCGGATGTAAAGTTAATCAATATGAATCTCAGGCGATGGCAGAAAGAATGATAAACTGCGGATTTGAACTCGTTTCACCAAACGAAAAAGCCGATATCTATGTTATCAATTCCTGCACAGTTACTGCTGAAAGCGACAGAAAGACACGCCAGACCGTCCGCCGCTTTAAAAGAAAAAATCCCGACAGCATCGTTGTGCTGACGGGCTGTATGCCTCAGGCTTTTCCTGAAGATGCAGAAGCACTCAAAGAGGCTGATATTGTACTCGGAAACAAAAACAACATCCGTCTCCCTGAGCTTATTGAAAGATATTTTTCCTGCTCACAGAGAATCATTGAAATCGAAAACCACGAAACGGGAGATAAATTCCGTGGCGATATTATCTCAGGCTTTGAGGGCCGAACAAGAGCTATCGTAAAAATTGAGGACGGCTGCAACCGTTTCTGTTCTTACTGTATCATCCCCTACTCAAGGGGCAGAGTCCGTTCAAAGCCTATCGACGAGCTTGAAGCTGAGCTTCGGACACTGAGCGATGCAGGCTTTATCGAAATCGTGCTTGTCGGCATCAATCTTTCCTCTTACGGAAGCGACATCGGGCGTAATATCTGCGATGCAGTTGAGCTTGCAGCAGGAATGGATTTTCAGAGAATCCGTCTGGGTTCTCTCGAGCCTGACCACATCACAGACGATGTGATTGAAAGACTTGCAAGAATAGACAAATTCTGTCCCCAATTCCATATTTCCCTGCAAAGCGGTTGTGACAACACTCTCAAGGCAATGAACAGGCATTACACAAGCTCCGAATACAAAGAGCTTTGCGATAAGCTCCGTTCAGCTTTTTCTGATACAACAATAACAACTGACATTATGGTCGGCTTCCCTACTGAGAGCGAAGATGATTTTGCAGATAATGTTAACTTTGCAAAGGAAATCGGCTTTGAGAAGGTTCACGTTTTCCCCTACTCTCCGAGAGAAGGCACCCGTGCCGCAAAAATGGAGCAAATTGAAAAGAGTATCAAGGAAAAACGCAGTCATATTATGATTGAAGAAACAGAGAAAATCAGGCAGAAATTCCTTGAATCACAGATTGGAAGAACAGTTGAAGTTCTGCTTGAAACAAGACACGACGAACAATTCACCGAGGGTTACACAAAGAATTATACACCCGTCAAGGTTATCGGCTCGCATCCTTGTGGTAAGCTCGTTACGGCAAAAATCACAGCAGTTGACGGTGACTTCTGCATCGCAGAGGTTGAGTAAATTTTAACAGCAGAGATAACCCTTCCGTTTTTTTGTCATACAAATTCGGGTTTGTCGGGATGAACCCGAAAAGTAATAAGTAAGAAGTAACAGTGAATAAGTAAGGGTCTGCGACGCTGATTTTAATGCCTGTCTTAAATCGTTCTTGTAGGGCGTGACGCTTGCGACACGCCGTGAAATATCGCAGAATATCGGTTCGTCGCAAAGCGTCGAACCCTACGAACCACGATTCGAGCAACTCCGTAGGGGAACATATTATGTTCCCGTTAATATAATTCGAAAACCACGGGCAGATAATATCTGCCCCTACGACCAATGTTCTTTGATCGTTCGTAGGGCGGTGGCTTGTTGCCGCTGTTTTATGTGCAAATTCAGGTTTATCTAACTGTTTTTTCAACAAAGAAAGGATCAAGTATGAAGAAAGGTATAGTTTGCGATATTAACGGAAGCTCTTTGCAGGGTGAGACATACATAAAATTCATGGAGTATCTGTTTTCCCAAAGTAATAATTTTACATATACAAAGCTAGATACAGAAAATCCTATTGATGAAGACGATATAAAATATACAAAAAACATCAGGGAATTTGAAGCTTTGACAAAAACTGATTTCAAAAAGACATTTTCGACTTGCAATTACGCTGTTTCTTCAGGTACACAAAAACAGGTTTATGTGTTGAATTTGAAAAGCAACACATTGAAATCTTATATCAAAAATAAAAAAGATATAACAAAATGGGATTACCCCGAATGTGTAGAAAATATCGGCTTTTATAAGAACGATAAATGTGTTTTCGAAAGCTGTTCACACGAAGAAATATATCGATTTTATACAGATAATGAGTATGAAGTTGACTTCCTTATAAAAATCGGCGTAAATGTTATAGAAAAATATAATATAGCTGAAACAGATATTCCGATATTATAACAAAATTTATAAATAAATATTTTAAAATGGACAATCACGAAAAAGAAGACAGCACATAGAATGTTAGTGTAGGGCGCAGAACAACGGTTTTCGCCCCAATCCGAAAGGAGGTCACGACATGGGTTGCTGCAATAACTGGGTATTTCTCCTTATAATCATCCTTTTATTCTCTGAGTGCGGTTGCAACAACAATTGCGGTTGCAATAACAACTGCGGTTGTAACAACAACGGCTTCCTCAACAACAACGGCTGTGGTTGCTAACCATTGACCATCCTGACACCTGCAGATGCAAATCTGCGGGTGTTTTTTTGCGCAAAACTTGCGAGTAATATACAAAAAAGCACTGTTCTTTTCAGCAAGTCAATCAATTGACAGTACCTTTTTCTGCAATGTATAATGAAACAAAGGAGGTTTTTATTATGAAAAAGCTAATAATTTCTGTTACACTAGTATGTGTAATACTTCTCAGCACTTTCATCCCTGCATTCGCAGTTGAAGGAAGCACAAGACTTCAGTTCGATGAAAACGGCGATTTCAGAATCCTTCACATCTGTGATTGTCAGGACGGCTACCCGGCCCAGGAAAAAATGTTCACATACATCAATTATATGCTCAAGGAATATGAGCCTGATCTTGTCGTTCTGGGTGGTGATAACTGTGTCGCTCCGAAAGAGAACAAGGAAGCCGCCATCAAAGAGCTTGTTGCTCCTTTCGTTGAGAACGAAACATATTTCACTCTTGTTTTCGGCAACCACGATCATGAGCAAGGCGTAGAAAAAGAAGAACTGCTCAGAATGTATCAGAAATACGGTGGGAAGTACTGTCTTGCATACGATGCAGATCCCGACCTCACCGGTTGTGCAACACATAACCTTCCGATTTATTCTTCCGACGGATCCGAAATCAAATTCAACCTCTGGTTAATTGATTCGAATACATATGTAGCTGATGAAAACGGTAACCGACTCGGTTATGACAGCGTTCGTGAAGACCAGATCGAATGGTACAAAGAAACCTACGCTGAATTAGAGGAAGAAGCTGGCGAAAAAGTTTATTCGCTCGCTTTCCAGCACATTATTCCTCCCGATGTTTACGAGTCTATGTTCCCGTCCGTTAAATATCCGCTTGATCCCATTACCGAAAGCTATAATAACGGTAAGCATTACCCCGTTATTTTCCCGGACACAAGCTCATTCATCGGACACATTTTTGAGCCACCCTCACCCGGTGTATTCAACTACGGTGAAGTGGATGCCATGGTTGAAAACGGAGATGTTCTTTCCGTTCTTGTAGGACACGACCATGTCAATACATATGAAGTTGATTACAAGGGAATCACACTCATAAACACTCCCGGCATTTCATTCAATGCATACGGAAACAACATAGTACGAGGCAGCAGACTTATCACGATAAACGAAAACACACCCGATACATTCGAATCTGAGGTTATTACAGTAAATGAGCTTGCATACGAAAATGAAAGCTTCAGAAACGATATGAACATCAGCAAATTTGAGGCAGGTTTCTGGATTTTCATCGACAAATTCCATCGTTTCCTCGCAGATTTATCAAGTCCGCTTGCATATATAATTTATTGATCTGATATAAATTTTAAGACCGACGGCTCGCCGTCGGTCTTTTTTGCGTTAAAATTTTAATTACTTAATATTGATAACAAATCTGAAAGTAACTCTTCGTGAGGCTTCCATATCGATTTTTCCTGATGCATCCTTAACAGGTTTACTGTTTGAAAGACCTACGGGCTTAAGAGTTGATGAAAGCTTTGTGCGTGTTGCGCTGTCAATGCCTGTTTTATCTGAAACGCAGTAATTCTTTACATTATCAGCTCTCTGCTTCGAAAGAGGCATACCACTTTCATATGTACTGCCCTGAACGGGAGCCGTATGACCCTCAACATACACATGCTTGATAAAACCATTAAATTCACTGCTTGTTATTACACTTGAATAAGCCTTGATAAACTTGTTGAGGAACGTCTTGCCGCCTGCTGAAAGCTCGGCTGAATCTCCTCCGAAAAGAACAGATGAATCCAATGAAACTTCGCCAGTTTTTGAATCTACCTTAACATTGATACCTGCGTTTTTAAATTCGGTCTCCAACTTTGAGATAAGCTTTTTCGTATTTTCATTGATTTGAGCAATCTGTGCATCCGAAATAGGGCCTATATCTTCCAGATCTGATGCCTCATATACAGGCGGTATGGCAATACTAAAATTCTGACTCGGCAAAGTTATTGTAGGCATATTAGGATCCGGTCTCATTGCCGAAACTTCGTTAAAAGAAAAAGAAGTGGGATTCAGAAAATAATTAACCGTAGACGATGACGCTGTAGAAGCTGTTGTTGTGGATGTCGCAGTTGTAGCAGTTGTAGCCGTTGTTTCCGTTGATGACTGCTGCTCTTCGCCCTCATTTTTGCTGCAAGCAGACGCAGTAAGCAAGAGAGAAAGTATTGACAAAGTTATTACAAATTTTTTCATAATTACCACCTCATGTTTCTGAATTATATCACAGGTTATTTAGGGTGTCAATAATTCCAATTACCAACAAACCGATAATGGAATTCAATAAATTCGGGTTTGTGGGGATGTTTTATAATAACGGTTGCGTTGCAACCTACACCTCATCAGTCACTTCGTGACAGCTTCCCCTCAAGGGGAAGCCTTGGACTTATGCTGTTTTTCAGCCTTCCCCTTGGGGGGAAGGTGCCGAGGAACGAGGCGGATGAGGTGTAAAACAAAGAAACCTACAAACCCGAATTTGTATGCTGCATCATTAACTAACGATATACACAAAAAGACCGACAGCGAACCGTCGGTCTTGATTTTTTATTGAGTTTTAAAGAGATTAGTTTCTCTTGCCTCTGTTGCCGTTACCTCTGCGACGGTCGCCTGAAGGACGACGGGGTGCGTCAGAGATTTCGTTTTCAGGAACAAGACCCTCAACCTCGATAAGAGCCTCACGGCGTGAAAGGTTGATTCTGCCCTGATCGTCGATCTCACGAACCTTAACGATAACTTCGTCACCGATGTTAACAACATCTGTTACATTCTCTGTTCTCTTGACATCGAGGTGGCTTACATGAACAAGACCCTCTTTACCCGGTGCGATTTCAACGAATGCGCCGAAGTTCATAACTCTTGTTACAACACCCTTATAGATTGCGCCTACCTCAGGATCGTTAGCAATTGTTTCAATCATAAAGATTGCGCGTCTTGCATTCTCGATATCCTGAGCGCAAACAAATACGCTACCGTCTTCTTCAACATCAACCTTACAATCGCACTCTGCGCAGATCTTCTGGATTACCTTACCCTGCTTACCGATAACCTCAGCAATCTTATCAACAGGAACCTTTGTTGAAAGCATCTTCGGAGCATACTTTGAAAGCTCTGCTCTCGGCTCTGAAATTACAGGAAGCATAATCTCGTCAAGGATGTAAAGACGAGCCTTATATGTCTTATCAAGAGCTTCACGGATGATTTCGGGAGTAAGACCGTGAACCTTGAGGTCCATCT
>JAZORX010000392.1:0-27847 GCA_045656845.1 Acutalibacteraceae bacterium | reverse complement strand
GCTTTTTATTGGTACGGTTTCCTTTATGATTGCGAAAAAGAAATTGCTTCCCAAAATGATATTGAAAACATCTATTCTCTTTGCGGTGTGGATAAAAACGGAAAAGCGACAATTATACTTACTTATTATAGCGATAATGATGGTTTACCTGACAAAGAGATTTCATTGGATTTGGGTAAAAAGGGGTCATACGATATATATAAGATTGATAACGAGCACAGCGGTGAGCTTACAGAAGTTACTGATAATCTTTCCTTTAAACTGGAGCTTTTCAGTATGGTGCTTATTAAAGAAAAATAAAAATCATTTTCATGTTTTTGTATGAGTGGTATAATCAATTCTATAAATTCCGATTTGTCTGACTGACCGGATACACTATTTTTGATTATTTTTACCTCATTTCTGTTTCGTTTAGTTAATCTGTTTTCTTCTGAGCAGAAAATAATTTATATCCAGACTTTTAAATTTTGAAAGGGTGATCAGATGAAGATTATTGCGATGATTACAGCGATTATAAGCTTTTTAGGTGGATGCTTTACGGATATGTCCGATGCCGTTTTTTATCCGGATATGCCGCAGACAGAGTCTGTTGTCTTTGCTCAGAAGCTCGGCAACGGCTGGAATCTCGGAAATACGCTTGAAGCCTGCAATCTGGAATCTGACGAAAAAATGGGTCTTGAAAGCGAAATTTATTGGGGAAATCCGTACACAACGAAAGAGACGATTGAAATGGTCAAGGCTGCAGGTTATGGCTCTGTGCGTATTCCTGTAACGTGGACTCCGCATATGGATGAGAATTATAATATTGATAAAGAATGGCTCTGCAGAGTTCAGCAGATTGTTGACTGGGTGCTTGAATGCGATATGTATGCAATAATCAATGTTCACCATGACGACAGATTCTGGCTTATAACAGATGAGCTTCACGAAAGTCAGACAATGTTTATTCTTACAAAGATCTGGTCGCAGGTGAGTGAGCATTTTAAAGATTACGATAAGCGCCTTGTTTTTGAAACGATGAATGAGCCGAGAGTTGTCGGCGACGAAAACGAATGGTCGGGCGTGGAAGAATATTATAATGTTGTTAACCGTCTGAATTCTGCCGTTCTTGAAACGGTACGAAAAAGCGGAGGAAACAATTCAACACGGTTTGTTATGATACCTGCCTATGCTGCAAGATGTGAGAAAGAACCTATCTCAGCGGTAAAGATTCCTGATGATGAGCATATTCTTGTGTCTGTTCATTGTTATCCGGGAACGGCGCACAGAAGCGAATTCCTTGACTGTGAAAAGAGAATTGGGCTCAAAGACAGAATCGAGATGTACGATATTCTCAGAACGATTTATAAGACATTTATAAAAAAGGGTTACGGTGTCGTTATTGGTGAATACGGCTGGACAGACAGAACGAATCTTGAAAATCTTTATGAAAAAGCAGAGCTTTTCGTCGGTATGGCAAATAAATTCGGAATGCCGTGTTTTGTCTGGGATAATGGCAGCGATTTCAGAGTTTTTGACAGGAAAACCAATACTCTTGAGTTTCCGGGATATGCAATAGCTTAGGGTTCGGATTTGTACTGTTTCCCTAAAAATAAAAAGCCGTCAGAAGACGGCTTTTTTGCTTGTTATGCGGTTATGTTTTCTGCTTTTCTCAGTGCATCGTCAATGTGTGGGCAGAAGTTTTCTTTGCCCACGGAATCGTAAAATCCTGATTTCTTCATAACTTGCAAGGGTTGCTTGTTAACATGAGAAAGAATGAGCTGAACATTCTGCTTTTTGCACTTTTTATGAAGAAGCTCAAGGGCACTGAGTGCCGTTGAATCAAGGGAGGGAACAGCACGCATTCTGAGGATAAGGCAGCGTGTATAGTCCTTGAGAATGATTTCGGGTATCTTGTCTGCAGCGCCAAAGAAGAGAGGTCCGCTGATTTCGTAAACTCTGATATCCTTCGGAACATCTCTGAGGTCGATGCTGTCCTTGTCTGTGTCGGGGTCGATGTATTTCCAACCGTTGACAGAGGTTTCATCACTCATCCTCTTCATGAAGAGCATAGCAGTGAGAACCATACCGACTGCGATAGCAACAACAAGGTCAAAAACAACGGTGAGTATAAATGTTACAAGAAGAATGAGAATGTCGCTCTTCGGTGCAGTTTTAGCTATGTGGACAAACTTTTTCCATTCGCTCATATTGTACGCAACCATAAAGAGGATTGCTGCGATGGTAGGCATCGGAATAAGCCCTGCATAAGGCATAAGGAACAGAAGAACGAGAAGAAGGACGATTGCGTGAACCATACCTGCAACGGGGGTACGGCCTCCGTTTTTAGCATTTGCGGCTGTTCGTGCGATTGCGCCTGTTGCAGGGATACCTCCGAAAAGAACGGATGCGATATTTCCGATACCCTGACCGACCAATTCTGCATTGGAATTGTGGCGTGAGTTTACCATGCCGTCAGCAACAACGCAGGAAAGAAGGGATTCAATAGCCGCAAGAACTGCAATAGTAAGCGCGTCAGGCAAAACAGCGGATATTTTATCGAAGCTGAAGCTCATACCGCTGAAGTCAGGCTTTGGAAGACCTGAAGGAATGGTGTAAAGATCACGGATCGTATATACTCCTGCTTCAAAGCCCGGAATGAAAGCGACCATAAGAGCGCCTGCAAGAACTGCAACAAGTGAGGGCGGAACTCTTTTTTCAAGCTTGGGATAGATTATCAGTATTGCAAGGCTGACAGCACCGACAACGAGAGATTGCCATGAAAAGCTGCCGATGAATTCGATGTTTGCCTCGATTTTTTCGATGGTTTCAATCGGTTTTACTCCGTCTGCATATGTAAGACCGAGGAAATCCTTGATCTGGCCTATGAAAATTGTCAGGGCAATACCCGAGGTGAAACCTGTTGTTATTGTGTGAGGTATGAATTTAATCAGAGAACCAAAGCGGAATATACCCATAGCAATAAGCAGGATACCTGCAATAATCGTTGCGATGAAAAGTCCGTCCATGCCCTGAGCAGCAACTATACCTGCAACAATTGATGCAAATGCTGCCGTCGGACCTGCAATCTGAATGCGGCTGCCTCCGAAAAGTGAAACGCAGAAGCCTGCCGCGATCGCTGTATAAATACCGCACGCAGGTTCAACTCCTGATGCAAGAGCCAGCGCGATGGACAGCGGCAAAGCGATGATTGCAACGATAATACCTGCTGTAAGGTCTTTTGTGAATTGCTGAGCCGAATATTTTTTCATTACTGAAAAGAATTTTGGCTTAAGATAAAAGCTTTTCAAAATAAATCCTCTCCTTTTACAATCTGTTGGTTATTTAAAATTTCAGTTCTTTGGCTTTTTGCTTATGATAAAGGCTGATTTTGCCTGAGAAAACGCGCGAAGAAAATGCAGCTGCGGCAAAAAGTACAAATCCGTCTGTGCCGAAAAGTTCAACTGCAAGCACTGCAGAAGCGATCGGACAGTTTGTAACACCACCGAAAAAGGAAATCATTCCCACTGATGCGCCAAAGCCTATCGGCAGACCGAACAAGGATGATATTGCCGCGCCGAGAGTTGAACCTATGAAAAACGAAGGAACTATCTCTCCACCTTTATAGCCTGCAGAAACTGTTATTACTGTGAAAATTATTTTAAGCAAAAATGCTTCGGGACGGACAGTGCCTTCTTCGAAGATTCTTTCTATAACAAAAATACCGCCACCGTTATAATCGGTGCCGAATATCAGCGTAAGAACGATGATGATACAACCACCGACGAAAATTCTTATAAAAGGATTTTTGAAAAATCGTTCTGCAAATTTTTCCACACCACGGAGAAGATGGCAGAAACAGTATGCCGTCAGCGAAACGATGACACCTATGCAGAATGTTTTGATAAGCGAGGTCAGACCGAATTCGGGAACAGACTCGATATGGAACCTTTCGGGATGAGTGCCGATAAGAAGTGAAACAAAATGAGCCGTGATGCTTGAAACAAATGCAGGAAAAACGGCAACAGCGTTTATTCGTCCGATAACGGCAACCTCAAGCGCAAAAACACACGCTCCGACCGGAGTTCCGAAAACAGCTGAAAAAAGAGCTGCCATACCGCAGATGGTCAGAACCGAGCGCGTTTTACGGTCAGCACGAACACCCTTTGAAATGATCTCGGCTGCACCGCTTCCAAGCTGGAGAGCAGCTCCTTCCTTACCTGCTGAGCCTCCGAAAAGATGAGTTATAACGGATGCGATAAAAATAACCGGTATCAGCAGAAGGGGGACCTTTTTACTTCCCTGCGCACTTTCAAGAGCTCTGTCCGTTCCGATTCCTTCGTTTTTTGTCAGCTTATAAAGGCCGACGGAAACAAGTCCTCCGAAGGGCAGAAGATAAATAAGCCACGGATGAGCGTTTCTCAACTCGGTTACGAAGCTGATGCTTCGGGCGAAAGACCCGCCGATAGCTCCGCAGAGAAGGCCTACGGCAAAAGCAGAAACGATAATAAGCGACCCTTTAAGAAGCTGCTTTATACGGTCGGAAGATTTTTCTTTATTGATTTTAAATGTTTTCATTTGCATCACCTGATATATATTGAAACGGTTTACAAAAAAATAACGCACGGCCTGAGACTTTAACTTCCCAGACAGCGCGTCCGATTATAGCACATAAAAATAAAAACTACAATACAATTATAATATATACTTGCGTTTATCTGCAAAAATTTTTGATTGCAGAAGAGATGAATTCTGCTGTTCCTTTGCCGTTTTTGTCTATGTTTTCTTTGAAACGTTCATCGGCAACATACATCTGACCAAGACCTGCGAGAATTTCGTTTGTGCAGGTGTAGAAATTCTCTGTAATATAAGACTGAAGCTTTCTGACGAGAGCTTCTGCCTCTTCGCTTTCAGCTGATATACCACTGCGGAGTGCGTCTGCAAACTCAGCGAGAATGTGATTGAGCCCTGCGTTGATATCGTTCATCTTTTCTTCAGAGTAAGAAGCAGTTTTTCTTTCGGCTTCTTTGTAGGCATCTGTGTTTCCCCAACGCTGTTTTGCTTCGGTTTCGTATTCTTTTCTTGCTTTTTCGTATTCATTATCTTTAAATGTATTCATAGGTGTTTCTCCTTTTTCAATTTTTTCAAGCGCATCAATAAGCTTTTCGAGCCGTTCTTTTTTGAGGATAAGAAGTTCTTTTTGTCTGCTGATTGCAGTTCTTTTGTCGTAATCGGGGGATGAAAGGATTTTAGCGATATCGTTCAGTGAAAAATCAAGCTCACGGTAAAAAAGAATTTCTGTCATTCTTTCGAGCGATTTTTCATCATAATCTCTGTAACCATTCTGAGCATTTGTGAACGCAGGCTTCAGCAGACCGATTTCATCGTAATAATGCAGTGTGCGTACGCTGACACCCGTCAGCACGGCAAAATCTTTTATATGCATCTCATCACCTCTGTGTTTATTATAAACTATACCGTAGCGTTACAGTCAATAGTTTTCAGAAAATTTTCAGAGGAAACTGATTGAGCAAGGGTTTGCAATATGATATAATCAGAATAATGAAAAACGAAGGGTGATCAATATGACGCAGGAATATTTTTTTCATAATGCAAAATGGGTCGGAGCGAGAAGCCGAACAAAAGACAGCTTTGCTGTTCTGAAAGGTAGCTTTGATGCTGACTCTGCAAAAAAAGTTACATTGAATGCTTTGGGTCTTGGTTTTTTTAAATGTTACATCAACGGAGAGTGTATAAACCCGGATACTTTTCTTCCTCTTTCTTCGGATTTTGAGGGCACTTGTGACCCTGTCGATGAGGTTATATCTGGTCACAGAATTTATGTGCCTGAGTTTGATATAACTCCGTTTGTAAAGCAGGGGCAAAACAGCATAGCGATTCATTACGGTGGTGGCTGGTATACGCACATCAACCGTACATTCGGTTTGCCGAAAGCTATTTACTGCGTAACTGTTGAAAACGAAAACGGTGTCCGTTATTTTGTCTCAGACGAAAATTGCAAAATCGGCAAAAGCTATGTATGTAAATATAATTTCACATGGGAAGAACACCACGATTTTTCTTCTCTTGACGCTTCCTTGTGGGAAGATGCTGTTCTGACGGAAGGTCTTGAAACGGAATATTGCTCAACGGATTGCCCTTGGGATAAGCTTATTGCCAAACTGCCTGTAAAAAAAATCAGCGAAACTCCGTCAGGAACGGTCTATGACTGTGGCGAGAACTCAACGGGCTATCCTGTCCTTAAAGTCACGGCAGAAAAGGGTGAAAAAATCAGCGTCAGCTTTTCTGAAGAGCTTGGAGAGGACGGTGACCTTGACAGTACGCACATTCATGGTCAGGAATATACATTTGTGTCTGACGGTAAAGAACACATCGTTCAGCCTGAATTTACTTGGTTCGGCTTCAGATTTTTTAAGGTTTCGGGTAAGGCAGAGCCTGAGTGCGTTAAGGTCATTTATGCTGATGTGCCTGTTTCTTCAACCTTTGAGTGTGACAACGAAACACTTAATTGGATTTACAAAACATTTATGCACACGATGCTTTGCAATATGCATACGGGTCATCCGTCCGATTGCCCACACCTTGAAAGAAGGGGATACACGGGAGATGGTCAGCTTACCTGCAACGCAGCTCTGACCGTGTTTGACGCCAAAGCTTTCTACGAAAAATGGATGCAGGATATAGGCGACTGTCAGGATGTTTTGTCGGGTCACATTCAGTATACTGCTCCGTATCTTCGCAGCGGTGGAGGTCCCGGAGGTTGGGGCTGTGCGATTGTTGAGGTGCCGTATCAGCTTTATAAGCACTATGGAGATAAGGCTGTGCTTGAAAAGTATTATCCTAATATGCGAAGATACATCGATTATCTTGAGTCTCATTCTGAGTATGGTGTCGTCACGAGCGATAAAGAAGGCGAATGGTGCCTTGGTGACTGGTGCGGACCCAATATTCTTTATCCCGAAAAGGATATAACCTCGCACAATCAGCAGGTTGTTCTTCCTGCACCGATGGTAAACACTTACTTTATGGTGAAGTCTCTTCAGCAAATGTGCGAAATCGCAAAGCTTATCGGCAGAGAAGACGATATACCTGAGTATGAAGAAAAAATAAAATATCGCAAGGGAGCAATAACAGCGGCATACTTCAACACCTTTGACGATAATTTTATTATGAATGTTCAGGGCGCAAATTCATTTGCACTCGATATAGGTCTGGGCAACGAGCAGACATATGAAAATATGAAGAGCTACTATAAAAAACTCGGCCATTACGATACGGGTATTTTTGCAACGGATATCGTTACCCGTCAGTTTTTTAAAAGGGGAGACAGTGACCTTGCCGTTGACCTTCTTACCCATAACGGTGATCAGGGATTTGAGCATTGGAGAAGAAACGGTGCGACGACATTCCACGAGTATTGGGACAGCAACCGAAGCCGTTCACACAGCCATCCGATGTTCGGTGCAACAGTTGCGTATCTTTTTGAATATCTGCTCGGAATAAGGCAGACGGAAGATTCTGCAGGGTATGAGTCTGTTATAATTGAACCTGTATCCGTTGAAAGATTTTCTTGGATGAAAGGCAGCATCACAACGCCAAAGGGTGTTATTTCGGTAAGCTATGAAAAAACATCAGAAGAAATAAAATTCAACATTTCTGTTCCGGAAAATGTGAATGCAACGTTTCGTTTTTTGGGTGAAGATATTGTTCTTTCTGATAGCGAAAATACATTCAACTTTTCTATATAAAGCTATACGCAACCTTGCCGAAAATATTTAAAATTTTCTCAGACTCTTATACAATTTAACCAATGACAAACCGTCTCCTTTGTGCTATACTAACAGCCGCAAAGGAGATGTATTTTTTATGCAGACTTTAATGAGCTTGTCTATCTGCCTTTTCGCAGGTCTTGTGCTCTCTCGTGTAGCAAAACTTATGAAACTTCCTGCTGTTACAGCTTACCTTGTTGCAGGTATTCTTGTTGGTCCTTATTTGCTTGGTTCTTTCGGAGTTCCGGGACTTGGCTTTATAAGCATGGAAGATATTAAAACATATGAGCTTATCCCTGATGTTGCGCTCGGATTTATCGCGTTTCTTATCGGTAACGAATTCCGTCTTGCTCAGCTTAAAGCAACGGGTAAGCAGGCAACTGTTATCGGTATCGTTCAGGCTGTTTTCACAACTCTTCTCGTTGATGCAGCGCTCATCGGTCTTCATTTTCTTATTCCGGATAAGCTTCCTCTTCCGTCAGCAATCGTGCTCGGTGCAGTCGCTTCGGCAACGGCTCCTGCAGCAACGCTTATGGTTGTTAAGCAGTATAAATCAAAAGGACCTTTGACGGATATCCTTCTTCCGATCGTTGCTCTTGACGATGCCGTCGGACTTGTGCTCTTCGCTGTTTCGTTCGGTGTTGCAAAGGCTCTCATTCACGGCCATGTTGATGTGCTTTCGATCGTTGTTGAGCCGATTCTTGAGGTTGTGCTTTCTCTTCTTCTCGGTTTTATTATGGGTGTGGTTTTCACCTTTACAGAAAAGTTTTTCCATTCCCGTTCAAAGCGTCTTGCCGTGTCTGTTGCTTTCGTATTTTTTACCGTTGCGGTTTCAATGCTTGAGTTCAAAATCGGCGGTGTACATATCGCATTCTCATCTCTTCTTTCCTGCATGATGCTCGGTACGGTTTTCTGCAATATGTGTGATTTCTCAGAAGAGCTTATGGACAGAATCGACCGTTGGACGGCTCCGCTTTTTGTTCTCTTCTTCGTAATCAGCGGTGCAGAGCTTGAGCTTTCAACATTCAAAGAGCTTGTTGTTGTATGCATAGGTGTCGCATATATTGTTTTCCGTTCGCTCGGTAAATACTTCGGTGCAAGATGGAGCGCAAAGGCTGTTAAGTGTGACGAGCATATTGTTAAGTATCTCGGTATTACTCTTCTTCCGCAGGCAGGTGTTGCTCTGGGAATGGCGCTCAAGGCTGAAACACTTGGTGCAGAAGGTCTTGTTGTAACAAACATTACTCTGTTCTCTGTTCTTATTTACGAGCTTGTCGGCCCGTTCCTTACAAAGGTTTCTCTTACGAAAGCAGGAGAAATCAAGCCGGACGGTGCAGTCAGTGCAAGAAAGCCGGATGTTATCGCTCCTGAGCTTAAAAAGAATAAGGAAAACAAAGAAAAGTAAAAATAATGAATGTCGGGCATCTTTAAGGCGCCCGACATTTTTGATAAGTGAAAAAATATTACGCAAGAGCAGGATGAAACTGATCAGATGATTTTATAATTTACTCTTCACAATATATTTCACATATGATATAATATCCGGGAATTATCGGAAAGGAGTGACGGTATGTCTGACTCGAGAAATGCAGTCTATGCAGAGAGGCTTTCAAGGCTTATTCAGGCTGAAACCATTTCAACCTTTAACCAGACAGATAAAACTAAATTTTACCGTTTTCACGATATCCTTCGTGAGATGTTTCCTTCGCTTTTTGCCGTCTGCTCTTTTGAAGACTTTGACGCAAGCTTTATGATGAAATGGAAGGGAAGCACGGATGAAGCACCCGTGATGCTGATGAATCATCACGATGTTGTTGAAGCTCAGGGCGATTGGAAATACCCTCCGTTTTCAGGTGCGCTTGCCGAGGGCAGAGTCTGGGGCCGGGGTACGCTTGATACAAAGGGTGGCTTGTGGGCAATGCTTCAGGCTGCAGATAACCTTGCAAAGGATGGTTTTGTACCGAGAAGAGATACATATTTTGTTTCTGCCTGTACCGAAGAATGTGACGGCTCGGGAGCAGATGCGATATCGCACGAGCTTCTGCTTCGCGGAATAAAATTCTATATGGTGCTCGACGAGGGCGGAATGATTCTTGAAGAGCCTATCGGTGGTGCAAAGGGTACTTATGCGATGATAGGTGTCGGTGAAAAAGGCTGCGCAGACCTGAAATTCATCGCAAGGTCAGCAGGTGGTCACGCATCAACTCCGGGCAAAAATACTCCTCTTGTGCGGCTTGGTCAGTTTATGGCTGAGGTCGAAAAGAAAAGTCTTTTTGAGGCGAAGATATCACCGACTGTTGCAAAAACTTTTTCAAGTATTGCAGAGTCGATGTCAGGGCCTCTTAAGTTTATCCTTGCCAATTCAAAGCTGTTTTCACCCGTTCTTAAAAAGGTTATGCCTGCTGTTTCATCTGCAGGAAATGCAATGCTCAGAACGACGATTGCATTCACTATGGCATCAGGCTCTGAGGGCACCAACGTTTTGCCTCAGGAGGCTTGGGTTGTCGGCAATATGCGCTTTTCTCCTCATCAGGGTGGCAAGTCAAGTATAGAGGAAATATCACGACTTGCAGCGAAATACGATATTGAAACAGAAATTCTTGACCCGGGAATGGATTCGGGAGTTACGGATTATAATTCTGAGCAGTTTAAGCTTATTGAAAAAGCAGTTCACGAGAATTTCGACGGTGTCAGGACTTCACCGTGGATAATGACGGGCGCCAGCGACTGCCGATATATGTGCCGTATCAGCGACCATTGTCTGCGTTTTGTACCATATCTTATGAAAGACGAGCAGGTTGAGAGTATTCACGGCATCGACGAGTATGTTGAAATCAACTCGCTTGCACCTGCAGTCGATTTTTATCAATACATTTTAAAGGAAGTTTAATATGGCTGAAAAAGAAAAAGGCGGACTTAACATAAACGCCAAATCATTCATAACTGCTATTGTAGTTATTTTTGTGCTTATGGTAGGCTCGTATATTCTGACATTGGTTATCCCCGGTGGAGAATATGCTTATGCTGTGGATTCATATGGAAATACGATTATTGATGTTAACGGATATTCACCTGCAGAGGGTGGCCTGCCCTTCTGGAAGTGGCTTCTTTCTCCGTTTCTTGTGCTTGGTGCTGAAGGTAACGGCACTTTGATTGCCGTTATTGCTTTTCTTCTTGTAATCGGTGGTATTTTCAATAGTCTTGATAAGTCGGGGCTTATGAAATATATGCTCGACAGAATGGTAAAGCGTTTCGGAGCTGTGCGTTACAGGCTGTTGGCGATAGTAACATTTTTCTTTATGGCAATGGGTTCAATGATAGGCTCTTTTGAAGAGGTTGTTCCTCTTGTGCCGATTGTCGTTGCACTTGCGATCAATCTCGGATGGGATTCGCTCACAGGTGTCGGAATGAGTATTCTGGCAGCAGGATGCGGTTTCGCTTCAGGTGTGTGCAATCCGTTTACTGTCGGCGTCGCTCAGGAGCTTGCAGGTCTGCCGATGTTTTCAGGTGCGTGGCTTCGTATTGTTTCTTTCGTGCTGATTTATGCTTTGCTCATGGTGCTTCTTGTGTTCTATGCAAAAAAACACGAAAAGCCGATTTTAAAGAGCAACGAGCTTGATGCTTTCGTTGCAGATAAGAGGATGGATAAGGGTCTTGTCTGCTTTGTTTCAATCCTCAGCGTAGGAATTCTTACGATTCTTCTCTCGGGCTTTATCTCTGCTCTTCAGGATTATACGATGATTATCGTTGCTGTAATGTTTCTTGTTGCAGGTGTCGTTTCAACTCTTGTTTCGGGAATGCAGGGCAAGGTCCTTGCAAAGACATCGTGGCAGGGTGTTACAAGCATTTTTCCTGCAGTGCTGATGATTCTTATGGCGTCTTCAATTAAATATACTCTTGAAGAGGCAAACATTCTTGATACAATTCTGCACGAGGCTGTCGGTCTTGCTTCTGATATGCCGAAGTGGTCGGTAATTCTTTTTATCTACCTGATTGTTCTTGCGATGAATTTCTTTATCCCGTCAGGTTCAGCAAAGGCGTTTATGCTTATTCCTCTCATCGTGCCGATGGCGCAGATTTTCGGAATTTCAACTCAGCTTTGTGTTGTTGCATTTGCATTCGGCGACGGTTTTTCAAATGTATTTTATCCGACTAATCCTGTTTTGCTCATAAGTCTCGGTCTTGCAGATGTCAGCTACGGCAAGTGGGTCAAATTCAGCTGGAAGTTCCAGGCTCTGAATATAATTCTTACAAGTGCAATTCTTCTTTTGGGTCTTGCAATCGGATATTAAAAAACAAGCTCTCGGAAAATTTTCCGAGAGCTTTCTTTATGTGACGATATTTTTTATCCATTTACCTTTACCGACGAAGTAAAGTCCGAGCGCAGCTTTGAGCGCATTTGTTGCCTGACAGAGGGCGAAAATCGGGACGATTGCAAGGCTTGTGAAATTGCAAAGAACAAAGGCGAGGGGAGCCATCGTTGCCCAGATAAATCCTGAGTCAAAGATGATGGTGATAACAGCCTGTCCTCCTGAACGGAGCGTAAAATATGATGCGTTTGCAATAGCATCAAACGGGATTGCAAGTGCACAGACCTGCATCAGTTTTGTTGCGAGTGTTTTGACTTCAGGCTCGAGCTTGTAAAAATCAGGAATGAAACCTGCACTCGCAAAGAAGAGAACCATAACCAGAAGGCTGATAAAGACGGAGAATGTGATGAGCTTTACGGATGATTCCTTGGCCTCTTTGATTTTTCCTGCACCGAGGAGCTGACCGAGGACGATTCCTATCGAAACACCGACAGCCTGGAAGGAGACAGCAAAAACATTAAAGAATGTCTGCACAATATTGTTGGCTGCAACAACGGCAAGACCTTCGCCCGAATAGCACTGGTTAACAAACGCAAGTCCTGCTGCCCACATCGTTTCGTTGAGCATAAGGGGCAGACCCTTCTGCGAAATCTTTTTAACAAGAGCGAGAGGTACACGGAAGCTTTTGTAAGCCCCGATGATAAACTGATTTGAGCTTTTGTTTTTATGTGTCCATATTGCGACGATTGCAAGCTCAACAAAACGTGAAAATACAGTTGCAATTGCAGCACCGATTGCACCGAGCTTCGGCGCTCCGAAGTGACCGAAAATAAGAATATAGTTGAAAACGAGATTCACAAAAACTGCGATGAGTCCTGCAACCATTGGTGGCATGGTTTTGCCCATTTCACGCAATGTGCTTGAGTAGCACTGAACAAGGCAGGCAGGCAAAAGACCGATGAGCATAACATTGAGATAATTACGGCTTGCTGTAAACGAAAGGGCAATATCATCTGCTGAACCTTCACCTTTAAGATAAAGATTGATCAGAAAATCTCCTCCGAAAAAGAAAAGAAGGATAACCCCGACGGTAAGTGCCGAGCAGAAAAGCACCTTGAAACGGAAGGTGTCCCTCAGACCTTTTATGTCCTTGCTGCCGACGAACTGAGCACCGAAAATTCCTGCACCCGAAACTGCACCGAAAATGCAGAGGTTAAAAACGAAAATTAACTGGTTTGCAACTGAAACACCGATCATTTCCGTCTGCCCTACCTGACCGACCATAAGGTTGTCAAGCATATTAACAAAATTGGTTATTCCGTTCTGAATAAGTATGGGAATCATCAGGGTGAAAACCTGCTTGTAAAAAAACTTGTCGCCGATAAATTTTTTAAACATCATATGCCTCCAAGGAAAGTGTGCAACGCAAATTTTAGCATAAAACAAGCTTATTAGCAATAGATAAAACTTTTCTTTTCTGCGATACCGTGATATAATGCAGGAGGTGAGGTGTTAGCGATGAAAGAAAAGTGGTATGGCTTCGAATGCGAGGAGTTTTCTTTTGAGGGGCACGACGCAACAGTAGTTTTTCCTAAGGTTAAGCCTGTCGGCAAAATTGCAATAAAGGTTGAGTATTGGAATGCTTTCCCCGATGTTGAGATAAAGCTTCTTGAAAGAGGTTTTTATGTTGTAGGGGTGGATAATATTTCACGCTTTGCAACGAAAGAGGATTGCGATATCAAGGCGAGATTTCTTGAATATATCGCAAAGGAATATGGAGTAAAGGGCAGATGTGTTCCCGTCGGAATGAGCTGTGGAGGTGCACACGCAATGCGTTTTGCAGGATTTTACCCCGAACTTGTTTCCTGCGTTTTCATTGATGCACCCGTTCTGAATTATTGCAGCTTCCCCGGAAAAATCGGTGATGAAGATTGTGAAAGAGTCTGGGAAAACGAATTTATAAAAGCATATCCGGGAATTAAAAGATCTCAGCTTCTTAATTTTCCGGAGCATCCGATAAATATGGCTGATGTGCTTATCAGAAATAAAATTCCCGTCATAATGGTCTACGGAACGGATGATAAATCCGTTATATATGAGGAAAACGGAAAGCTCCTGGAGGATGCGTTTGAGGGAACAGATTTGCTTAAGACGATCCGTATCGGTTGCAGAGGACATCATCCGCACGGAATGATTGATCCTGAGGATAATAATATTATAGCTGATTGGATAGCTGAACACAGTTGAGGAGGAAAAAACAATGACTTTTGAAATAAAAAACGGTAATTTCGTAAAAGACGGAAAAGAGATAAAGCTCATCTCAGGTGCAGTGCATTATTTTCGTAATATGCCCGACACATGGAGAGATATTTTTAAGAAAATGCGTGCGATGGGATGCAACTGCGTTGAGACCTACTGCGCATGGAATATGCATGAAAAGCAGCCTGAGATTTACGATTTCAAGGATAATCTCGATATCGCAACCTTCCTTAAAATCGCAGACGAAGAGGGTCTTATGGCGATCGTGCGTCCCGGCCCGTACATCTGCTCCGAATGGGAGTTCGGTGGTCTGCCTTGGTGGCTTCAGACAGACGAAAGCCTTGAAATCCGCTGTATGAACAAGGCATATATCAAGCATTTTGTCCGTTATCTTGACCGTATGTGTGACGAGATCCGTCCTCTTCTCTGCACAAACGGTGGTAATGTTATTATGGTTCAGTGTGAAAATGAATACGGCTATTACGGTGACGATAAAGAATATCTCGCATATCTTCGTGACGGCTTTATCAGAAGAGGTATTGATGTTCCTCTCTTCACATCGGACGGAACGAGTGAGGATGATCTTCTCGACGGTACCGTTGACGGCTGCCTTGCAACGCTTAATTTCGGCAGCAGGGTAGAGGAAAACTTCGTCGCACACGATAAGCTCTTCCCCGATATGCCTAAGATGTGCATGGAAATGTGGAACGGTTGGTTCGATGCGTGGGGCGACGACAAGCATCACACAACATCGGCTGAGGATTATGCAAAGGTTGTTGACGATATGCTCAAGCGTGGCAGCCTTAATATGTATATGTTTATCGGAGGAACGAATTTCGGCTTCACTTCAGGTGCAAACCACTATGAAAAATTCCTACCTGATGTAACAAGCTACGACTACGATGCGATGCTTACAGAGTGCGGTGATGTTACGGCGAAATACTATGCTGTCCGTGATGTTATAAAAAAATATGTTGATGAGCCGCTGCCCGAGGTGCCTGCAAACAGAGAGAAAAAGGCTTACGGTAAGGTAGCTCTTACGGAGTGTGCAGGATTTTTTGAAAGCCTGCCGAAGCTTTCTGCTCCGATTCATTCCGATGTTCCGAAATGTATGGAAATGTATGGCACAGGCTATGGTTACATAGCTTATCAGACTGTACTTAACAGAAATTATAACGATACTGAGCTTGAATTTGCTGACCTTGGCGACAGAGCACAGGTTTATATAAACAACGAATTAGTCGGTATCATTTATGTCAATGACGATGAATTGAAGCTGAAATTCTCTGCGAAGAAGGGCGATGTTATGACAATTCTCTGCGAGAATATGGGCAGAGCAAACTTCGGCGCAAAGATGATGCGCAAAAAGGGTATCGCAGGAAGATGCCTTCTTGACGACAGAATTCATTTCAACTGGAATGTTTATCCCTTGCCGATGGATAATCTCGGAAAGCTTGAGTTTTCGGCAGAAATCCCTGCAGAGAAAAGTGTTTTCTATAAAGGATATTTTAGTATCGATGAAGCAAAAGACACATTCCTTAAAACGGATAATTTCACAAAAGGCTTCGTGATGATAAACGGCTTCAATATCGGCAGATATTGGGAAATCGGACCGCAGAAAACCCTCTATATCCCTGCGTCTCTTCTTAAAGAGGGCGAAAATGAAATCGTGATTTTTGAATCCGACGGAATCAAGGGAACACCTGAGGTTGAATTTGTTGATACACCTGTTCTGGAGTGACGGGATGGAAAAGAATCAACCTAAAAGAAAAAGAATTCATCTGAAAGATTATGATTATAGCTCAGAGGGCGTTTACTTCATAACGATATCTGTTCACAACAGACAAAATCTTCTCTCAAAGGTTGTAGGGCGGGGGCTTGCTCCCGCCGAAGTTGAATATACAGCTTACGGTAAAGAGGCTGAAAGACAGTTGTTGTTACTGGAAGAAAGATACCCTTTTTTGAGAATAGAATCGTATGTTATTATGCCTGATCATATTCATATGATGTTAGCTTTCGGAGAAAAAACGGCGGGAGCAAGCCCCCGCCCTACGCTGTACGATGTCGTCTGTGCCTATAAGTCTCTGACAACCAGAGAATGTAAGAAGATATATCCTGTTGAAAAACTGTTTCAGACATCGTTTTATGAGCATATTATCCGAGATCAGGAAGACTATAACGAAAAAGTCAGATATATAGAAGAAAATCCTTTGAGGTGGATGTTAAAAAAAGATACCGGGTGGTGATAAAATGCCGAGCTTCTGGACTTATATAACTAACGGAAAATATTCTGTCGGATGCACAGGACAAACGGTTTATGTTTACGATAAAGACGGAAATGAAAAAGCAAAATTTAAGGATTTAATCTATGCATACAATGCTGAAATATCACCCGATTCAAAAACACTCGCGGTCAAAACAACTGACGGAAGATTTGCGGTATATTCACTAGAAAAAATGAAGATGATAAAAAAGTTCCGTTTTTCAAAAGTTGATGGCGGTCATCATGAAGGTTTCTGCTTTTCTGCTGACGGAAAGTTTTTATTTAATCTTGAAAGTCACGGTGACGGATTCGAACATTGTCTGTCTTTATATGAGACTGAAAATTTCAGCTTGGAAAAACAGTTGTTTTACGGCAAAGAAATGTATCTTTCTTTTATTGAATATGATAGTGATTTTGAGTCTTATTTTGTTATAGGAATTTTATATCGCAAATTCAGAAAGAACAAATATTTTGCGGCTGAGTTCAAAGATGATGAATTGAAAAATGTAACCTATATAAAAGAGAAGGAATACGATTTTTATAATAAATTCAAAGATCTTGAAAAAAGCGGTTTCACAAAAAAGAAATACAGATGGTCTTATATGGATGAAAGCCTCGAAGATTTATCTTCGCAGACACGAAAGATTTCAGATTTAATTAAAAGATAGTCAGGAGTTATTAGTTTTGTATTATACAATGGTTATGGCGGCGGTCGTAATGTTTGGTCTGCAGTTTTTCTGCAATCAGCAATACGAGCGCGAATGTAAAAGCAGCTTCACATCTTCAATGATGTTTATTTTTGGCGGAGCATTGGCAGGTCTCGTTGTTTTGTTTATTGTAAACGGCTTTAAGTGGGAGTTTACTCTGTTTACCTTGTTTATGGCTTCGCTTGCAGCGCTTGACGGAATGATTTTTAATTTCTGCAGTATGAAAGCGCTGGGAAAGATCAATCTTTCTCTTTATTCGCTTTTCTCTATGCTTGGCGGAATGGTGCTTCCTTTCTGCCTCGGTGTTTTCTTCTTTGATGAAAAGTTCACTCTCGGCAAGGCAATCTGCCTTGTTGCAGTTGTTGTTGCGTTGAGTCTGAGCGTTGAAAAGGGCAAGAGCAAGGGTGGCACGATTTACTACATAGGTGTTTTTGTTTTCAACGGTCTTTCGGGAGTTATTTCAAAATTCTTTCAGGCAAGTGATTTTGCAAAAACGAGTGAGGCAGCATACTCCGTATGGACGGCTGTTGTTACGGCAGTTATTTCAGGTATATTCCTTCTTTTCTCGTTCAGAAAGTCTCCGATGAAATTGAGCCTGAAGGCAGTTTTATGTATGTCGGGTAACGGCATACTCAACCGTGTTGCGAATTATCTTTTATTGCTTTCGCTTGCGTTTCTTCCTGCCTCGGTGCAGTATCCGATGATAACGGGAGGCGTTATGATCGTCTCAACTCTGCTGAGCTATTTCACACCCAATAAGCCAAAGGTGAAGGAGTGGGTTTCAATCGCTCTTTCTTTTGCAGGAATAATGGCGATGATTCTGATTTAAGGACGGTGTCTCAATGGATTTGTATATAATAAGACACGGTGAATCTCAGGGGAATGTCGGAATTGATGTTGAAAACCCTGAGCTTACACAGCTTGGCAGGAAGCAGGCGGAGCTTCTTGCTCTGCGTCTGAGAAATATAAAGTTTGATGCAATTCTTTCAAGTCCTCTGAAAAGAGCTATTCAGACGGCAGAGCCTCTGGCATCACTTCGCAATCTGCCGATAACGGTATTGGATAATCTTTATGAGGTCGGCACTTATGGTGAAGAAACGCTTTTTGATGTTCAGGAGAGGGCAAAGAATGTTGTCAGCGAAATCCGTGAAAAATATGGCGACAAAGAGAATGTAATCGCTTTTGCTCACGGAACATTTAATAATCATTTCATCAAAGCTGCCTGTGGCATTACGAGTGGTGAGGACTTCAACTTCTGTCAGGAAAATACGGGCGTTACGATTGTGCGATTTATAATCGATAACGGTCAACCGCGTATAAAGCTCGAGCTTGCAAACGACGCAAGGCATCTGGAACACTACGAGGCTTCCCCTTGAGGGGAAGCTGTCACGAAGTGACTGATGAGGTGTAAGAATGAATAAAATCAACAATTCAAAACTTACAGGAAATGCCAAAGTTTTACGAAAAAATATGACCAAAGAAGAAAAACATTTATGGTATGATTTCTTAAAGAAACAATCAGTTACATTTAACCGTCAAAAAGTAATTGGCGATTATATCGTTGATTTTTATTGTGCGAGTGCAAGGTTGGTTATTGAAATTGATGGTTCACAGCATTATGAAGCAGCAGGTAGAGAAAAAGATTATATCAGGGATAATTATTTAAGTGGGTTGGGTCTTTTGATTTTGAGGTATTCAAATTATGATGTAAATAGTAATTTTGATGGCGTGTGTGAGGATATATTAAGATATATTTCCACCTCATCCACCGCAAGCGGTCCCCCTTCCCCTCAAGGGGAAGGCTAAGTGCAAGGCATCTGGAATAAAATAAGGCTGTATCATTGCGATACAGCCTTATTATTATTTATCAAGTATTTTCAGTATTTCGGGAAACGGCTCGAGACTTCTGCGAAGGATTGAATGCATCTGTGCGATCGCAATACCGTAGTTTACAATCGGAACTCCTGCTTCCTTTGCCTTTTCAATTCTTCTCTGCATTTCTTTCTCGTTGAGCATACAGCCACCGCAGTGGACGATGAGCGAATACTCTGAAATATCATCGGGGAAATCTCCACCCGAGGTAAAATGAAAATCAGGCTCGGCTTTTGAATAATTTTTTATCCAACCGGGCATTTTTACCGTGCCGATATCGTTGCACTGCCTGTGATGTGTGCAGCCTTCGGAAATCAGCACCTTGTCGCCGTCTTTTAGTTTGCTGAGCTGTGCAGCTCCGCTTATGAGTGCTGCGAGATCGCCCTTATATCTTGCAAAAAGGATGGAAAACGAAGTCAGCAGAATGTCTTCGGGAGTGTGTTTGGAAACTCTGCCGAAAGCCTGAGAGTCGGTTATAACGAGCTTTGGCTTGACAGCAAGAGCCTTCAGCGTCGATGTAAGCTCAGTGTCCTGACAGCAGACAACGGCACAGTTTGCATCAAGTATGTCCCGTATCGTCTGCTGCTGAGGAAGGATAAGTCTGCCCCTGGGAGCAGATTCATCAATCGGAGTTACAAGCACCACGATGTCTCCGTCCTCTATCAGGTCAGCAACGATCTGCTTTTTGCTTTCAACGGTTTTTGAAAGGCTGCCGATTCTGTCTTTCAATTCTTCAATATTGTACTTCTTTACTGCACTGACATAAATGGTTTTTTCATCGTCACTCGGAGTGTCTTTCAGAAGATCCGACTTGTTGTAAACGATGAGATAGGGGAGCTTTCTTTCTTCAAAAAGCTTAAGCAACTCTTTGTCGGGGTCGTCGAGACCTTTTTCACTGTCAACAATGAGAACGGCAATGTCAGTCTTTGCAAGGATCTGCTTTGTTTTCTTGACTCTCAGCTCACCGAGTGTGCCTTCATCGTCAATGCCGGGCGTGTCGATGATAACTACCGGGCCGATTGGCAGAAGCTCCATGGCTTTTTTTACGGGGTCTGTCGTCGTTCCTTTGACGGATGAAACGACTGCAAGCTCCTGACCCGTGACAGCGTTGACCACGCTTGATTTACCTGCGTTTCTTTTGCCGAAAAAGCCGATGTGGACTCTCTCGGCAGAAACGGTATCGTTAAGTCCCATAACGATCACCTCTTAAAATCTGAAATCTCTGCGGTTTGAATTTTTAATGTCCTCAATATTCTGCTCAGCGATTTTTCTTACTTTTTCTTTCGGAATTTTCTTGAGCTCTTTTTCAATCATATCAAAGCCTGTTTCTTTTGTCCATTCCTTTGCATAGTCCGTGAGATATTCCGTAAGCGTCATAAGCGCATTGGGGTGGCAGCAGTTAAGAATCTGTCCACTCTTGCAAAGGCTCATAAAACGGTCGCCCGTGCGTCCTTCACGGTAGCAGGCTGTGCAGAAAGAGGGGATGTGTCCGTTTTTCATAAGCCAGTGAACGACCTCATCAAGAGTACGCTGGTCGGAAACATCAAACTGCTCTGTATCGTGAGGTCTTTCCTCCTGAGTGTAGCCACCGACGGATGTTCTTGAACCTCCGCTGACCTGAGAAACACCGAGACGAAGAAGCTTTGAACGGACTTCTTCACTTTCTCTTGTTGAGATGATGATTCCTGTATAAGGAACGGCAAGACGGATACAAGCTGTGATTTTAGCAAAGATATCGTCTGAGATTGAGTTGTCAAATGCACCGGGGTCGATGTCGTCTGCGTGCTTGATTCTCGGAACGCTTATCGTATGAGGGCCGACACCGTGAACAGCCTCAAGATGCTCTGCGTGCATAAGAAGACCTGCAAATTCATATTTGTAAAGCTCAAGTCCGAAAAGGACACCGAGGCCGACATCATCAATGCCACCCTCCATCGCTCTGTCCATAGCTTCCGTGTGGTAAGCATAGTCGCTCTTGGGTCCTGTCGGATGAAGCTTTTCGTAGCTTTCTTTATGGTAAGTTTCCTGGAAGAGAATGTATGTTCCGATACCTGCATCCTTGAGCTTACGGTAGTTTTCGACCGTTGTTGCAGCGATGTTTACATTAACGCGACGGATCGCACCGTTTTTGTGGTTAACGCTGTAAATTGTGTTGATACATTCAAGGATATATTCGATAGGATTGTTTTTGGGGTCTTCACCTGCTTCAATCGCAAGACGCTTGTGACCCATATCCTGAAGAGCGATAACCTCAGCTCTGACCTCTTCCTGAGTCAGCTTCTTACGAGCGATTGTTTTGTTCTGCCTGTGATAGGGGCAGTAAACGCAACCGTTGATGCAATAGTTTGAAAGGTAAAGCGGGGCAAAAATAACGATACGGTTTCCGTAAAACGCAAGCTTGATTTCCTCTGCGATTTCATAGATTTTTTCTATGATTGCAGGGTCTTCACAAGCAAGAAGAACCGATGCCTCACGGTGAGTGAGTCCACCGCAGACACAACCCTCTTCCGTCTTTTTGGGACGGGCTTTTTCAAGGATTTCCTCAATGAGCTCAATGTTGTTTTTGTTTGCTTCGGCATATTCAAGGGTAGCAAGGATTTCTCCGTCATGGATAAATTCCTGAGCCTTCAATGATTTTGGATTATATTCAGCCATTATATACATCTCCTCTTCCGGTTACGATTTCGTAGCCGATTTTTTTTATTCTTTTTGAAAGATTTTCTTTACTCTGCGCAGATTCATCTCCGTCAGAGAGTTTATTATTGTAAAGCTCATATTTTTTTCTGACTGAGCTTGGCGAAAGATTTGGCATAACTACATTTGCGCCTGAAAGGATTCCTTTTTCTCTTCCGTTTCCGTCAATTGTGCCGAGAGCCGTTGTAGCAGGCAGTAGGACGGGAGGATGAATAAGACGGATAACAGAAAGCAGATAGCAGGTAAGCTCTGCTGAGCCGCCTTTTTCGTTTGCAAACGGAGTTTCGTTATGAGGCACAAACGGCCCTATGCCGCACATATCGGGCTTGAAAGTTTCAATAAATTTCAGATCCTTTGCAAGCATTTCCGTTGTCTGGAAAGGGGAGCCGACCATAAATCCGCAACCCGTCTGAAATCCGAGTTTTCTCAGAGTTTTAAGGCAATCCATTCTTGATTCAAACCGCATTTCCTTGGGATGAAGCTTTGCGTAGTGAGCCTCGTCTGCCGTCTCGTGACGAAGAAGATAACGGTCAGCACCTGCGAGCTTCAGCTTTTTATAGCTTTCTTCGCTTCGCTCTCCCAAAGAGAGAGTAACGGCACAGTCGGGATGGTTTTTCTTTATGCTTTCGACGATGTCGCATATCACGGCATCGCTGAAATGGGCATCCTCACCACCCTGAAGCACGAAGGTACGGAAGCCTAATTCATAACCCTCTGCACAGCATTCAAGGATTTCCTCTTTAGAAAGTCGGTAACGGTCACACTTTTTGTTTGAACGCCTGATTCCGCAATAAAGACAGTCGTTTTTGCAGAAATTGCTGATTTCAATCAGGCCTCGGATGAAAACCGTATTGCCGTAAAATTCCCTTCTTTTTTTATCAGCCTTTTCTCTGAGCATCTTTGCAGCTTCTTCATTTCGGTTTTCAATGAGAAACTGATATTCTTCAAGAGAAAGGGAGCTTTCTTTTTCAAGCTTTTCAATGAGAGAAAAAAGGTTATTCATTAGTAATCACACCTGAATAAGCTGTTTTCACGCTGACACCGTCAAGCCTGCCGATTTTGCCCGAGAGGGCAGCAATCGTATCCTGAGGGGCATCAATCGCGATGCTTATGATATTTATATTTTTTTCTCTGTAGGGAATTCCCATCCTGCCTATGATGTATTCACCGTAATTGTGCAAAACGGCATTGAGCTTTTCAACGGTATCACCGTTTTCAACGATAATGCTCATAACTGCAACTCTTGTTTCCATAGTTACCTCCAAAACAAATTGCCGTACCCTGAAAAAGGGTACGGCAAGACAAATTTTTTTAAAATTGAGCCGTCACCTTTCACTCAGAAAAAAGTCTTTATGTCAGGTACAAACTTTGTATCTTTATTATAACGGCATAGAAAATAATTGTCAATATGAAATTGTTTATTTTTTGTCAATCTTTTAAACCCAATTGAACGGGGCATCTCCTGCACCGATTTCGAAATGAAGCTTTGCGATTCCGAGGTCTATTCTTGCATAAAAGCCGAGGAGGGTTTTCGCTTCAACATTGTTTCCGTCAAGGCAGAAAACAAACTTCTGCTGGTTGACGGCCGTCGGGGCGAGCATAACTGCTTCCATTGCGTTTCTGAACCAATCGGGAGCCTCACCATTTTTGATTTTGCTAAGCTCCTGCATAGACTTTGTCGGACGGGGATGACCCTGCGTCTGACCGTAGCCCAAAGCAATGACGATGAGGAGTTTTTCTCCCTTTTCTGCATCGTAAACTATTTTTGACTTATTGTAAGTCAGCGCTACCCAACAGGTGTTAAGACCGAGCTGCTGGGCGTAAAGAACAATCTGCTCCCCGTAATAACCGCACTTTTCTTCAGCATCTTTTTTTCCTACGAAAGTTATGTAGTTTTTACAGTTTTCAAATTTACCGTATGTTGCCATACCCGAGCCGAAAGCCTCAGGCTCGTTAAGATGCAGGGTGATTTTGACACCGCTTTCTTCTGATTTATCTTCAATGAAATCCTGCAGCTTACAGGCAATTTCTTTTTCGATGGGTTTATCCTGATATTTGCGGACGGAATGACGCGCTACGATAGCTTCATTAAGATTCATATCGTCACCTCCTGAAAAGATATTTCTATTGTAGCATATTATTATGTAAAAATAAACAGATATTTGTAAATTCGGAAAAATAAATTTGCGTTGCAAGAAAGCTTTATATTTGGTATAATATTTCAAAGTTTTCCGGAAGGGGATTGTTAAATGGGCATTTTTAAATCGATTATTGCAATTTTCACTTCAATCGTTACATTTTTCGGAACGGTATGGAATGCAGGTATCAGCACGGTGAATGATTATACTTTTACTGTTGATACGGCACAGCTTGGCGATGTTCTCGTAAACCCTGCAAGTAACGTTAACATATGGTCAATTCAGGGAAACCCGTTTGTCGGAGTTAAGATAAACGAAGAGAACAACATTTTTGAA
This sequence comes from Acutalibacteraceae bacterium, assembly GCA_045656845.1. Taxonomy (GTDB): domain Bacteria; phylum Bacillota; class Clostridia; order Oscillospirales; family Acutalibacteraceae; genus CAG-488. The sequence goes on along the minus strand of JAZORX010000392.1, from coordinate 3,499 downwards.
TTTGTCGAGTATGTTCAGCTTATGCAGTGCACGGGAGGCAACGCAGACCGTGACCTTTTCATTGATCCGAACGATACGAGCGTCCTTGACGATTATGATTTTACAAAGCTTATAAATAACTGCAGGGGAATTCTTGAGCTTGGTGCAAAGCCTATGCTCAAGCTTGGCAGTGTTCCGCTTAAATATTCCGCAAAGTCAAGTTCAGATGAATATTTCGGAACAAATATCTATCCTCCCGATGATTACGATGTTTATTATAATTATATTGCAGCAATCGCTCAGGCTCTTGTTGATGAGTTCGGCAGGGATGAGGTTCTTTCGTGGCGCTACGGCGTTATGACAGAGTATGAAAATTCAGATTGGTTTATGGCAAACAGCGAAAAACCTGAAGATGCAGCTGTTGAATACTGCAAACTTTACGATTATACCGTTCAGGCGCTTATTGATGTTATCGGCGAGGATGTTTTCGTCGGTGCTCACGCAATGGCTGTTACCGAGGGCCATTGGGATGAAAGAATTTTTATCAACCACTGTGCAAACGGAACAAACTATAAAACAGGCGAAAAAGGAAGCAGGATCTGCTACCTTGCAGCTTCTTTTTATGATGTTTCACCCGGAGAAGCAACGGGGGGAATGACTTTTGAAAAAACGATGAAGCACCTGAAAAATGCGGCCGATGAGGCAGGACTTGAAAATCTTATCTTCGGTGTTGACGAAGGAAGACTTCTTTACGGTAATTCACACGGTTCAATCGACCGTCAGCTTAACACACGTACAGTAGGTTTTACTTATCAGGCAGCTTACGATGCAAGGATTTACCGTACGATGTTTAACAACAACATAAACTATTTCTCGTCGTGGTCTTTCCTTTCAGGTGGTCTGATTAACGGCAATCCGACGGTGAGCTACCATGTTGCAAGAAATGCTGCAAAGTTTGACGGTGCAAGACTTGCAAAAACAAAGACAAATTACAAGGCGCTTTTCCCGAATATTGAGGTTGAAGCTGTTTCTGCATATAATGAAGAGACTAAGACAGTTCATATTATGGCATACAACTTCAAAAATGATGCCGATTATCAGAATGAAGCAAGTATAAAAATCAATGTAAAAGTGCCTCAGTTTGATTGCGAAAAGGTTAATGTAACAGCTTATGTTATCAACGACGATTGCAACTACTTTGATGAGTGGCAGGAAGACAGAGTAAAATATGGCATTGGCGACGAATGCTTCGATTGGTCGCCCGATGACCCTGAAATCGGAAGCCGTACAACGCTTTCTGCAGACTGGGCAAGAGAAATTTATTTCAACGAGCTTGAGTCGAAATATGCCGAATGCTCACGACTTGAGCCGCAGACATTTACAGCTGATGTTAAAAAAGGCAAGGTGAATCTCAAAATCAAGCTTGACCCTAACGCAGTTGTGTTCTATGAAATAACACCCGTTAAATAAAAAAGAGCCGTCAGCTTTTTGCTGACGGCTTGATGCTTTATAGAAGAGAGTTTACGGCTTTTATGATTTCTGAGAGAAGATTTTTATCGAAGTTTTCAAATTCGGAAAGAGTGATTTTTTGTCCTGTCAGAGAAACAAACCACACGGCAGCTGCAGCAAATCTGCCTATATCATAAGTCAGATGATAACCGTCACGGCAAAGAGAAGCTCCACCGTTTTGATAATCAAAGCAAGGGGATTTTTCGCGCAGAGTCTGAATGATATCGCCCGTGGGGATGATCTTAATATTAAGCTTTTCTGCAATCTCGTTTGTTGCTGATCGGATTTTCAGGTACATTTTTTCCTGATTGCATCCGTAATTCGCAAAGCCGGGATGCTCCGTGTCGATTTCATAAGCCCAGGTGCGATGAAGGAGGATTTCAGTGTCGGGAAGAGTAGTCTTTACTTTTTTGTAAAGAGCAGAAATGTAAGGCTCATAGCTTTCGGAAATTCCGCTTAAATCGCTTACCTGCTGAAGAGTGACGATGTCCCATTTATCACGGCAGAGAGCTTCGCTTATGCTGATTTTTTCTGTCGCGTCGTTACCGTTTATCTGAAAGTCATAGAAAGGATTGTTTTCTTTTTCGTTTTTCCAATGAGTCTCAAGGCTGCAACCACCTATGTAGAGGTTGGCTGTTTCTATATCAACACCCTCAAGCTTTGCGAGGGAATGAAGCCAACGCTGAGCGTCCTCTGAAAAGCTATTTCCTATTGAAAGAATTTTCATTGTTTTTCTCCTCGTTTGTCAAGACTTCTGTTTCGGAAATAAAGAATCAGATCGATACCGACCATGGTAAGATTTAAAAAGTAGAAGAAAAGCACATACCATTTTTCGCCTATTGATGCCATATAGGCTTCATTGAGAAATTTTGATGCAATTCCCGCGATATAGCCAAAGAAAATGAGCAAAAGAAAGGCGAGACTTTTTCCCTTTGCAGAACGAGCTTTGTAAGATTTAATAACATTCATCGGCCATGATGCACCGAAGCTGACGATCATAACTATTTCTAAAATTTCAGACATTGTTTTTTCCTTCTTTCAATCAGTCCTGCAGCCATTTGAGCTCGTTTGCAGGGATAACGATGTAATTATCTGCTCCGTCACCGACACGCAGATAAACATTTTTGATGCCGGCCTGAATAATCTGCCTTGCGCATACGGGGCAGGGTTTTGCTTTGTGAACAGAATTGTCCGAGGGGTTGATTCCTGCAAGGTAGAGGTCGGCTCCGATAGTCTGCTGACGCGAGCAGTTTAAAAGCGCATTCATTTCTGCGTGTACGGCACGGCAGATTCCGTAGCCCTCGCCCTGATGCAAATCTTTTTCAATTCTGGGACAAGTGCCGATTTCGCAGCAGTTTTCAAATCCTCTCGGGGAGCCGTTATAACCCGTAGAAATAACAACATCGTCCTTGACGATAACAGCACCGTACTTTCTTTTAAGACAGGTACTTCTGTATGCAAAAATTTCAGCGCAGTTTAAATATGTATCAGTTTTTGAAACACGACCATTCTTTTCAGGAAAAACCATAGTATCACCTCGCAGAATATATATAATTAATAAGTCCTCCGTCAACAGAGGTTCTGATGAATCCGACTTTTTCAAATAAGTGCAAAGAGGAAGCGTTGTCATCGTTGATTGATATCTCGATAGTTTCGAATTCTATCGGGATTTTTTTGTTTATAATATCTTCAAGCACTTTAGTGCCGAAACCCTTATTCTGGTGCTTAGGGAAAATAAGAAGAGAAAGATACATCGTTTTTTCTGAAAGCTCACAATGGACACTTCCTACGAGAATATTTTCGTCATAAATTTTATAATAAAATACATGGTCGCTTTTAGTTACATATTTAAAATATTTCTTTGTGTTTATATCTATAAAACATTTAATTTCCGGTAAACTGTGAATTTCAAGAAGACGAGGAATATCAGGATCTTTCAAAGAGGTGAGAAGAGTATAGGTCATTTTGCGTTCTCCTTCAGTGTTTTACAGCTTGCAATCAACATTCTTCT
>JAZORX010000391.1:0-3035 GCA_045656845.1 Acutalibacteraceae bacterium | reverse complement strand
GGCTACAATGAAAGATATCTCGGTATGTCAGGCCATTCCTGGATTTATGTTGAAAATCTTACGGATCACAGCATTGTGGTAGGTGCATACACAGTTAAAAAGGGTAAGGCTGTTTCGCTCGGCACGGCAGGAACTACTCTTGAGGACGGCAGAGGTCTTTACTATAATGTCGAAGCTTACAGATACAGGAATATTCCTATAACGGATTATGTTCACCTGAGCAAAGATATTACTCAGAAGCAGCTTGATAAGCTGACTAAAAGAGTTTTGAATGCAGGCACATGGTCTTACTTTTTGAACTGCACCTATTTTGCTGCGTCAGCATGGAATTCAGTTGGTGGCTTACCTTTAGTTTATGCTCTTTTTCCACCACTTTTCCATGTTCAGATTCTTATCAATCCTAACCACGGAAACGGATTCAAAATGCAGGTTCCTGCTCTGACGGAAATTTATAAGCAGGTCGGCAGAGGCGATAAAGCAACACTTGTACAGACTGATCCTACATATGTATAAAAATTGAGCTGTATCGTGAGATACAGCTCATAATTTTTTGTTTAGAACGGATTGAAGAGTCTGTCTGATGTAACAGGATTATAACCAAGACCAAAGTATTTGAAAATCCAGATAATCGGATTGAATCTGAAGAAGATCGCATCAATAACGGTTACGAGTCCTCTTAAAAACCAGGGGAGATCATATGTCTTCGGAACTTCAGTTTTTTCAAATTCTTCACCTTCAACCTCAAGAACCATCGGCTGAGAATAGCAGATTCCGTTTTCACCTGTGAGGTAGAATCTTACATAAAGCTCAGGCTCATTACCGTTAAGGAAACTGTCAGCGTGAAGGTCAAGTGTAGCTTTTCCTGATGTGATGTTTTCGTTTCTTTGAATAACATTACCGTTTGAAACCCAGACAACTCTGTCAAAATTTATGCCTTCAACAGTGATGGTATCGTTCTCCTGATCAATAATCATCTTTGTTACCTGCGGAGTATTGTCGAGCCAATAGCTTTTTGAGTCGTAAACATCCTGCTCAACAAAACCGGGGATTTCAGGTATTCCGTCAAGTTCAACACCGTTTGAGAAGTGAGAGATCGAGAAATACTGACCGTTTTCAAGGCAGGTACGGAAGGCATTAGACGAAAGTTCAGGCATCCAGCTCATTGTGTAAGCATCGTTGACTGCGTTTTCGTTATGAGAATCAGCAAAAGTGTTGCACCATGGAACAACACCGTGGGGGATGGTTTTCTGCAATATCTGATCGTAAAGGATACGGTCGCAGCGTGTGTGTGCGTCGGTTGCACTGTTGATACCCATTCCGAGAGATGAACCGGGATTGTCAAGGAAAATTCTTGCGAATTTGTTTACATAATATTCGTCAACTTTCTGTCCGACATAATTTTCAGAATCCTTATCAGGATAAACATATTCGCCGACATGAGAAAGGAACGAGATTCCACCCGCTTCATTAACGCCCTTTGAAGGAGTTTCGTAGTCTCCGTAAACACCTGCAAGACCCTGTCCGTATTCGCAATAGTATCCCGTAAGATGGCAGTCTGCAACAGGTGTTGCCATGTTAAGCTCGTTGCCGAGGGGGATGTCGATCATACCGTTTGTGCTTGTTCTTGTAAGAGTGTATCCGTCAGAAGTAACGAAAGTTCTGTTTTCATTTGTTCCGTTCTGATATGCCTGATACTCTTCGTCAGAAATAGGAATAACGGGTTCGTTTTTTGTACGCTCCTTCTTTATGAATCTCATAAGAGGAACAACTTCAGGCTCAACATTCCAACCGAGGTTGAGTGTACCGTGGTCAGTAAGAGCAACGATATCATAGTTGGTTGCATAGTGCATCTTGCAGAATTCATCAATTGTGAGGAAACCGTCACTTGCTGTTGTATGGCAGTGAAGCTGAGATTTATAGGAACCCCATTCGTCCCAATTGATATCTTCGTAAGGTGTAACTATGGTGAAGTTTTTGTCTGCTCCTGCAGCTGCAATAGCTGAAGGGGCAAGCATACCGACAAAAAGGGTAGCAAGAAAGACAGAAAGAACCTTTTTGCCTGTCGTCAAGAACCTTCGTTTCATTTTATAACCTCCTTGGTTGAATATAAATGATGTATAAATTATACATTTAATTTCACATTAAGTCAATTATTTTATTTGAAATAGATAAAAATAAGAGCAAAGCCATTGGATTTCGGCTTTGCTCTTGCTTTATTATTTCTTTACGGCATATATGGGTCTATGTTCATATTGTTATATTTTTCATCGATGAGGAACTGACTCATATATTTAATAGTAAAATCAATGCCCCACTGTCCCTTTGAACCGAACCAGTTGTGAGAATGAGGTTCAATCGAAAGCACTCCGTTATAAGCCACATTGTAAAGAATTGTCATAACAGCGCCCCAGTTAGTCTGGTCAAGTCCTGCAGGAGGATCGTCGTAATGGTCACCGCCAACATGGAGTGTGCCTTTTACATGGAAATGATGGAATCTGTGACCCCAATCAGCCATCTCTTTGAGATAATCACCGAAACGGTTTATACAGTGCGACGGGTCATATTTAATGCCAAGCTCAGGAATGGCGGTAAGCACTGCACCCCATGATTTTGCATCCCAGATGAAGTTTTCCCAATCGCAGTTGTAGAGACCTATTTTTACATTCTTCGGCTTTGCGTAGTCAACAAGTGTCTGAAGATAGTTGATTGCAAACCTGCAGTTTTCCTCAAATGTTTTTCCTTCAACCTCGTTACAACCTACGTTGAAAACAGGGCAACCGAGGATTGAAGCAAGGTCAACAAGGTTTTTGTCGTGCTGCATAGCTTCGGGGATGATATCACCGTTTTCGTCAATTCTTGTCATACCCCAGCGGCCGATTGATGCAACATCAACGCCGTACTTTTCGGAGTAGCCTTTGATCTCTTCTGCTCTTGCAAGAACTTCTGCAGAATCGTAGTTATAGTTGATGCAGAATTCGACTGCCGTCAGACCTTTATCCTTGACAGATTTGAAGTGACCTTCATCCCAACCGTTT
>JAZORX010000390.1:0-3152 GCA_045656845.1 Acutalibacteraceae bacterium | reverse complement strand
AAGTCCGAGAGGTGTCGGATTATGGTTATCCATACCGATAATTGCATGGATAACCGCATATTTCACACCGAAAGTCTGACATTCGTCAATAGTAGCATACAGATCACTGAGCATCAGCTGTGCGAGGTCGCCTTTCTCATCGTGCCAGATATCATCCATTCCGTAAAACGGTGCATGAATGTATTCGCACCTGAGACCGAGACTATCACCTGCACGGATGATACTTTCAGACAGCTTTGAGTCAGAGTGTCTGAGTTTATCGAAAGCATAAGCCGTGAAGCCTGCATTTTTAAGAAGTCCGGGCTGTTTTTCAATCGGGACATCAAGCTGCATACCGAGAGAAAGACAGATATCCTTATTGTTATACATTCTTACACTTCCTCAAAAACATAGCTGCCTGCACCAAGCTTGATTACGGCACAGTCACCCTGCTTTTCAAACTCATCAAAGCTGTGTTCAACACCGTTGATTATAACATTACTTGTGAAAACAGGAAGAAGAAGCGTTGCAGATGACTCTTCAGGGACCGTACATTCATAAACAAAGCTTTCGTCGTTTCGCCAGTTACTTTCAATAAGACCTGCAACTGAATTGTATGAACAGCGTATCCACTTCATTCTCTGCTGACCGTCAGGAAGCTCGTCAGCCGTTCTTGTATCAACTCTTGGCTGAAGAAGAATGTTTTTGAATGCAACACCGTCAGTTTCAATACCTGCCATATAGCGGTACATCCATTCCTGAACAGAACCGTAAGCATAGTGGTTAAAGGAGTTCATGCCAACATCGCCGAAGCCCTTGTCTAACGTATATGAATTCCAACGCTCCCAGATTGTTGTTGCTCCCTGATCAACACTGTAAAGCCATGAAGGCTCGTTTCTCTGCATAAGAAGAGTATATGCAAGGTTGTCTTCACCGATTTTTGAAAGAACGGGACAAAGGTTGTAAGTGCCTACAAAACCGGTTGAAAGACGGTTGCCGTTATCTTTAATCTTCTGCACAAGCTCTTCTGAAGCCTGCTTCAGATATTCGCCCTCGATAAGATCAAATGCAATTGCGATAACATAGTCTGTCTGTGTTTTTCCGATAAGCTCACCGTTTTCCATAAATGTATCAACGAAATACTTGTGAGCCTCTTTTCTCAACGCTCTGTAATGCTCCGCTCTGTCTGCTTTGCCAAGCTCCTCGCTCATAAATATCATCATATCGATATCGTGCACAAGGAACGCCGATGCGAGATATTCATTCTTACAGTAATCATATGCAAGCCAATCACCGTAACGAGGAATCGGACCTTCAAAACCATAGTTTTCGATAAGGTTAGCAATATACTTTTCCATTGAAGGATAGTGTTCTTCAATGAATTCCTTGTCACCATAGAGCTTATAAAGGTTGTAAGGAATAATAACACCTGCATCGCCCCAGGCGGTTGCATTGTCAGAACTGCAGTACGAAACCCTTGGTGCGATATCGCCGTATGCACCCTCGTCACTCTGTGCATCACGCATATCCTGCATCCATTTTTTGAAGAATCCGCTGACATCAGCATTGTAAGCCGCAGTTACGCTGAATGCCTGAGCGTCGCCTGTCCAACCAAGTCTTTCATCACGCTGCGGACAGTCTGTCGGGATAAAGAGATAGTTACTTCTCTGACCCCAGATAACGTTGGATATAAGCTTATTCACAAGCTCGTCTGAGGTTTCTATACAGCCGATTTCTTTTGTATCCGAACCAACAACTTCAGCCTTGAAGCCTGTGATTTCGACATCACCGTCTACAGAAATTTCTACATATCGGAAGCCGAAGAATGTAAACGTCGGTCTGTAAACTTCTTCACCGTTACCGTTGAGCACATAATGGCTCTTGCCCTTTGCTGAACGAAGGTTAACAGTATATACGCTTCCTTTCGGACCGTCATTTCCGCGTTCAATATCGCCTGAATCATTAAGGAATTCAGCATAGCGAACCTTGACTGTTGTTCCCTTCTCACCTTTGAGCTTAAGGTTTACCCAACCAACAACTTCCTGAGTTATGTCAACAACAAGCTTCTGTCCTTTTTTGAGAACAACAGGAAGATTTCCGGGTTCTGCCACAACATCAATTTCACCGAACTTTGTACCGTTATCCTTTGTGTTTTCGTAAACGGTCATTTTTTCAGCACCGAAGCCAAGACCGTCTCTTACACGAACAGTAGGACCGACAAACGGAGTGATTTCACCGTCAAAGTAATCACAGATTTCAGCCTGCTTCCAACCCGAAATATCATAATCGGCACAGGAAATCTTTTCATAGCTGTCGAATCTTCCGTCGCGATATTCACCGTCCCAGATGTCCGCTGTGCGAATCTGTCCGCCACAGGTAGCCTTCCAGCTTTCGTCTGTAATAAAAGTTGTTTTTGACTTGTCGTTTTCAACTGTTACGCAAACCATTACAGCAGGCATATGCACACCATAGTAACCGCCACATATTCTTCCCTGATACCAACCTGGCGCCGCAACAAGAAGAATTCGGTTTTTACCTTCAGAGATATATGACGTTATGTCATATTCATAATAGAGTGTTCTCTTATTATAATTAGTCCAGCCGGGTTTAAGCTCATCGTTACCTACCCTTTTGCCGTTGATATAGATATCGATACAGCCGAGAGCCGTAAAGCTTAATTTTACTGAAGTGAAACTTTCCGCTTCGAAATCCGTTGCGAACATCGGCATACCGTCGTCACAACGAACATCAGAAAACTGAAATTTTGCCTTTTCCTCGTCGTCTGCCCACGGCGAATTTTCGAAATCGGCATAGGGCTTCATATCTGTCTTGATTAATTTTGCATTATTCCAATATTCAGCGTTATATTTATACATAGCTTTTTCTCCTGTTAAAACGGACGGCAGACTTATAAACAAATTATTAAGTCTGACCGTCCTTTACTTATTTATTCAAAATATACGGGTTTACCTGTCTTTGCAGATTCATAGATTGCTTCAAGAATCTGAGTAACAACCATTGCCTGCTCGGGCTTTGTGCGAAGCTCTGCACCGTTGAGAACTGCATCATAGAATGCACGGCATTCAAGTTCTTCAGGCTTATCGCTTGCGCCGTCATAGAATGCTACACCGCCTGCATCGAAGTTGGGTGTTTCAATAACCTGTCTGCCGTTC
>JAZORX010000389.1:0-3399 GCA_045656845.1 Acutalibacteraceae bacterium | reverse complement strand
TAAAAAGACTGCCGATAAGAGTTACCGCCCACAAGGGAACGCTTTCCCAAAATCCGCAATCTTCAATGGCCGTTACTATACTGTCGGGCAAAACCGTCTGACTTACAGCGTTTAGTCCCGATGCCGCCATTATTTTTGATACAATGCCTTGTACAATTTCAATTAGCGCCATCATCAGCTCAAGACCATAGTCAATGGATGCTTTGGCAAGAATAAAACGGATGAACATTTTGACCGCAATTTCAGGTCTTTTCATTTCCGCAAAGCTGCCGCAGGTTTTCATAACGCCGACAACAAAAAAGAGCACTAAAAGCGAATAACCTATCGCCTGTAATGCTCCGTGTATATCTGTTATGACATTCCATATTTCACCGCCCTTGAACTGTTCCGGTGACTGTGTTATTAAAAGCCATATTTCGCTTAATTTATCGTTCCAAGTTTCAAGTGCTTTTTGCAGGTTTTGGACAACCCAATTACTTGATTCTTCCATTAAAGACCTCCCTTATCATAAAGGGTATGCAGTGGAATATTGCTTACCCTCTAAATAGTTACTTTTGATTTACAGATTTTAAAGCGAAGAATCCTGTCTTTGTTTTTTTGAAGGTGAGAATTACTTTAGTTCCGTCCGGAAGATATGCTGTTCCAAGATAGTCATTGTTCCACCAAGTATTTGCTACAATTTTTCTTCCGTCTTTTAAAGTGAAATAGTTTATCAATTCACCATTCTTTCCCCATCTTTTTAAATCTATTGTAGCTTCAAATTCTCCTTCTTCACGCATGAACAAATAATCACTTACGTCAATATCACTGTCAATAAATTCAAGTCTGCCCATTACATATTTCTGCATGTTCCTGCTCCTTTAACCTGTAATAAGGTCAAGAATTTCCTTTGCAAAGGTGATGATAATACCACCAGCAACGGTAAGGAAGCCGTTTGCTCTCTGTGAGGGGTCGTGCGACTTGAGCGAGAGACCTACCTGAACAACACCGAAGCCGAGAATAATCATACCGACAGCACGGATAAGACCGAAGATGAAGGTTGAAAGGTTATTAACAACGGCTACGGGATCATCAGCCGCAAAGGCTGTAAGACCGAGAGAGCAGAACATTGTGATGCAAAGGATAATGCCTACATAGGCCTTGTATCCCTTTCTCACATTACCCTGTAAGGGTGACTTTGATGATTTTACGATTGAATTACTTTTTTTCATTAGATTTTTCCTCCTTATAAATTTCTCTTAAAATTTCTTCAACTTCAATATTTGATAAAATAACGAAATCCTCTTCTTCCGTTACTTCCTCTTTTGCTTCAGCATCATTTTTAAGGCTGAAGCGTAAACCGCCTGAAACATAGTCATTGAACCCGTGAACATAAGGCTCTGCATCTCCGTTGGCGGTAAATTCAACATTAGGATGTTTTAAAATATTGTATTTTAAATCCATAATTGGTCTTTCTCCTCGGATAAAGAGCAGTGCATATTTGTTGTCGAGCATTCTGACCTCATCGGGTGTCAGAAGCTCTCGTCCTGCCATCTGGTAATTTGTTGAATAACTACCGCTTTTACCTTTGGACTGACCGTAAGTATTCGTATCAATGGTTTCTTTGCCGAGGAGCTTTGATACATATTCGTGGGTACTCTGCTCGTTACCTCCGAGGTAGAGGAATTCATCACAGTTACCCACTATGCTTTCCCACTGCTTCTCAAAAAGAGCTTTGAGCTGTGCCATATTCTGTATGATGATAGATACAGAAATTTCACGGGAACGCATTGTTGACAAAAGCTTGTCAAAATCATCAGGCAACGCCACATTGGCAAACTCGTCCATTACAAAGTGAACATGAACGGGAAGTCTGCCACCGTGAACGAAATCAGCCTGATAATATAACTGCTGAAAAAGTTGAGTGTATAACATACCTACAATGAAATTAAAGCTCATATCATTATCGGAAATAAGACAGAAAACTGCTGTTTTCTCTTCACCGATTTTGTCAAGCTCCATTTCATCATTCTGTGTTATTGAAGCAAGTGAGTTAAGGTCAAACTTCTCAAGCCTTGCAAGTAATGTAATCTGAATTGATTTAAGCGTTTTGCCTGCACCCTTTCTGTAAGAACGGTAATATCTTGCGGCAATGTGTCCCGGCTTTTGTGTTTCAAGGTCATCAAACAATCTGTCCAAAGGACTTCTGAATGCTTCGTCATCCTCACTGACATCGCCCTGCCGTATCATATCAAGCACCGTCGAGAAGTTTTGGTCTTCGGGAGGTGCCTCATAGTGCAGAATAGATATTAAAGCTTTGAGAAGCAGACTTGCCGCTTGGTCCCAAAAGGGGTCTTGTGCCTGCGAGCCTTTAGGCGTAGTATTCTTGAAAATGTTTGTTACAAGACGCTGTATATCGTTATCATCTCTGATATACACAAAGGGGTTATAGCAGTCACTTTTCTCCATATTGATAAGGTCAAGTATTTTTATCTTGTATCCTTTTTCTTCTAAAAGATAACCTGTATCACGGAGAATTTCACCCTTCGGGTCAAGAATGATAAACGATGTATTGGCGTTTACAATGTTGACCTTTGCAAAGTGGAAGGTCTTACCGGAGCCTGAGCCACCTACACATAATATGTTTAAGTTTCTTCTGTGCTTTCTGCCGTCAAGACCGATAGCAGTGTTTTGTGTAAGAATCTTATTCGCACATATATCTTTCTTTTCCATATACTTTTTCGATATTACTTCGGGTTTGCCCCATTTAGCGGAGCCGTGCTCCTCTCTGTGTCGGTAGTTTCTTTCACTTGAAATGTAAATACCGATACCCAAAACATATATCACAATGAAAATGAGGACAGTTTTCAGACTGTCCTCACAGAAGGATATTTTAATTGGATTTGCAAATGCAACACTTAAATTTTCAATTATTCCTACAAGACCTTCTCCCATATACGGTGCCGTTAAAAGAGCAAACCATATAACAGGTATTAAACCGCAGGCATAAAGTATAAGGTTGTTTTTAGATAACCTATCTTGCTTCATATCCACTTCTCCTCTTATCTTTTTCAAGAGGTGCATCAATTATTTTCAGCAGTAATTCATCGACATCTTCTGTCGGTTTTTCTTCTTCAAGAAGCATATTGCGAAATTCGTTAAAGCCGTTAATCAAAAGGTTGTGTTCAAAGTCGTCCAGAGCTATTACACGCTTTCGTGACCTCATACAAACACTCCCTTATCTCGCATCTCTGTTTTTCGCTCTTGCCTCTATTGTTTTTTCCATCGATGTAATAATTGAGTTGGCTTCGCTGCGGATTTTTGAAAGCTCTTTTCTGATTTCCTTGGCACTTCTGTCCTCAAAAAGCTTCTCATTCTTTTCAAAGCCTTCAGGCTCAAAGCCCATTCTTCTGCAAGTGA
>JAZORX010000388.1:0-11755 GCA_045656845.1 Acutalibacteraceae bacterium | reverse complement strand
CAAGTGAAGATAGATAAACTTTTCAAGAATTTTAATAGAAAGCTCAATAAGGTCAATTCTCTTCCAATGAGGGAAATACTCAAGTATTGACTCTTCACCGTCAAAAACCTTGCTCATTTCCCGTCCGTATGCTCTTTGCATTATGTAACCGACAGGCTTACCGTCCGAAGTATATACAATTTTCTCAGGCCAACAAATTCCGTCATAACGAACCTGTCTGTTTTCAAAGAATTTCAACTTTTTACATCTGAGGACACTCAGCTGCTTTTCATGGAAAACCTTGCAGACATATCGGTTATCGTTAGTCGAATATACAGTACCCTCAGCACCGGAGCTGATTTCATCAGTCAGAACGAAACATCGGTCATCATCCGTTTTAAGCGTTGATCCGATTTCCGGCATTTTCTCAATAGGAAGAACATACTTGTTTCTCTTATCACTGTTGACCTCAGTATCAATCAGCTCAGAAAGCTTGTTTCTGTTACAGCAACAGAGCTTACCTTCCTGAGTTATCGCAAGAATCATAGCCTGAGTGCTGTCTGAAGAAACGAGAAGCTCTGCCGCTTCTGAATTTGAAGCACATAAAAACGCAACTTTCGGATTCATGTGCAAGGCCTTAACTATCGAAGCTGTTGTACGATACTTTGAATTGGAAACGAGAACAGAATTGTTTTTCATAAGAGTCAGAAGTGCTTTTGTATTCTGTGCAATTTCTCTCTGCTCAGCACTCGAGCTCTTAACAACAATTGAATAACATCTGTAAAACTCTTCAGAAACAAAAACCTGCTTTTTGTTTTTAATAGCCATATGAGCAAGCCAATTTATCAGTTCGATATTATCCATCGTCATAAGTATGGAGAAATCCCAAACAAACAAATCTGCTTTTTCAAGGAAAGAGTAAACTCTTTCAACTAATTCTTTGCTTGAATCACTCATAAAAATACCCCTTGATTTTACAATTAATCTCAGTTTTACGATCAGTGCGCATATAATAAAACCCAAAGCATCAGATCATAGCATCATTATATGGCACATCAGAATAAAACTGTAAAACTAATTTTACCTGTGTTTTTACTTTAACGCTTCAAACTCTTCTATCTGAGCCTTGAGCGTTTTATCCTTAATCAGTCTGCCTTTGAAACCTTTCTTGTGGCAGCCTGCGTAATAGATTGACTTGATTGTATTGAAGCCCTGCTTCTTTGAAAGCATCTCTGCAACAAGCTCCTGCTTCTGAGCATTTCCCAGAACGGATACATTATCAAGAGCAACTTCAATCTTATCCTTAGGCTTAACGCCTTCAACAACAACCATAAGCGTACCGTTTTCAATTGAAGAAACAAACTTCTTTTCTCTTGAATTTGAAGTAACTCTGATTTTCTCTGCAGCCGTGATATCCTTGAAAGAGAGCTTATATACACGCTTTGCAGGAACAACCTGAATATCACCCTCAGCCGGCATAACGGTAAAAGACAGATCTTTTCCGTTTTCCTTGATGCTGAATGATGTCAAAGCGTAGCAGCCGTCCTTATATGCGTTGGTTTCACCGTCATCTTCATAGAGACTGTAATTACCATTACCTCTGTATATAAGAACCTCAAGCTTTTCAGGATTTTTCCAGTTATTGCTTTCACAGTCATCAGCAAGAGGAATGATTGCACCCTCTTTTGCAAGAACGGGAATAGAGCTCATATCTCGGGACATAGGCACTACCCTGCCGCCCGTATAAACTCTGCCGTTAAAGATATCTGTATATCTTCCTTCGGGAAGCCATACCTGAGCCGTAGCCATATTTGTTTTATCCGATGTTTTCTCTGTTATCGGTGCTACAATAAGCTCAGAGCCGAACATATACTCATTCTTTGCTTCATAAGCCTCTTGTGAATGAGGATAATCATAGTACATGGGCTTCATGAGAGGAACGCCTTTTGTATGCGTAAGATGATTTGCAGTATAAATATAAGGAATGAGCTTATGACGAAGTCTGAGGAATTCTTTTGTGAGAATTTCTGTTGACTTGCTGAACTTCCAGGGTTCTTTACCGAGATATTCATTCTGAGTTGAATGAAGTCTGAGAATCGGACTGAATACACCGAACTGAACCCAGCGAAGATAAAGCTCGTCATCACGGACACCAGAGAGATGACCGCCGATATCGTGGCTCCACCATGAGTAACCAATATTTGATGCCGTAGCAGTAAAATACGGCTGGAATTTAAGAGCTGACCAGAGCACAGCAGTGTCGCCTGAAAAACCGAGCGGATATCTGTGTGAACCGTAGCCTGCGAAGCGGGACAGGATAAGAGGTCTCTTTCCGTCACGAGCAGAATCAAGACTATGATAATGATTAAGCGCCCAGAGAGGATCAAGGCCGTCAACCTTAGTCTTTTTACCCTGCTGCCAATCCATCCACCAGAAGTCAACGCCCTCTCCCTCATACTTGTGATGAAGGAAACGGAAATAGCCTTCGATGAATTTCTTATCAGTCATATCAAATTCGACTCTCTGCTTTGTTGCAGGGTCGATTCCCATAAATTCAGCAAACTCTTCATACATATCTTCAAAATGTGCAACACCTGCTGCAGGATGAAGATTGAGAGTTACCTTGAGATTCATATCATGAAGCTCATTGAGAAACTGCTTGTAATCAGGGAAAAGATCAGTATTCCAGCTGTAACCCGTCCAGCCGGGGATCATATAGCTTCCGCGGATATAACGCACAGGGTTTTTCGGCTTTTCAAACACTGTGGTCTCCTTGCCGAATTTATCGGCGATTTTCACCCAATGCCAGTCCATATCAACGGTTGCTACCGTGATAGGAATTTTCTCAGCTTCAAAGCGCTTCATAAGAGTAAGATACTCTTCCTGTGTATATGCCTTATATCGGCTCCACCAGTTACCGAGAACAAAACGCGGAATCAGCGGAGTCATACCTGTTAACCTGTAATAATCGGCAACAGCTTTATTGTAATCATAACCGTAAGCAAAGCAATAAACATCAGTTCCGTTTTTCGCTCTGCCCAGTATTTCCTTACGGGGCTTTACAGTACCGTCCTCAAGAAGAAGGAGCGATTCACTGTCGTCAATAAGAGCAACACCGTTTTTTGAAACAACACCGTCGCCTATGCTGACCTGAGTTGCCGTAAGGTCAAGAGTACGCCTTGTACCCTTCAGGTTACCCTCGGTAAATTCGATGATAACTCTGCCATCATCAAGAACAACCTTCAGAAGCTTGCCTGAAGGATATCCGACGATAAAGCGATTTTTTGCAGTTTCGATTGAAATTGAATCTGCACGCTTATATACATTGAAATCAACTTTATCAAGCTTTCTGTTAAGAACAGCCTGAGTTGCATAATCGCAGAACTTTCCGTCTTTCTGAGTTTCTATACGGATAAGATAATCTGTAAGAACACTAATTCTGACAGCACCGAAGGTTACTGAACATTTTTCAAAGCACTCAGCATTTTCATTGATGCCGAACACTTTCTGAAAATCATACATAATATCGCTCCTTTTTAAAGCATAAAGATATTATATAATAAAACTAAAATATAGTCAAATAAAAATAAGCTTTTTAAGACAGAAATCGATGTTTTTTCTGCCCTAAAAAGCTTAATATCAAGCAACATCTTCACCTAAATCACAGGTGTATACAAATCTGACACGGTCTCCTTCCTTCAGCACATATGAGCTGCAGCCGTAATTAGGAAAAGTGCCGTTTACACAGTACAACCATCCCGACCTTGAACCACAGTCTTTTTCATAAAGCTGGTGTATGCCACGGATATAATAATTCTCATATGCCGGAGTGTATGAATAATCCAGATGTATTCCGTTTTTAACACAAAATCTGCAATTATCTGCACACACATTTTCCGAACAAGCAATTTTTATCAGATCAAAAGCAGTACTTCCTTTTTTGATTCTGAATTTTTTCTCTGCTAATATCTTACCGTCTGAAGGAACAAATTCGCGTTTTGATTCGTTCAGACTTCCCATATTGTTGATAATTGTACTGCAATCAATCTGAAAACTGCAGGTAATATATTCATCTTCTTTTTTCGTAGCTTCGGTACTCTGTTGCGTTGAGGATGCAACTTCAGTCAGCACCGTGCTTGATTCAGTTTTTTCGCTTTCTGAGCTTATATATGTTTCAGAAAAATCCGAAACCGATGTCGCCTCAGAGCTAAGATTCATTGAAAAAGTCTCAATTTCAGAAACATTTTCAGAAGCTATCCCCGGATTTTGGCACGAGCACAAGCTCAATAAAACAATAAAACAAACAAGTAATAAACTAATTTTCTTTTTCATTCTTTTCTCCAAAAAGCTGATATTTGACTTTCACTCTCGTCATTCTTTCAAAAACCGGTTTACCAAAACAAACTATAAGAATTGCCGTCACAATCCCATGGATTGCATTAAAAACAAGACCTGAAGCATAAACCGGTAAAACCGATTTCAGACTCAGGACAGGCACCCACATCAACACAGAGCTTGAATCCACCGTGAATCCGTATATTGCAAAGCAACATACACCGCAGACAAAGCCTGAAAACAAAACACTCTCTTTTTTGAATGAACGATGAAAAAGCAAACCGCAGACATATGCCGTAAGCCCCATCCCAAGCATCTGAAACGGTGTCCACATACCCTGCCCGAAAATCATATTAGAAAGGAGCATTGAAAGCGCACCGACAGAAAAACCGAACTCGGGCCCGAATGCTATCGCTGCGAGAATAACTATCGCAGCCGTCGGCTTTGCCTGCTCAAGGAAGAAAAAGGCTGCCCTTGATGCGACTGCCAAAGCAGTAATTGATGCCATAGTCACAAGTTCTCTTGCCTGAAGCTTCTTTCTTTCAAGAGATAAAAAAAACGGAACAAAAGAAAGAATACAGACAACAAGACTGACAATATAGTACTGTTTACCTCTTATAAAGAAATAACCAAGAAGAATCAGTGCAGGCATCAGAATAAAAAATATTGCTGCTGTTATGAATTTTCTTTTAAGCATATTATAACATCCTTATCTGTTATAGCACCTTCAATGATTCCGCGCGACATTCTGTTTGCCGCTGTGGTATAAAAACGGTTTTCATTAAAGAAGCTTCTGCTGTCAGTGACCGAAGTGATAGTTTTATCGAAAAGCATTGCACAACGGTCTGCATACTTTGCACAGAATTCAATATCGTGCGAAATCATTATCACTGTTCTGCCATCAGATTTCAGTCTATCAATTATATCGGCAAGAACCGATTTGAATTCAGCATCCATACCTTTTGTCGGCTCGTCCATAATAATAATCTGCGTATCTTTTAAAAGAACTTTAGCAAGAGCAAGACGCTGCTGCTCACCACCGCTGAGGTCGTAAGGATGTGATTCCGAAAGCCTTTCAAGCCCCAACAACAGCATTATTTCCTTAACATCTGATTCTTTTATACTGATTTCTTCAAGCTCGGATCTGACCGTTTTGGATGTAAAAAGAGCCTGAACATTCTGAGGAAGCACGCTGATAGTTTTATAAAGCTCGGTAAGCTTATATTTTTCAATCTTTTTTGAATTAACCTTAACATTTCCGCTATACGGATGAGCAATCGCAGAAAGAAGTTTCACCAAAGTCGACTTGCCCGAGCCGTTTGCACCCAGAATTGCAAGAAGCTCACCTTTGCAGGCACTGAACGAGAGATTGTTAAGGACATCCTGTGAATTTTTCGAATATCGGAAAGATATTTCTTTAGCTTCCAGGACTTTCTCTTTTTCAGGCTCAGCTGCTTTTGTGTTTTCGGGCATACCGTATATTTTCCGTTTTTTCAACCATGCTCGGCCCTCTCGGACGGTAACAGGACAAATACCGTCGGATTTAACTTCATTGAAAATCCTCATTGCAGTCGGTGCCGAAAGACGCAGAAACTCAGGCAAAGATTCAAACTCATTACCTATCTGTGCAGGTGTTCCGTCGGCAATAATTTTACCTTCTTCCATAGCTATAACCCTGTCAACACAAGGAAAAATCTCTTCGAGTCTGTGCTCGGTAATTACTACAGTTACACCTAACTCTTTATTTATTTTATCTACAGTTGAGAGGAAGTTTTCTGCAGATATGGGATCCAACTGTGATGTAGGTTCATCAAGAATCAGGACATCCGGATGCATCGCCATAACGGAAGCGAGGTTCAAAAGCTGCTTCTGACCTCCCGAAAGCTCGCTGACATTCTTTTCAAACCACGGTGAAATCCCGAAATATGAAGCCATTTCAGCTACACGCAGACGGATTTTTTCATTATCAAGACCGAGATTTTCAAGACCGAAAGCAAGCTCGTGCCATACTTTATCCGTAACGATCTGGTTATTGGGATTCTGCATAACAAAGCCGATTTTCTGAGAAGAATCACGCAAGGTCATCTTTTCAACATCTTCACCGTCAACATACACCTTACCGTTTTTTGTTCCTTTGGGTGAAAGCTCACTCTTTATCTGACGAAGAAGCGTTGTCTTTCCGCATCCGCTTCTGCCGCACAGAAGAACAAATTCTCCGCTTTCGATACTGATATTTACATTATCAAGCACCTTTTTTTCACTCAGAGGATATGAAAAACTCAGATTTTCGATTTTAATTTCTGCCATTTCAATTCCTCCTTCAGATCAATAATAAGCGGTAAAAAAGAAAGTAATGTATAAGCTGCGATTGCCACATAGCCCAAACCCGTAAAAGGAAACAGAACTATATTGAACTCTTCAATAAAAATCTCCGTCTGTGACTCAGGATTGATTTTTATGTACGGATTATACTGTGCAAAAAGTGATCCACATATGATGGCTGCCGTGAGTAGCACATCGACAACAAGTATAAAAACTATAATAATTTTATCCTGAACGGTATAACGAAAACGCGAATAAGTTTTTCTTCCCCTGAGTCCGTAGCCCCTGGCTCTCATGGAATCAGCGGTTTCAATAGCATTTTCCAAGGCCCATGTCAGAAGCATTGAGAGTATTTTTCCGGTATTTTTTATTCTTTGAATAAGATTACCTGTCTTATAATCAAACCCTATACCCTGCTGAGCCTGAGCAATTGTGTGAAACTGTTCTTTATACATAGGTATAAATCTTAAAGACATAGCAATAACAAGTGCAACAGCCGGAATTCTTTTACCGAAAACATGCATAAACTTCTCAGCAGTCACAACCTCATTGTAGCTAAACATCCAGAGAATGACGGATATAACCGAAACAGCAAGAACAAATCCGTATACAAGGGCTTCAAAAGTAAGTGAATTTCCGTCAGGCAAGACAGCCAACGGAGTTACTCCGTAATGAGCAAACAAGCCGTTAACCGCTGCAACGAAAACAAGCATAGGTAGCAGAAACAAGAAAAACATTTTAACTGCTGCCCTGCCCTTTAATCTTAAATAGCAGGCAAATGATGAAAGCAGCGAAACTGCGATGCAGACAGGATGCTTTATAATCATACTGAAAACGACAACGCTTGCATAAAAAAGCACATTCACTGTCGGATGGCAGGACTTGAATCCGTTATTCATCATTCACCCTCCTTTTTGCAGAACTGTTTATCAGACTATACCGAAAAGATTTTTAAAGAAATCGATAATAGAATTGATAAACTTAATAAACCAATTTTCTTCAGGCTGATTTTCAGTATTTTCCAAAGCAAAAATATAGCCTGAATCATTTTTATAAAACAAAGTTCCATCCTCAGAAACAGCAATGCTGCTTATGCAATAGCCTTTCATATCACCGTCGGGGAGGAACAGATCCGAGCTTACAGCTGAAACCTGACCCGGCTTGTCCGTAAATACGGTTATACCTCCGGGACCTGCATTGTAAGTTGTGTAAATATAAACATCATCTTTATAAGCGTTACTTACAAGCACAGCATTCTGCGGATAACCTTTAGTCTGTGCAGAATATATGACTTTCAAGCTCTTTGCGTCTATTACTTTCATATATCCTTTGCCGAATCCTTCACCCTGAACACCAAGATAAAGACGGTCGTTATAAATTACGGGTGCAGCTGTTGAAGCACCACCGAGACTAAGCTTTTTTGAGTCTTCATCAGCAAAAGTTCCGTCAGAATTAATTTTAACTCTGTAAAGATACCCAGCTTTGGTGGTTGCATACAAATATGATTCATAAACCGTTATGCCCGAGCGCTGGTCGCCCTGCACTGCATATGTATCGATCAGCGAACCGTTATTCTTATTGAGCGAAACCAGCTTTGACGGCTTATTGTCATAATATGTTCCGTCATCACAGCCAAAAATTATTGAATCACCGTATATCGCAGCCTTTGCCCAGTAAAAGCCACCAAGACTTTTATATGTCCACTCAGCAGATTTTTCTTCCGTTTTGCTGAAAACATCCTCATCCCTGACATCAATACACACATAGTTTGCATAAGCATCCTCATTGTTCCAGAAACCTGTATAGATACATCCGTCAGAATAAACTATCTCCGTCAAAGCCTGACCTGAAAGTTTATCTTTATATATCCACATTGAGCTGAGTGTTCTGTAATTAAAAGCCTGAACCGTTCCGTTCTCAAGAGGACAGTAAACAACACCATCGGCATAAGTCGGCGCAGTATATGAAAAGCTCGGATAATCAACCATTTCAGCACTCCTGATTATCTCTCCGTTGTCAATATCAACCTTATAAAGCATCTTACCGCTCATAAAAACAAGAGTATCATCAACAACAATCTGCGTACTCGGAGCATTTTTATAGGATGTTCCCATTTTCAAAGACCATCTGAGAGCCGTCGTTTCAGCTGAAGTCGGAGTAAGATAAGGAACTACACCCGTTTTCACTTCAGCTGCAGACACCTGCAACGGTGCACATAACGCTACAATTGCAAGTAAAAGTGCAATTGACTTTTTAACGATTTTCATTCAAATTACCTCTCAGAATTAAAAACTGAAAACAGATTTTAAAAAATCAACTATTATGTTAAAAACATTAACAATGAAATTCCATATTCTTTCAAAGATATTCATCTCATCAGAAGGTTCATCTGACGGATCCTCTGTAGGATCGTCAGCCGGTTCATCTGCAGGTTCTTCAACCAGAACAGTTGCGACATCAGTTACAAGAGGTGCTTTTCCACCATAACCGTCTGAAACGGAACCTTTGACATACAAAACATACTCACCTGCTTCGCTGAAGGAAACTGTTGCTTTACCGTCATCATCAGTCACAGCAAGAGTTTCAAACACGCCGTCTGATGATTCATATATAATCTCTGCTCCCGGCACTGCAACAGAATTTGCTGCAACAATCTCTTCTGTCGAGTTACCGTACCATGAGCTGAACGCAGTTACCTCAAGTTCAACATCCTCGTTTACAGTCACTTCGAATTCGTCTGTTGAAAACTCAGCTTTGTAATCACCCCATGAGTAAAGATCCTGATAGTAAAAGAACGTAACAAGATCACCATCGCTGACAGGCGCTGTATCGCAGGCAAGCCCTGTGTAAGAACCGTAAGCATCATTATAAATACCGTCATTTGGCATTCTGTCATTGAGGAACATACCGATCGATGCAGAATCTCTGCCAAAAGCCTTTGTTATAAAGCTTGTATTCATAACAAGGTAATTCTCAGCAGTTTCAGGTGTAAACAAGTCGCCGTAACAGTATTCATGGACTGCTACAATTACATCAAAAATTGTTGCTTCAGTTATTTCATTTCCGTTGTGATCAGCTTCAGCAACATCATATCCGTAAGCTTCTGCCAGACCATCTTTAACGGTAATTTCGGTTTTCGGAACAAAAACCTCACCGTCAAAGGCGCAGAAGTTAACTGTTACGGATGAATCCTGAGCGCTTGAAGCTACTGCAAGAGTTGTCATAAGCATGAGCACGGCCAGCATCATGCTGATTGACTTAATGATTGTCTTTTTCAAAATAATCTTCCTTTCGTTCGCAAACACATTGAACGGAAGATTTTTCATTTTCTCTTTTCTGCTTTGCTCTGAGTCTTCGTGCTGCATTTCTGGCGCGTCGCTCGTCCTGCTTAGACTCTTTGAGTCCTGCCGCTTCAAGAGCCCATGGCCATGGACCGAACATACCTTTGATGCGATTGACATCATCCTCAGAAAAGTCTGATTTTTTCGGCAGTCTGCCTTCTTTACGGAAGACTTCACGCAAAGCTTCAAGATATTCTTCTTTCGTTTTCTGATTCTGCATAAAATCCCTCCATAAACAAGAAAAACCTTTACCACTCACGCAGTAAAGGTTAAAAGCAGACAAAACCGTTTCATCTTCAAAAGAGAAACAGTCAGTAAAAAACCTTCTTGCCCAAAGTGTTTACATAAATTTATTACAACGCTTCAGGTATTCCGACTTATGACGAACGTCAATCACGGTAATGGCTGTTGCGACGGATTTTCACCGAACTTCCCACTGAAAACGATGTTTACATTTTTTGAGATTGTATCATAACAGAAACACTTTGTCAACTTTTAAAATATCACGGAAATTTAAACATAATCAAAGATTAAACCAATTGACAAAAACACAATATTAGTGATAGAATAGCTTTAATTCATTTAAGGAGATGTATTAAAAATGGTTGAATTTTTCACTCAGGTGGGTTATAAAATGCTCACCGCTTTCATCAGTCTCGTGTTCGCTTTTAACCCCTATGTTGCACCCGACACTGTAGATCCGATTCAGGGCAATGCAGAAACAGGCGCAAACATGACGGTTGTTGCATGGGCAGATCCACAGCTTTCAAACTATATGGCAAAGAGATTCCAGCCGTTTAACGCTGCTTGCGAGGACCTCGCAAAAGCAGGTGAAGGCGTTGACGCTCTTCTTATTGCAGGTGATATCGCTGAAAACGGACTTGCTTGCGAATATGAATATATTTCAGAAAAGCTTGCAGATGCAAATGTTGGTGGATTTATGATGGCTGTAGGCAATCACGATGTAAGACTTCGCAGCTACAAGCAGGTTGTTAATCGCTTTACAGCTTTTGCAAACGAGCTTAACGCAGGTGTAGGCAACGATTTCACAATGGAAGCACTCCATTATACTTACGAAGTAAACGGATATACATTCATTGTTCTCGGTACTGATACAGCTGAATTTGAAGAATCCTATATTAACGAAGCTCAGCTCGAGTGGCTTGACAGTGAGCTCGCAAGAGTAACTGCAACAGGTAAGCCGGCATTCGTTGTCTGCCACCAGTCACTTAAGGATACTCATGGCCTTCCTGACACATGGAACAGCCCCTCAGAGACAGCAGGTACAGTCGGCGCACAGTCAGATGACCTTAAAGAAATTATGAATAAGTATGAAAATGTTATCATGATTTCAGGCCATCTTCATACAGGTATCGGACAGTATACATACCAGAAGATCGGCAACTTCCACTCAATCAACCTTCCTTCAACAGCGATCGTTAACAAGGACGGAGATTACAACAACGCAGGTATCGGTTTCGTGATTGAAGCTTACGATAACCACGTACTCTTCAGAGCACGCGATTTCGCTCAGGGCAAATACATTCCTGAATACGATATTGATATCGCTCTTTCATAACAACAAAAAGTGGTGAGCTCGTATGAGCTCACCACTTTATTTTTATAACATTGTCAGGCAACTCTTCTTTCAACTGAAGTCCCCTGTCTTCTTTCTCTTGTTTCATACTGCGTACGATTGGCATATGCAGCGTATCTTTTCTGCTGCTGGCGTCTTTTCCCCATAGCCTTACGGCGCTTATGAAGATATATTCTTTTCT
>JAZORX010000387.1:0-6142 GCA_045656845.1 Acutalibacteraceae bacterium | reverse complement strand
CAGTGCGAAGTATTCTATTGGAATAGAAGAGCTTGCAGACGCTCTTGTTAAATATATGCCTGATGCAAAGAGAAGAAAAACAGACGGCTTGTGTGGAATTATTTTTAAAATAGAGCACGATAAATCACTCGGTAAGATTTCTCATATAAGGCTTTTTGGCGGAGAAATTGCCAACCGTGACGAGGTTGAGCTTTTTGCTCCTGAAGAAAAAATAACCGTTCAGTCCGATGCAGTCGAGATTGAGGCTAAGCCTCCCGTAAAAGAAAAGGTTTCGCAGATAAAGAAATTCTGCGGAGCTCGCAGTACGGATACGGGAATTATAAAAAGCGGAGATGTTGCAGCTGTCTGTGGTCTGCCTTCGGCTAAGACAGGGCATTTTATCGGTTCTGTTGCTGTCAGCGAATCAGCAAAGCTGGTTAATCCTTTTCTCCGTGTAAAGGTAACTCCTTCTGATTCCGACCCGTTGAAGGTTCCTGCTCTTGCAGCAGCTTTAGGTGAGCTTTCTGATGAAGAACCTTACATCGACGCGAAATGGGAAAACGGTCAGAAGGAAATTACAATCAGCACAACGGGCAGAATTCAGCTCGAGGTGCTCGGAAATCTTCTGAAAGAAAGATATGACCTTTCGGCAGAGTTTTCACCGCCGACGGTTATTTATAAAGAAACACCGTCTGCAAAAGGCTTTGCAAAGGCGAGGTATACGATGCCGAAGCCTTGTTGGGCAGTGGTTGAGTTCTTGTTTGAACCGATGCCGAGGGGTTATGGCGTTTCCTACCACGGAAGGTTGCCGTCTAACCAATGCTTTTACAGATATCAGTCGCATATCCGTACCTCGTTCAACTCTTGCCTTGAGCAGGGTCTCTACGGCTGGGAGGTAACGGATTTCAGATGCACCCTCATCGGTGGTGAGCATCATACAATACATACACATCCTCTTGACTTTTTCGTTTGCACACCGATGGCGTTTATGAACGGTCTTTCGGAAATCGGCTCGACGATACTTGAACCCCTTCTTAAAATCAGGGTGACTGCACCTGAAGAGCTTTCGGGTAAGATTTTTTCCGAGATAGTAAAAATGGGTGGCGAATACGATACGCCTGTCATCCGTTCGGGCATCTCTACGCTTGAAGCGATCGTACCCGTTGCTACATCAATGAATTTCCCTGAAAGACTTGCGACGATTTCTTCAGGAAAGGCTGTTCTTTCGCAGAATTTTTACGGCTACCGTGAGTGCCGTGACGGAGAAGAACACATAAATCCGAGACGAGGTGTCAATCCTCTTGACCGTTCAAAGTGGATTTTGTGGGCAAGGGGAGCATACCAATCAGAATAAAAGAGGTATCATAAATGAAAATTATCGGCAGTGACTATGATGGAACGCTGAATTACGGTGGAATAGACGAGAAAAAACTTGCTGCGATTGAGAAATGGCGCAGCGCAGGTAATGTTTTTGCTCTCGTCAGCGGAAGAGGCCCCGACGGTGTTCTTGAACTATATGAGGAAAAGAAATTCGGCTGCGATTATCTTGTTGCAAATAACGGTGCGGTGATTCTTAAGCCTGACGGAACTGAGGTTTATGCAGCGAAATGCAAGGCTGAGCTTGCTGTGCCGCTGCTTGAGCATCTTTTCAAAAACGGTTGCGAGTGGGCTCATGTGCAGACTGAGTTTTACTGCAGGGTGTTTGCAGATGAAAAAAATTCCACGAAAGATGGCGAATACACTCTTGAAAATCTGCCTGAAATTCCGTTTTTTACGCAGATCAACACTCAACTTCCGACATTTGAAGACTCTGCAAGGGTGACGGCCGCTGTCAAAGAAGCTTTTGGCGATGAGCTCAATCCTCTGCAAAACGGTGAATGCCTTGATATCGTCAGAAAAGATATAAATAAGGCAACGGGTCTTTATATGCTTGCAGAAATGCTTTCGGCAGGTTATAATGATATCATAGCTGTCGGCGATAACATTAACGATACGCATATGATTGCTGAGTTTCGTTCATACGCTATGGAGAATGCTGTCGATTCGATAAAAGACCTTGCAGATTTCATTACACCCGGTGTAACGGAGCTGATAGAAAAGGAAATGGAAGAGAGTACAACATACTAGCAGAAAGGTGAGTTTCAATGTTTAAATCAATACTTTCTCTTATTCAGGCGCTTTTGTTCCTGATATCTTCATTTGCCGTTGAAGATTCAAATTTTAAATTTATGGTCGATCGTGCTGCATATGATCTGACGGCAACTTCCGAGATTTCTTTTGATGCTATGACTCAGGAGGAAATGCAGGTTACTCAGGCTGAAAAAGACGCCTGCCGTGAATGGTACGAAGAGAATGTCCTCTGCGAGGATAACCCTGCTTATAACTTCAAGTATGGAATCAAGTCTTTCAGAAACAATGAGGACGAATGGTCTTTTGATATCGGTGCAGAGAAGGCTGTAAGAGGAGGAAAGTCAACTCTTATCACGCTGACCCACGAAGATAACGGTCTTGTTGCTACGGTTGAAGCTGTTATATACGAGGAAAGTGCATCCTGCGAATGGAAGGTGTTTATAACGAACACGGCTGACGAGAAATCACCCGTTATTTCTAATCTTTATGCTGCAGATTGCAAACTTCCTACAGGAAAGAAAACTGAAATTTATTACAGTAAAGGTACTGAACCTGCTCCCGATGATTTTGAGCTTCTCAGGGCAGATGTTCCTGCAACGGGTATGCGTTTTAATGCAAATGGTGGCAGGACCGAATCATGCCTTCCGTATTTCAATCTTAACGGTGAGGATGGTGGCGTCGTTCTTGCTGTAGGCTGGTCAGGTCAGTGGTTGACTAAAATTTCTCAGCGTGTAGATGATACAAAAATCAAGGTGTCTCAGGAATCTCTCAAGGGATATCTCAATCCTGATGAAACGGTTCGCTCACCGCTTGTTTCGCTGACTTTCTACAATTCAGACAATGCTCTTAAGGGCTTCAACTGCTTCAGAAACTTCACAATGGATTGTATTTATCCCGAGGGAACAAAGCAGATAACAACATCAGGTGTCGGTGTGGAATTCCCTGAATCAACAATCGACAGCCTTGTTGAAAATATCAATTCAATTCCCGATTGGTTTGCAGATGCAGTAGACTATTATTGGGTTGATGCAGGCTGGTATCCGATCAAAACAAACTGGGGCGACAGCGTGGGTAACTGGTATGTTAACCCGGAAAAATTTGATCGTGGTTTCAAGGAGGTTTCCGATGCTGCGAATGCTAAGGGAATCGGCTTGCTTCTCTGGCATGAGCCTGAGCGCTGCTGTGTCGGCACAGAAGTTTATAATGAGTGCATCAAGCACGAGGGTTGGCTTATTGAGCAGGACGAAGAAAGAAATATGGTCAATCTCGGCAATGAAGATTGCTTTGAATATATTACGGGAATTATGCAACGCTCGATAGATGAAAACGGTGTTGACTATTTAAGAATAGACAGTATCCCTGCTCCTCTTGTTTTCTGGGAAAAGGGCGATGAAATGTGGAGTGACGGCAGAAAAGGCTTTGTAGAGAATCATTACATAACTAATCTTTATAAAATGTGTGACACTCTTAAGGCTGATAACCCGGGACTTATGATTGATAACTGCTGCTCAGGCGGCAAACGCCTTGATATCGAAATGTCCAAGCGCAGTATCCCTCTTTGGAGAAGCGACTATAACTGTATGGACGGCGAGGGCAATTCGAAGGCAGATATCCTTGAAGCAACTCAGGCCCAGACTTACGGTATTTCTTTCTGGCTTCCGTATAACGGAACCTGCGCTTATATTGAAGGTGAATATGCAGACAGAACCAATATTATTTCTTGTTCTCAACGCCTTGGTTATCAGGATATAAGACCTTATATGGTCGGCAATTATTACCCGCTGACTTATGGTGGAACGGATACCTCAAAATATCTTGCAATGCAGTTTGACGAGGACGCAACTGAGGGTATGGCTCTTATCTATAAGCGTGAAAATGTTTCAGAAGATAAGTACACATTGAAGCTCAACGGACTTGATCCCGAAAAAACTTATGTGCTTTATGATTACGACAATCCTGAAGCGACATTTGAAATGACGGGCAAAGACCTTATGGAAAACGGAAAAGAGCTTACAATAACAGAAGCACCGAAGGCTGTTATCATTATATATAAGGCTAAATAAAACGAAGGCTTGTGCTGAAAAGCGCAAGCCTTTTTAAATGGAGTTTGCCTTTTGGTGTATATTGTGATATTATTGTGTGGGGTGATTTTATGAATCCGTACATTATAATCGGTGTTATGGTTGCAATTGACCTTATAACCTTACCTTTTATTATCAAAAAGATTCTGAAAAAAGACGGCAAAAACAAAGGCATAAAAATAGCTGTTCTTGTTGCAGTGTTTGTTGCTGTTGAGGCTGTATGCTCTTTCTTCTGTATCGAGTCAACTGTGCTTTACGACCGTGAAGGAAATAAATATAAATCAGCTGAAAGCGTTGTTTACTACGACGAGCAGGGCACGAGCTACACTCTTCGTGAAACGGGAATGGCAAGAAAACACTTTATTTCAACAGACGGCAGAATTATGCGTATCGCTGAAAGAGCGTATATTGACAAGGAAGGATATCTTGTTTTTGACCTGAAAAATGAATTCAAAGATACCGGAAAAGACGGCATTTATAGTGATGCCGACGGTAACGAGTATTATAAAGCTGAAGATGTTCAATGGAAACGAAACGGGGACATTGTACTCGTTGAGGAGAGATAGTATCCTTTTTGGTATATAAATGTCAAAAATCGTTGACATTTATTTTATGAAATGATAGAATTTTTATAATAAGAGATAAATATGGCTTCGTGCCGTATCTGTTTTTTAAAAATATTGGAGGGTTTAAACTATGTCAAAAACAAAGAAAATTGTCTTGGCTGTAGTTGCAGTTGTGGTTGTTGCTCTTCTTGCATTTGCCGCTTTTAATGGCGGTCATCTCGCAACAGAAGCTTGCGTTGATTGTGGCGGTGCAGGTCTTGTTGAAGAAGTAGCTTGCGAAACTTGCGAAGGCGAAGGCAAAGTAACAGCATCCTGGTGGGCTCTTGTTCCTCCGGTTATTGCTATCGGTCTTGCACTTATCACAAAGGAAGTTTACAGCTCACTGTTCGTAGGTGTCGTTGCCGGTGCTCTTCTCGGCTCAAACTTCAATTTCACGGGAACAATGGATCTTATAACAAACGATGCGTTGATTACATCAGTATCAGACACAGCGGGTATATTTATCTTCCTTGTTGTTCTTGGTATTATCGTTGCTCTTATCAATAAGTCCGGTGGATCTGCTGCTTTCGGCAGATGGGCTGAGAAAAACATTAAGTCAAGAGTAGGCGCAATGCTTGCTACTTTCGTTCTCGGCGTTCTTATTTTCATCGATGACTATTTCAACTGCCTTACAGTTGGTTCGGTTATGCGCCCCGTTACAGACAGCAAGAAGGTTTCCCGTGCGAAGCTTTCTTACCTCATCGATGCTACGGCAGCTCCCGTCTGTATGATCGCTCCTATCTCATCATGGGCAGCAGCAGTTTCATCATACGCTCCGGAAGGAGAGGGCCTTGATCTTTTCATCAAAGCAATTCCTTATAACTTCTATTCTCTTCTTACTCTTGTTTTCATCGTTGTAATCAGCCTTATGAAGTTTGATTACGGTCCGATGAGAATTCATGAAGTTAACGCAAAGCTTAAGGGCGACCTGTACACTTCAGGAGACAAGGCTGAGGTTGCAGACGAAGGACATTCGGAAAAGGGCAGAGTTATCGACCTTGTTCTCCCGATTCTCGTTCTTATCGTAGCTTGCGTATTTGCTCTTGTTTACAACGGTGGTCTCCTTGATGGTGAAAACTTTATTGATGCATTCTCAAATACAGATGCAACAGTTGGTCTTCCCTGGGGTTGCCTTATCGCACTTATCCTTATCATTGCTTACCTTCTTGTTCGCAAGGTTGTTACATTCAAAGAATCAATGGAATGTGTACCGCAGGGCTTTATCGCAATGGTACCCGCAATCCTTATCCTTACATTTGCAACAGCACTTAAGAACATGACTTCAATGCTCGGTGCAAAATACTTTGTAGGTCACGTTATGGCAGGTAATGCTGCAGCACTCGGTGT
>JAZORX010000386.1:0-8160 GCA_045656845.1 Acutalibacteraceae bacterium | reverse complement strand
CATACCTTCTTCAAAGTTACCGGATTTAAGGTCCATAATAAGCACTTCTATATCGTACTTAAGACCGTCACCTGCAATCGTTTGATAGGTCTCTAAAAGTTTAATAATATCTTTTTCTGTTCTGAGGCCCTGAACTATAGCCCTTATGAACTTAGGAAGTTCTGCCTCAATCAACCTGTCCTTTGCTTTCAGCTTGTCTTTGATTTCACCATGGAAATGGAAATACACAACCACACCGAGCACAACTGCTACAAGGCTCATACTCTTAACTGTAAGCACCAGCATAATATACGATATCGCTGTTGCTAATACTGCCATAACAATTGACCTTGCATAGTACTCTTTAGGAGTAAGCGGAATACCTGCACGCCTTAATTGCTTTGCCATCCGCTTTTCTTTGTAGTCAGCAACCATCATAAACGGTGAAATAATTTTCACTATCGGCATCACCACCACAGTCAAAAGTGAGTCTAGGAGGGACTGTTGACTTTTGACTGCGGTTTTAACACCTTTAGCTGTAGCAATCGGAGGCAATCCTAACGCCTCCGAGGAGACTATAAACAAACCGCCTGCAAAGAAAGCAAATATAAGAAAATAAATCATTTCATTCTTCCTCCTTAAAGCGGTTTATTTACCTTGAGTGTAATAAAAGCTGAGATTACCGTCATTATAAGCATCAGAATGATAAGTATCTTTCCTACTGCTGAACCTACGAGAATATCAAACCACGTTGCATTCGACCACTTCAGTAGCGGAATGATAGAAAACGAAAGAATTACGGAGGTGAAGTAATCTCTCCACACAGCCATCATAACTGTGTCCGCTTCTATCTGCAGTCTCTTTGCATCATTCATGGATTGAACAACTGCCGGCAATATAAAACGGTAATCTCCTGATTTTTCCTGAGCAAGAACCAAAATATCAATCCATTCGGAAAAATATTTGTTTTTGATTTTTACTTCAAGCTTCATCAGCGCTCTTTTAATGTTTGAGTCGATGAGGGTTACATCCGTCACAAACTCAGCAAATGGTTTTGGGGAATCGAGTTTATCAAGGTTCTCATTAACAGCCTTAATAATGTCGTTGCAACCTAAATAACTGTTTGTAATAAGGTTCATAGAACTTTCAAGCTGTTCGTCTCTGTTTCTTATATACCATCTGGCTCTTACCTTGAACACGATATACGGCATCGGGAGAACCGCAAATCCTGTGGCAATAGCCAGTAGATTGTCAGAAAACAAAAACTTACCAATTCCGATTCCGGCAAACATTGAGAGAGCAACCGCAAACCAAAAGGTATTCATTTTGAACCCGCTCATATCAACGGTGTCTTTTATTCCTATGTATATTTTTTCGGTCAGACTAAGCTTTGAGAATTTTTCATCTACATGTTTACGCTTATCCTTCGCGGTTGCCTTAGAAATTGAAACAATGTTCTTCTTTTTCGGCAGCTTTACACCGAAAATAAAAAAGCCCCCTAAAGCAAGGAGCACGAACACGATAAAACATATAATATTTTGCAATTGGTACCACCTCCACGTTACATGAACGCCTCAAGCATTTCATTCGAGGCACCGCCATATTTTAGCCTTTCAAGAAGCGACTCCGACATACGGTTCTTTCTGCAGTGTTTGCCCACAACCTTAACTATATTTCCATCTTCATCGTAGATATTTTCCTGAATCTCATATTTATATAAGGTTTTACCTACGATTCTTCCGTTTTCAACTTTTAATCCTTCGAAGATTTCATCATATACACGTCGTCCGTCAGGAAGCTGTCTTTTAAACAGCACCAGAGGCATGGCTTCTAATATGAATTCAAGCAATTTGCTTTCTGAAAGTCTTACACCGGTTGAAACACACATAGAAAGAATTCGGTTATATGCATCAAGTGCAGAGTTTGCATG
Source organism: Acutalibacteraceae bacterium (assembly GCA_045656845.1). GTDB lineage: Bacteria > Bacillota > Clostridia > Oscillospirales > Acutalibacteraceae > CAG-488. The sequence goes on along the minus strand of JAZORX010000386.1, from coordinate 6,251 downwards.
CAGGGTACTTATGATGGTATGTCCGGTTCTACCTGCTTCAACAGCAGTTAAAGCTTCACCGCCACGCATTTCCGCAGGTATAATTACATCAGGATGAAAACGAAGTGATTTTTTTAGAAGATCATCCATGGTAACAGGATTTACACCGTCCTTTGTAACCGTTTGAACAACACGATTTTCCATAATTCCTTTTTCGTTTATCTTTGCAATGTTAAGCTCTCTGGTGTCCTCAATGGTGTAAACACGCTTTTTAATATCAAGACATTCGATAAGATAGCTTAAGTCGGTTGTTTTACCGGAGCCGGTAGAACCTGCAATAGCAAGCGAAACGCCGTTATTTACACAAAGAGAAAGGAAATCAAGTTGCTCGGGAATTGCACTTCCGTATTCAATCATAAGTTCTCTTGTAATAACATTTTTCTTCTGCCTTCTGATTGATGCGACACCGCCTGTTTTCTTATCGACACAAGGCGGTATGATTGCCGAAATACGAATACCTTCACCGATGAAACTGTCAACTGTAGGAGCCGAACCGTCAACAATACTTCCACCAAGCCAAACCATCTTTTTAATCTTATCCATACAGTCGTCAGGATTGATAAATGTCTGGTCTAAAGTCTCTATTCTGTCAGGATAAATAACTTCAATACTGTTCCAAGCGTTAACATTGATTTCTTCAACGGTCGGTTCTGTAATATACTTTGACAAAATACCAAAGCCCGCCATATCCTCATAGATTTTATCTGCAAGATCTGAAATACTGTCGCATTCAGGAACAGACATTTTATTCTGATTAAGATATCTTACAATAAGATTTTTAAGTTTTTCTTTTGCCTCTTCGGAATACATAACATTGATAAGTTCTGCAGAGTGATTTGTGGAAATCACATGACGTATTGTGTCAAGAACTTCTTTATATGTACGCTCCTTACGATTATCAATGTTTTCGCTTTTCTGTCCTGCATTCAGTTTGTATATGAGGTCATTAATATTAAATACTTCTACCATTTTTCATCAACCTCCCAACATTACCTGACTTGCAAGTTTTTGAATTGTTTTCTTATAATGTCCGTTCGCCAATTTACTGTTGTAAATAAGCTTTCCGGAATTGGTCAATGTCGAACAGTTTGAAACAAATGGCAGTTCAAAATCAGGCTTTGTATCAAGCGCGTTTAGAAATGCCATCTTATCACAGCTTTTATCATAAGCATTTATGACTGTGATTGTTTTACTTCTTATATGAATCAAATCTGTCAGATTTTCCATCGCCTTATGCCAGACACAATCCTTTGCACAGACCTTATAAACTCTTACAATTTTATTTGACATTGTAAGACCGATGCTTGAAACCGGATTGTTCAGTTCCTCACTGCCATCTATAATTATGTAGTCAAAACGGATTGTACTGTCTTCTATCAGTTCCTTAACCGTCTCTGCGGATATTGCTGTGAGAAGCATTCCATCAAATACATTCGGAGGAGATAGAATAAACAAATTAGGATTATCTGTCGCCTCGAACATATTCTTTGTGTTGCATCCATTTGATATAGCTTTATATATCCCCTTTTCAGGTTCAACTCTCTTTCCGAATATACCCTGGAGTTCGCCATATGAAAGTTTTGATGATATTATGCCAACCATAAGATCTCTGTCAGCTAAAGCTGCTGCAAGGTTTGCGGCAACTGTTGTTTTACCACTTCCGTTGGCACCCCAGATTGTTACGATTTTTGCGTTCATTTCACAGCACCTCTTTTAACAAATACTGCATGAACCTTACCGGAATACTCTGCCTGAACAAGCTTTTCTGCCTGCGCCTGATTTACAATAAGTGTTACCGTTGATGCAAGATGTTCTGCCTCTTCATTATTTTCAACATCTTCAAGTTTTTCAGCATTTTCATTTTCAATACTATAAACTTCAAGTGCTTTTAATTCCTCATATACAACAACGGCATCATTTGCATATCCAACGATAGAAATAATATCTCCGGATTTCAGATGATTACCAACTGCTGATGCAACAGAGTCTAACGAAACGGTAACAAGCATATTGCCTTGACTCATAACCTTATCAAGTTTTTGGTTTGCAGCATAGTCAGAAATCTTTGACGAAAGAATCAAATCATCCGGTGTAATATCACATGATGCATACTTACCAACGATTTTATCTTTGTCTTTTATAATACTCTGTGGTAATCCATAGCTTCCTACTTCTTTTTCAATAAGCATTGATTCCTCAATCTTCGTTCCTTCAGCAACGGCATTTTTTACTGCGAAAATCTTTTCGGTATTGCTTTTGCTCTTACTTATCGAAGGAAGAAAAAAGAATGCCAGAATAGCCGCTATGACAATACAAATAACTCCAACTACAATTTTGTTTTGAAATATCTTCATTTATCCTCGTCCTTTCTGAGAGCTTCTAATATATTCTCCCTATAATCATCTTCCCGACTATAGAAGTTACCTTCCGGAAAAAGCTTTTTAACTCTATCCGGATTGGATGCAATAATGAATAAGTATGAATTATCAAACAGACTTTTCCATGTGTCATTAATGAAGAAAAAGTTTATCTTCTGAATGTTCCATGGATCCGAAAATCCCATTATCAACTTAATATCACAATTATTGAAACATTGTATTGTTTCAGGTTTATAATGACTCATCAGTTTAAAGTTTGTTCCGTCAGGAGAAACTTCAATAGGTGTGCCAAAATCAATAACTGTAACATTATACTTTGCCTTTAACTCTTCTATATCAAAATCATCAGCACAAATGTCTATGTTTTTTAATTTCATCATCCTGACAGCACCGGTGGATGACATATCCGCAATACATGTCTTGTAATTATGCATTGCAAAATATCTTGCCAGGTTGCCTGCCGTCCACGTTGCTCCGGCTCCTCTTGCCGCGTTGAGAACTCCGACAGTAAAATGGCCTTGCGGTTCAGAAAAAGATTTAGCATCCGGAAATTCTTCGTTCGTATGATTTTTCTCTTTCTTTTCCGTGAATTTAAAAAGCCTCCGTTCTTCTTTCGGAGGCTCCATAAATTCTTCAGGAATAGGAATATCTTCAATATCACCTACAAATCCGGTTTCTCTTCGCTTGGTTTTGAAATCTTTATTGGAAAGTTTACCTTTACGAAGAACTTCCACTAATTCATCAGAATCAAAACCACCATCGTCAAATATCAAATCAATCTTCATGTCCCAGTAATCATTAATCTGGTTTCTCAGGAACGAACCTCGTGCACCATTAAGTATCAAAACAACGCGAAGATGCTCGGTATATACACGAAGTTCTTCTACATATTCTCTGATGATGTCCATATTCATGGCTTGAGAATAAATAACAACTGCATCAACCTCTTTGCATCTTGCTTCAACCTGTGTTGTCAGCTGAACTGAAGTTGTGCAGTTGTCTTCAATAAAGAATATGTCATTTGCCTGAAGTTTTTTCTTTAATATACTTTGAAGATCCATTTCTCCAAATAAAGTTAATACACAAATCAATTTACTTCCACCTCCATTAAGTAATCGACAGGAGTTTCAGCACTCCTATCAAGTCGCTCTATAAGTTTTAAAGCATATTCTAAAGCCTGTTCTGTATCACGCTTGTCTCTTTTAATAAAAGCATTTAAAAGAATAATGTTTTCATCTATATTATAGAAGATTATTCTTACCATCGTTCCGGATGCTTTTAATCTCAGTTCATAAAGCCTTTTATATTTCTCTATTGAAAAATGCTTTACATAAGGTTCCTTAAACTGATTTCTTTCATCAGCAATATATTTCAGAATAAAGTCAAACTTCTTTCTGATCTTTATATTAGAAGTTTTGATAAATGCATCAACCTGCCCTCTGGCATCACCGTTCTTATACATATATATCTTTCTCACAAAAAATCTTCACCTTTCCTTTCATGGGTATAAAAAAAGAAGCAAAATCAATAAATTGATCTGCTTCTCTTGCGTCAATATACATTTTTCATGATACTATTATAACACATTAATAATTTCACTTCAATAGCAAATCAGTACCAATTTAATACCAATTTAATACCAATTTAATTTCACATCAATTCCAAATCAATTCCAAATCAATTCCAAATTAGTTTCAAAATAATTTCACTTTGCCAGGAATTCATTAAGTATAGGCAAGCACTCCTTGGAAGTAAAACCCCAGAGAATGTCACTTAAACTATCAATAGCTTTTTTTCTCTGTCTGAAATATGAAGTCCATGACATATACTCATCAATTTTACTATTTATATTGTCAATAACTAATTCAGTACTTTTGCAAGGTTTTTCAGATAGATACGTATAGTACAAAACCCAGTAATAGACTTCACCGTTTATATGTCTGGTTCTCATCACATTAACCGCTGTTTCAATAATCTTTAACATTTTTTTATTTCTTTCCAATGTTCTCATCTGTTCTTGAATTTGTGTTCCGGAGAAATCAGCGCTGGTAGCATAAGACATTTCCAAATACTCTTCAAGTTTACAGTCCATTTCAAGTTCAAAGCTTATCTGAGCTTGAATTGCCGATACTTCAATACTCCAGACTACATCACGATACTTTTTCAAAAGCATCTCTGTATTATGATACAAATATTCCTCTCTTGACATTTTTTCATCTGCTTTTTTCCTATTATCTCTCATGACTTATGCTCCTTTCAAATATTTCCATACATATCGTGGTTCACTTCTGCTCTGTAATAGTGATCTATTGTTGAAATTGAATTATATAACGATGTTAACAAGTAGCTGTCTATATTGTGAACCTTGGTTAGATTTTTCTTCATACAGTCTAAAACATATTCAACATGGCTGTAATCAAGTTTAAGCAGTACACTCTTAACAACCATCTGAGGTATTTGTTCTGACTTGATGACTAAATAATCCTTTTTGCTGCATATTGCATCCAACATTATATTAACTACACCCGTAGCTTCGCTTTCACCGTAATTCTTTGCGAGAAATTCGTATTCAATATTTTCACAAATAAGTTCTCTATATTTTTCGCGTTCTCTTATCTCATCCATCACATCTTTTTTCCTTGGTGTTACTCCGTGTTGATAAGATAAGATAGGATGGATCTCACTAAAATCAGTATTATTATTTTTATTATTATTAAAATCATTATTATTTACTTCGGTTTTTACGAAGTTTGGACTTCGGTTTTCCAGAAGTGCTGACTTCTGTATTTCCGGAAGTCCTGACTTCGGTTTTTCAGAAGTCTTGACTTCGGCATTTCCAGAAGTCTTGACTTCGGCATTTGTAGAAGTCTTGACTTCGGTTGTTTCAGAAAACTCCGATTCATCATTATCGGAAGGATCAAAATCATTGTTTTCGGGACACTCAATATTAGAAACAAAATTCATAACATAAATCAAGGTAGGTTTTCCAAGTCCCTGCTTCTTTTTCTTTATGAGTCCGCAGCCTTTTTCATCATCAAGCTCAGCAAAAAGCTTTACGCCTTTATCCTTTCCTATACGCATATACTCCATTGCTTCCTCTAAAGTGAAATAAATATATACATGATTCTTTTCATCTATCCAACCATTCTTAACCGACAAGCCCATCCTATCAAGCATAAGGCCATATAAAATTTTTGCATCAGAAGATAACCCAATAAATCTTTCATCTGAAAAAAGTAATTTGGGTATCCTAAAAAAAGTAAATTGATTTGCTTCGTGTCCGTAAAAATAATCCATTTGATAATTCATGAAAATAATCCCTCCTCATCTGTTATTAGGTAAAAAAAGACAGACTATAGAAATCTATAGTCTGCCAAAAAAACATACTTGTTTTTTATTTTATTGCAAGCGTATAATCTTCATATCACTCGCAATTAGTATTTACGATAAATACCTACCACCTTTCGAAATCGAGTTGTTTCGTGCTTTTTTAAAAGCATTGAAGAGCGAACTACAACTCCGCAAACCCGCATAAATACTGAGGTTTCGTTAGTAGGTCCTAATGAACAGTGTTCAGGGTTAAAAATATATCCATGACTTTTATTTATGATACTTTTCGTTTGAGTTAATTTTAAAACATCTGTAGATTTGTTCAGAAAGTATTACTCTCATTAGTTGGTGCGGAAAAGTCATTGGTGAAAAACTTAGTCTGAAGTCGCTTCTGTTTTTTACTGCATCATCAAGACCAAGATATTTAATAGGATCAGAACCAACTAAAGCAGAATCATCTAAAATACAAATTCCATTTATGTCTTCTTCATGTAAATATTTTTT
>JAZORX010000385.1:0-6403 GCA_045656845.1 Acutalibacteraceae bacterium | reverse complement strand
TGTTAGCCGATGGCAGGAAGAAAGAGCGACTTCACTCTGCCCAAGTTCGATGATATTTTCTCGACTCAGGAAATGAGAGATGATGAAAAGCTCGCCAAAATCCGAGATATTCCCTTAGAGCTGATTGATGATTTCCCCGATCACCCATATAAAGTGCGTGACGATGAAGATATGATGCAGCTCGTTGAGAGTATCAAAGAACGTGTCGTGATTACACCCGCTACTGTTCGTCAAAAGGAAGATGGCAGATACGAACTCATTTCAGGACATAGAAGGAAACGAGCAAGTGAACTTGCAGAATTTGAAACCCTAAGATGTGAAGTTGTTGAACTCGACCGTGATGAAGCTACTATATTAATGGTAGAAAGCAATTTGCAGAGGTCGGTAATTTTACCGAGTGAAAAAGCCTTTGCATATAAAATGCGGTTGGAAGCTATGAATAGAAAGGCAGGCAGACCGAAAAAAGAAAATGCGACACCGGTGGTGTCAGATTTTGACCGACAACGCTCAAACGAAGTTTTAGCAAGTGAAGTTGGTGAAAGTCGTGAGCAAATTCGCCGTTTCATTCGACTGACTTATCTTGTCCCCGAACTGCTTGAGTTTGTAGATGAGGGAAAAATGAAAATGCGACCTGCCGTAGAAATTTCGTATCTTGACGAAGATTGTCAGCGTGACCTCGTTGATGAAATCGACTTGAACGACTGTACCCCTTCCCACGACCAAACAATCCGTATGCGAAAGATGTTTGAGGAAGGAAAACTCACACCTGAAGCAATCCAAGCCATTATGTCAGAACAAAAACCGAATCAGCGTGAAAAGATAGTCCTTCGTGGTGATCGTGTGCGACAACTCATTCCAAAGAGTGTTCCACTAAATCAGACGGAGGATTTTGTTTGTAAGGCATTGGAGCATTACAACAACTTTTTGCGAAAACGTGCAGAGCGTGACACAAGGTAGTAGGAGTATAAATTTCCTGTTCCCCTTTCTCACACTCTAACCCCTAATTACAAGCTAACTTACCGAAAAAGATATATACTATCTCCCTGAATAAACTATCTCAAAAGTATATGTCTTTCTCATAAAGAAATGGCACAATTTACACTTGAAGGAGGTGGTTGCTATGATTTAAGTTTGCCCTCATAAATTCGCACCTTTGTCGGAGCAAGAAAATCTCCGTACAATGTGGGTAGAAAAGCAAAGGAGCGTGAGTTTATGAGAAAGCACATTTTACCCATTCTGCTTGTTCTGTTAATGGTGTTGCTTGTGGGATGTTCGCATACAAACGAACTACCGAAGGACACCGAAATCAGTTCTTCTTCGGTTGGTGAACTTTCGGAGCTAAAACAAGACGAGAACTTAACTGATGAACCGAGCATTTCCTCAGCGGAAAGCACCGCTTCATCGACTAAAAATGAAGTTGTTACAGAGCCTACCGAAAGCCAAGAAAAAGAGGACAAAAAACCTACTTCTTCTTCGGTGAGTAAACCAACGGAAAAACCTGAGAAAACACCGGAAACAAGCGAAACCAAACCTGCTCAGTCACAGACTGAAAAGGACGAACCTGAAAAGAAACCCACAGAAACACAACCCGTTAAGCAACCTGAAGAAAAGATACCTGAAACAACCAAGCCTGATACTACCAAGCCGAGTACGGAACAGACAAAGCCTACGGAAGATCCTAAGCCTGAACCCGAACCGGAAACACAAGCACCTGAACCGACAGAGCCACCTAAAGCCTTTGATATTGACTATTGGATCGGCTTTGCAAAAAGCTATGCACAGAGCAAAGGTCTTGTTTTGGATACTGCCGCAGTTGATTGTTGGGACAATCCTATCCGAGCAGGTTCGCATTGTATCTATCTCGAAAGAGATATACAAAGCCGATTGAACCGATATGCAAACGACGAGGATATAACCGATGTATGGATTTGGGCAGAGTCGGTCGGCAATGATTGTTATGATATTTATATCGGCTACGCTTAACAAAATATTCTAAAGAACGCACCGTGAAAAATCGGTGCGTTTTTCTATGTCAAAAGGAGGTAAAAACCTAATGAAAAAGAGTTTTTTCAAGAGAGGTGCATCGGCGTTGCTTGCCGTTGTGATGTGCCTTTCTACTTTTCTTGGCATCGGCTCGACAACCGCCTTTGCCGCAGAAAACACCACCGATGAAGTCGTAATGTTCTCCTTCCCCCGTGAAGGTGACAGTAACTTCGGCGGTGATTGGGGACACGGCGAACTCAAGTATATGAACGGTTGGTCTGCCGCATCCACTAAAAAGATCACAGTATATACCATCGGTTCGTGGACGGGCAATGCGTGTTACTGTATTGAACCCGGTACGCCACTTAACATTGGCGATGTTATGACGAAGCGTGATGAAAACTATTGGGACAATTACCCGTCAGCCTACAACAAGACCATTTCTGCTGACGAGATCAAGTTGTTCATTGGTCGTATTTTTCAGTACGGCTACACCGGAACGGTAGATATTGATTGGCGTTCTCAGAACTCCGCTGATGCGGATAAGATGGCTCATATTATGGCAACACAGACTCTTATTTGGGAAACAGTTGTCGGTGAGCGTGACTCCAACTTTAACCACGTTGATACGGGTAGCTATGATGCGGTAAACGACCGTGTAAGCAAGAGCCACCCGCTTTACAGTCAGTATATCAGCTATTACAACAGTATGGTATCCAACGTGCAGAAGCACTCCAAAGTTCCGAGCTTCTTTGCAAAGTCTACTTCTAAGGCTCAGGACATTGAACTTGAGTGGAACGGCACAAACTATTCCACTACACTCACCGACACAAACAACGTGTTGGGTAATTATTCCTTTACCGCAAGTGAGTCGGGTATCAATTTCTCCGTGAGTGGTAATAAGTTGACTATCACCGCAAATAAAGCACCTACAAGTAAAGTAAGCATTACCGCTACAAAGAACGGCTCTGTTCGTAAGGGTGTTGTTGTTTGGTCGGACGGTGTGTATGCACCCGGCAACGGTCAGCAGGATTTGTCTACCTTTGCTGCAGAAGTAAACGATCCCGTGAGGGGTTATCTCAATATCAAAGTGAGTTTGGGTTCTGCTAAAATCGTTAAGACCTCTGAGGACGGTAATGTTTCGGGCATTTCCTTTACAATTACCGGAAACGGTGTGAACAAGACTGTTAAGACGGGTTCTAATGGCGAGATTGTCATTGATAACCTTAGTCCCGGCACTTACACCGTTACAGAACAGTCTATCGGTTATTATGAGCCGCAGCAGTCTAAGACTGTAACGGTCGTGAGTGGACAGACGGCTTCTGTGAGTTTTAAGAACGTTCTCAAACGAAGCGATTTGAAGGTCATTAAAACTTCCGAAGATAATATGAATGAGGGCGTGAAGTTCCACCTTTACGGCAAGTCCACTTCGGGACAGACCGTTGACCTTTTCGCCACTACCGATAAAAACGGTGTGGCTATGTTCAAGAATGTGCTTGTAGGCACTAACTATACCCTTGAAGAAGTCGAAACCGCAGATAGATATATCATTCCTGACAGTCAGGTTGCAGTTATCGAATGGGAAAAAATCACCGAGAACGACTTTTATAACGAACTCAAGCGTGGCGATCTCAAAGTCGTAAAGACTTCCGAAGATAATATGGTTGAGGGCATTAAGTTCCACCTCTACGGTACTTCTCTCAGCGGTCATAAGGTAGACGAATACGCAGTTACCGATAAAAACGGTGTTGCGATGTTTGAAGATGTACTCATTGGTTCTCGTTATACCCTTGAGGAAGTAAACACCGCAGAAAAGTATATCGTTCCCAAAGCACAGACCGTTGAAATCGAATGGAACAAGGTAGTAAACAAATCCTTTGAGAACATCTTGAAGCGTGGCGATCTCAAGGTGGTTAAGACTGCCGAAGATAAGCTCGTTGAAGGACTCAAGTTCCATTTATACGGCACTTCTCTCAGCGGAATTAAGGTCGATGAATATGCAACTACCGACAAGAACGGTGTTGCCACTTTCAAGAATATTCTTATCGGCTCTAACTTCACTATTGAAGAAGTAAATACCCCTATCCGCTATGTCATTCCTGAAAGTCAGAGTGCAGTCATTGAGTGGAACAAAGTGACTGAGAAATCCTTTGAGAACATTTTGAAGAAGTGGAGAGCCGATGTATATAAGCTCGACTCCGAACTTGCCGACAAGAATGGCGGTAGTGGTGTTCCCGTAAAGTTGGTTGACGGCGATTCCGATGAAATGATTGAGAAATTGGGCGGAGCTTACGGCAAGGCTCAAGGCGATGCCACTCTCGGCGGCGCTGTGTACGGTGTATATAAGGGTGAAACTCTCGTAGACACTTACACAACCGATGAGAACGGTTACTTTATCACCGACTACTATGTATGCGGTGATGATTGGAGCATCCGTGAAATCACTCCGTCTGAGGGTTACTTGCTCGACACAACTATCTATCACATTGACTGCTCTGCTGAGAACTACACCGTAGAACTCAACACTGAGTATCCTGATGTGTATGAGAACATCATTAAAGGCAATATCGCCATTATCAAGCATACTGATGACGGCAGCACTAAAATCGAAACTCCCGAAGAAGGTGCAAAGTTTGAGATCTTCTTAAAAGCCGCAGGCAGTTATAAGAACGCAAAGGAAACTGAGCGTGATGTTATCGTCTGTGATGAACACGGCTTCGGACAGACAAAGATGCTTCCTTACGGTGTTTATACCGTGCATCAGGTCAGCGGTTGGGATGGTCGTGAGTTGATGCCTGACTTTGAGGTGTATATCGCTCAGCACGAAACAACCTACCGTTATCTTATCAATAACGCCAACTTTGAGAGCTATGTGCGAGTGGTAAAGGTAGATGCGGAAACTGAAAAGACTATCCCTTATGCAGGTGCGGCCTTCAAGATTTACAATCCTGACGGCGAGCTTGTAAAGATGACTTTCACTTATCCGACTCCTACTACCATTGACACCTTCTACACAGATGCCAACGGTTCTCTTGTTACGCCTGAAAAGCTCCCTTACGGCAAGGGTTACTACCTTGTAGAAGTGGAAGCTCCTTTCGGTTATGTGCTTGACACAACTCCCGTGTATTTTGATGTAACGGAAGATAATTCTACTGAAGAAAGCGGGATTACTGTGATTAAGGTCAACAAGGCAAATATGGCTCAGAAAGGTACTGTTACCGTAGAAAAGAATGGCGAAGTGTTCTTCGGCGTTGATGTTAGCGGTGATGAAGATACCGTAATCTATCAGCCTATCTACAAAGATGCTGCCCTTGAGGGTGCAGTCTTTGAAATCAGAGCCGCAGAAGATATTTACACTCCTGACGGCACTCTCCGTTATGCAAAGGGCGAAGTGGTAGACACCATTACAACCGGAGCTGACGGTTTAGCCAAGAGCAAGGAAATCTATCTTGGCAAGTACGAGGTTCAGGAAATCAAAGCACCTTACGGTTATGTAATCAGCAAAGACATTCACTCTGTTGAGTTGATCTACGCAGGACAGAACATATCCGTTACTGAAACTGCAACTTCTTTCTATAATGAAAGACAGAAAGCAACTCTTTCTATGCAGAAGGTTCTTGAAACAAATGACCTCTTTGAAATCGGTAATAACGGCGAAATCAAGAACGTAGTGTTTGGCTTGTATGCCGCAGAAGAACTCGTTTCCACAAGTGGCACTTCCATTCCTGCTGACGGACTTATCGAAGTAATTACCTTTGATGAGAACGGACTTGCAACCGTTAAGACCGACCTTCCTCTCGGCAGCTACTATGTCAAGGAAATTGCAACCGATGAGCATTATATCCTGAACTCTGATAAGTATGAGTTTGCCTTTGAATATGAAGGTCAGGAAATCGTTGCCGTTACCTTGTCTGTAAACGGCGGCAAGCCTATTGAAAACGACCTTATCTATGGTTCTGTTAAGGGTATGAAAACTACTGAACACGGCGACAGTCTTGCAGGTGCAGTAATCGGCTTGTTCAAGAAAGATGAAACCAACTTTACAAAGGATACCGCTTTAATGACTACCACTTCCGCAGAAGATGGTAGTTTTTCTTTTGCCAATATCCCTTATGGTGAGTGGGTAGTTCGTGAAATTGAGCAGCCTATCGGTTTTGTTCTCAATGAAACAGTCTTTGATGTTGTTATCAAAGAGAACGCTCAGATCGTGAAAATCGAAATTGTCAACGAGTTCATTATGGGTGACATCACCTTGACTAAGGTGGATAAGGAATACCCTGACAACAAGCTCTCCGGTGCAACCTTTGAAGTCTATAAGGACAACAACGTAGACGGAGTAATTGACGAGGGCGATGAACTTATCGGTACACTTACCGAAAAAGACGGTGTGTATGAAATGCTCGACCTTTACTACGGTCAC
>JAZORX010000384.1:0-5181 GCA_045656845.1 Acutalibacteraceae bacterium | reverse complement strand
GTCATCAATAAATACGGCAAGGTAATTGTTGTTGAAGATGACTGCAAAGTTTCTCCCTTCTTCCTCAGCTTCATGAACAATGCTCTTGATTATTATAAAAACAATAAAAAAATCGGTTCAATCGCAGGATATACACCGATGATTGATTTACCCAATGATTATAAAAACGATGTTTTTGCTGCATACCGTTCCTGCAGCTGGACATGGGCTACCTGGAAAGACCGCTGGGATGGCGTAGACTGGGAACTCAAAGAAATCAAAGATTTTTATAATTCCCCCAAGCTTATCCGACGCCTCAACTCGAACGGCAGCGACAGATTTATGCGCCTTTACCGTCAGACAAAGGGCAACGGCAGTTCGTGGTCGGTAAGATTCGGTGCACATCTTGTTAAAAATAATCTTCTTACGGTTTATCCGAGATTTTCATATAACAGTAACATCGGCTGTGATGAATCGGGTGTTCACAGCAAATCCGAAGATAACGAAAAAATGCGTGTAGATTTGTCAAAGGCAATCGCAAATCCCGTTCTGACCGATGTTGATATCGATAACAGAATTCAGAAAATAATGAAAAAACATTATTCCTACGGATTTGTTTCAGAAGCGAAGAAATTTATTGCAACGGTTTTAATCGTAATCAAAGAAAGATTGAGATGAGATAATGGAAAATCAAGCTCTCATAAGCGTAATAATTCCCGTTTACAATGTTGAGGAATATCTGAGTGAATGTATCGACAGTGTGTTGAATCAGACATATGAGAATTATGAAATAATACTTGTTAATGACGGCTCAACGGATTCATCGGGTGAAATCTGCGATGAGTATGTCGAAAAAGATGAACGCATCACTGTTATTCATCAAAAAAACGGCGGTCCTTCAATAACAAGAAACACAGGACTTGAAAACGCCAACGGTAAATATATCTACTTCCTTGACAGCGATGATTATATAGAAAACAACTCGCTGGAATTGCTTGTAAATACAGCTGAGTCCAACAATGCAGACCTTGTATTTTTTGATGCACATTCTTTCGCCGATGATGGATCAGAAATTAAACAAGGGTATGTTATCAAAGGTAATTACGAATCCAAAAGCGGATATGATATTCTGACAGAACTTCATAACAATAAGGATTATCATTGTTCCGTTGTTCTTTTGTTTATAAAATGCTCACTTTTAAACGATAATAAAATAAGATTTTTAGAGTCAGCATACTGCTCTGAAGATATGCTTTTTACTTATAAAGTGTTCTGCTCTTCACAAAGAACAGCTCAATGCAAAAACACCCTGTATCACAGACGATACCGTTCATGTTCAATAGTCACTTCAACAAAGTCACAGCGTCATTTCAGAAGCTGCCGTGATGTTTATAAAGAAATAAGAGATTTTTCGAAAAAAATCGGCAAAACCGGCGACTACATGGCAACGGAATATACCGTTCGCTGTGCTTTTAATGCTTTGGATACATATAAAAAAATTCCAAAAGAAGAACAGACAATGTGCAAAAAGGAGTATACATCTCTAAAAAAAGACATTCTTTCACATTCAGCTTTTGGTAATACGGCTCTTAAAATGCGCTGTTACGGGAAAGTGTTCTGGCTTATTTATAAAATCTTTGAGAAAACAGTCGGCAGACTGCTGAAAGGATAAGTATGAGTAAAAAACAGCTTATGTTCATAATGCCCGTTATGAAGGGCGGCGGTGCGGAAAAGGTTGCCGCATTGCTTCTCAATGAATTTAATAAAAACGGCTATGAATGTGAGCTTGTTCTCACAAACTCTGACGGAAGCGAAGTCATTGACAGAGGTCTTGATGAAAATGTAAACATTACCGTACTCCGTGAAAAATTCTCAAAAAGCGGAATTGCAATAAAAATATTCCATGCTGTATTCAGACTTTTTGCCTCATTCATCTGCAAAATTCCCGAAGTTTTTGGAAAAAGAGTTCCTGCCAGAATGGCATATCTCTCATTCATGGCACAATACTATGACGAATTGAACTCGCTCCGTAAACTGATCAAAGAAAAACCTGATGCCAAAATTATTTCGTTCCTTCAACCGTCAATCCCTATCGCTCTGCTTGCGACGAAAAAATTGCCCAACAGAGTTGTTGTTTCGGAAAGAGCAGACCCCTACCGCCTTTTGAAAAAACGCTACGGATATAATTTTATTAAAAAATACTATCAACGTGCCGATGCAGTTGTATTCCAAACTAACGATGCAAAGGCGGCTTATCCCGAAAATATTTCCACAAAAGGAACTGTTATTTTCAATCCCATAAACGATAAACTTCCCGAGTCATATCACGGCGAAAGAGAAAAATATGTAACCACATTCTGTAGAATTTCAAGGCAGAAAAATCTACCCGTGCTTGTTGAAGCATTTGCAGAATTTCGCAAAGAATTTACCGATTACAGACTCAAAATTATCGGTGAACCTCAGAATGATGACGACAGAGTTTCGCTTGCTGAAACAAAGGAACTTGCAGATAAACTGGGTGTTACAGATTATATTGATTTTCTGCCATTCAGTTCTGAAGTTCATGGTCTCATAATTCATGATGCAATGTATGTCAACTCGTCAGATTATGAAGGTATGTCCAATGCAATGCTTGAGGCGATGGCTATCGGCATGCCTGTTATCTGCACAGACTGCCCAATAGGCGGTGCAAACGCTGTTATAAAAAACAACGAAAACGGTATTCTTACTGAAGTCGGCAATGCAAAAGAAATATGCGAAGCAATGAAGAAAATCGCAAGTGACAAAACATTTGCAAATAAACTTTCGCATAACGCTTCACAAATCAGATACGAACTCTCGCTTGAAAACACAGCAAAGAAATGGATGGAGCTGTTATAAATGAAGAAAAAACTTTTAATAGTAGCCCACCACATGACAATAGGCGGTGTGCAGAAATCTCTCATATCCGCTTTAAAAGCACTTGACTATGACAAATACGATGTCACATTATATCTCCGCAAAAAACGTACTGACCTTCTTTCTTTTGTTGACGAAAGAGTCAATGTAATAGTAAACACAGACCCGGATCGATATTACAGAAAACCTTATGCCATTCTTCTGCAGCTCAAAACACATGTTGCAAAGTTTTTCGGTAAAAAAGATAAAGCGATTAAACTCAATAATACTCTGGAAGAAAAAATACGTCAGGACGCAATGCAATATGAAAAACAAACATATTTCACAAATTCTCACTTCGATATTGCGGTAGCATATGTTCAAGGATATGTTGCGTTGTTTGTTGACAAGTGTATAAATGCCGATAAGAAAATTCTTTTTTATCATACAAGTACAAACGATACACCCGAAATTCACAATGCTGTAATTCCTAACTATACAACTGTTGCCGCATTGCATGAGCAGCAGAAAATTTTGCTTGAAGAGTGGTATCCCGATTCAAAAGGCAAAATAAAAATTGTTGAAAATTATACCGACAAAGACCTGATAACCGAACAAAGCAAAGAATTTTCAATTCCAAGAACAGAAGAAACAGTTCTCTGTTCCTGCGGAAGATTTGCACCTGTCAAAGGATTTGATATGGCTGTTGAAACTGCAAAAATTCTTAAAGATAACAATATCAAATTTATTTGGTATTTCGTCGGTGACGGTCCTGAAAGAAGCAATCTCGAAAATAAGATTGCAGAATACAACCTCAAAGACAATATTGTTATCACAGGAATACAAAAGAATCCCTATCCCTATATGGCAGGCTGTGATATCTATGTTCAGCCGTCTTATGAGGAAGCCATGCCCGTTACAATTATTGAGGCTCACAGACTTGGCAAACCTGTTATTACTACTGCAACAGTCGGCGGTAATAAGCTTGTTGAAAACAACCGAAATGGTATTGTTTGTGAAATCAATCCCGAAGCACTTGCCGAAAATATAACCAAACTCATTAATGATAAAGAAAAATACAACGATATAACAAACAATCTCAAATCAACTGACTATTCCCACGAATTCGAGAAATACAAAGAACAGTGGAAAAATCTTTTAGAGGGGTGAAAACATTGAAGTTCAGCATACTTGTTCCAGTATACAATGTTGAAAAATATCTTGAGCAGTGTGTTGACTCCCTGCTTAATCAAACCTATAAAGGTGAATATGAAATAATTCTTGTTGATGACGGTTCAACAGATTCTTCGGGCAATATCTGCGATAAATATGCAAAAAACAACCCCGATAAAATCAAGGTTGTTCACAAAGAAAATGAAGGTCTCGTTTCCGCAAGACAGGCAGGAATAAAAATTGCAAACGGTGAATTCTCACTTTTTGTTGACTCGGATGATTATGTTGAAAACAATCTTTTGGAAACTGTCAACGACTGTATCAATCGCAACGATAATCCTGATATGGTGATTTATTCCTTCCGTTATTATTCAAACGGAAAAACAACCGAGCGAAAAGCTACACTCACCACTAATGAAACAGTATTCACAAAAGATAATAAAAAAGAGCTTTATGAGGCGTTGATTTCAACGACTTTCATCACCTCATTATGGACAAAAGCAACAAAAACAGAAATCCTCAAAAAAGACCCTACGGATTATCGCCTGTTCTATGATAAAAATATGGCAGAAGATTTGTTCAGATCAATTCATCTTCTGACTGATGCCGAAAAAATTGTTTATATAAATGAACCTCTCTATAACTACAGAACAAACGAAAACAGTATATCCCGTTCATTTCGTCCCGAAACCATAGAAAAGAAAAATATTCTTTATGTATACGGCCGTTTTATGGAATATCTCCCAAAATGGGACATGGATACAGAAGAATATCATCAGAAGCTCAATGCAAGATGGCTGAATGAGACTATATATACATTCTCGATTTATTACGAAAATGTTGAGAAATGCCAAAAAAAAGCAGTCCTGAATTATGACTGGGATTCTATGCTGCCCGAAGAAGTAAAAACTAACACAAATAATCCGTACGAGAATAAAAATTCACGCAAATTATACACTCTTATTTCCGACAAGAAATTCATTAACTTGAAACTACTCTTTGTTTGCAAAAGCATTTATAAATCTTTACGCAAAATAAAAACAGCCTTCAAAAATGCTTTCGCAAAAATCTGACACTATCCTAAAACAATGATTTTGCTTGGCAGGTGTAATTATGACAAAAGAAGAACTTAAGTTTATTATTGAAGAAGAA
>JAZORX010000383.1:0-5119 GCA_045656845.1 Acutalibacteraceae bacterium | reverse complement strand
TAACAGGCTTTTTAATATCAGAAATTTCTTTAATCTGCTTCATGACGCCTAATGCATCTACATGAAGCATAAAAGCATCCATAATAAGCACATCGGGTTTTTCGAACCTGAGTCTCGTCAGCACCTGTGCGCCATCCTTTTCCGTCAAAACGGTAGTGAATCCGTATGAACTGAGCATTCTCATACAACTCTGACCAAAATCATTGTTTTCTGCAAGCAAAATTTTCAAAGTATTTTCCATAAAAATTACCTCCGTGAATTATTTTCACATTTATATTACCATTTTTTGTCAATTGTGTCAATATCTTTTTGCCATATTTTGGTATTAATTTTATTAATTTGTTTAAATAATAATTCAAACAAAAAATCAGGTAAGCAAGATTTTTGCTTACCTGAAATGTTATGATGCTTTTTTATTTTCAGACAATTGAATATTCTTTGCTGTTTCAATCATATCTTCAGCCAGAATCCCATAGCCTTCTGTACAGTTATCAAGAAAAACGTGAGTAACAGCTCCCGCAAGCATACCGTCCTGAATAATAGGGCTTCCACTCATACCCTGAACTATTCCTCCGGTTTTATCAATTAACCGCTTATCCGTAATCTTAATTGTCATATTACGTTGATTTCTTGAATCTGAAACGAGAACCCGTACTATATGAATATCATAATACTGTGGTCCGTTTTCATCAACAGTACAGATAATCTGTGCCGCTCCAGGTTTCACTTCGTGCTTGAGTGCAACCGGAATTTCTTTAGCTGTTGTATCAAAATCATCCATAACACCGTAAACTCCGGTATTTCCGTTAATATACAACTCACCTATCATCCCGGATGAGAATACTCCGCAAAGTTCACCTGCAGCTCCTGCTTTACTCTTATAGCAGCCGGTCACGGTAGCTTCCACAGCGTCGCCACCTGCCAAAGGCATAATTTCTCCTGTATCAACATCACATACAGCGTGTCCCAAACCTGCAAAAATTCCGTTTGTACGATCGTACCAGGAAACAGTGCCTATTCCTGCCGTACTGTCACGAATCCATAAACCGCCTTTATATGTGGAGTCGTCCGACAATACGGGTGTAAAAACTATCTCTTTTTGCTGACCATTCCTTTCGATCAGCATTTTCAGCTGTTTTCCGTCGCTTGAAGAAAAAACAGCAGACAGTTCTTTATTTCGGTTAACAAAAACTCCGTTAACTGAAATAATCATATCGCCCTCTTTCAACCCGGCAATTTTACCAGGACTGACATTACCCGATGAGGTCGTTACCTCATCTACGCGGATAACCATTACACCTCTTGTATACAGGCGTATACCGAATATGCTTCCACCCGGAACAACATATTTCCTCTGCGTTACGGTAACCTTTGCTTTTTTTACAGGAAAAATATTAAAGAGTTTAATAGAGGTCACATATTCATCCTCATTCATATCCTTGCCTTTGTTCCGCCCGGTTATCAAAGTCTGACAAAAATATGGTTTTCCGACATTATTAATGCGATCATATTCAGCTGCTGTCATCACATCCGGTATTCTGACATATCCTATCATCAAAAGCATCATAACAGCCGTTACAACAAAAAAACAGATCACACTAAAAACACGAATGCACCTTCGCATGAAAAGCACCTCCGAGAATAGTATGACCTGAAAAATTTAATTTATTTAAAAAACAAAAAGTGCCATCCGTAAGAACAGCACTTTCAAAAGATTAATTTGTCACCGGAAGAGTTTCAATCATTCTGATCATATCGAGATAGAAACCTACAACCTGCTCTTCAGATACACCGATACCAATTGCATTACCATGGTCGCCTTTACTTACCGGCATAACATTCCATATTCCTGCAGGAATATTATCCGACTCGTAATCTTTGTGAGGGGCATTAAAAGGATACAGTGCAGAATTAACACTCACAAGACCGTCATTTGCGTACCACTCTTCAGTAATCTCATAATCGGTAATACGATTATTTTTGAAGCTTCCGATCATAAATGTAAACGGCTGAAGCACTGCAAAAGTGCTGGGAATCGGAACATAAGTACCTGTAGGTGAGAATTCAGTTGAAGAATCAAAAGCATACGAAAAATAATACGTATCGGGATCCATTTCAATCTTATCATTCAGTTCAAGTAAGGTATCAGGTGCCATATCATACATTGCAGTATCTTCCCAGTGATTAAGCATAACATACATTGCTTCAAGCATTCTCTGCTCTGTTGGTTTTTCACCAGGAACATATGTCAGACCGAACTGTTCAAGATGGAAATCAACATATCCGTTCAGAAAAGAACGACCCATAACACCGGCATAAGTATATGCACAAATCGTAAGCAAAAGAGAAATATTAAGCTGATCCGAAACATAATAAAGCGTTGTTCCGTTATTGGGTGAACATACAGTTACAACAGAATTAATCAAATCGGCTTTACCACCCTTAAACAAGGGAGAACAATCCTCCGGCGATGCAGCCATTTCCTCTGCACTACCCTGAGCTAACAGAGTCTGAAGGAGCCTTATTGTATTTCCACCGAAGCTGTGACCTATGAGATTGATTTTATTTGTGAGACCGTTTACATCCTTTTCGCCCCAATTTTCAATCATAGGTTTTTCATATGTTCTGCCATATCTGCTGTGATTATGAGCCTCTGCATGTGCAGCACCGTAATCAACGGTTGTTCCGGTGAGCTGAGCATAAAGTTCACACGCTCTGTCCCAGTTACTGGAGAAAGGACCAACAGAAGCCGCATAACATTCGTATCCTTCTTCATTCAACTCTTTTACGAGGTTACAAGCTGTACCGCCCCAATACGAAAGATCATCGTTAATACCTTCATCTTCACCCCATCCAAGGAATCCGTGAACAAAAACATAAGGATAAGATTTAACCTTAACCTCCGTTTTATCTTCAGGCAAAACAAAACCCGGCACAAAATTTACAAACAACATAACAAAAGAAACCCATACCGAAAGAATAGCTTGCATACTAACACCTCACTACATACAGAATATATAAATATTTTAATACAACATCTTGTGAGTGTCAACAATTTTTATAAATTTTGTACAATAAACACAAACAAAAATGTTAAAAATGTCGATTAAATATCAAACCGAAATAAATCCGTTTCAATTTACTTTTCCGTAAGCACCATAAAACTCAAAAAAAAGACGGCACAAGGCCGTCTTAACTATTATACATTAGCTTCAAGGTACTCAACAACATCTTTAACTGTTACGAGTGTAGGAAGAACTCTGTCAGGAATAGAGATTTCATACTTCTCTTCGATAAGGCAAATCATATCGAAAAGTTCGAAAGAGTTAAGACCAAGGTCAGAAGTAAGTACATCTTCGGGATTAACCTCAGTGATTCGGCCGTCTGTGTAGTCCTGGAGCATTTCAAGCAAATCTGTTCTGATATCCATAATTATTTCCTTTCTTATTTAGAGGCAGCAGCTTTTTCTTCTTTTCGCTTGCGCCAAATTTCATTATAAATTTCTTCAGTTGCGAGTGAAATCTTTGTAACTGAAAATTCTTTTGCATGAGGATAAACATACCATGTATCATCAAGAGTGTTAAGATCAATACAGTCCATCTTCTGACCAAAACGGTAGTTATACTCAACATGAACAGCATACTGTCCTGCTGCTTCAATTGTCATCTCAAAAGGCTTACCATCATAATCCTTTATACCTTCAACTCTGAAGCCATTCAGGTCGTGAACGATTTTACCGTTACCAAGGCGAACATAGCCTTTGGAGTTTGGAAGATCATTTACATGGCACTCGCTTTCAAAGCGATATGTTCCCGCAACAACTTCCTTTTTAACTTGTTCACGTTCCCACTTGTACCAATCGCTGGCAAACTTGAACTCTGTATCACCCTTATCAGCAACAAGCTCACCATATTCATTAAGAGTCCATGATTTTCCACAATGTTCACAGAAGATCTTAGTACCCTTTGAATTCATTTTATACTCAGTCATACAGCTAGGACACTGATAAAGAACCTTATGAAGACCTTCAGCACGCTTTCTGTATGCCATTTTAACTCTGTTTTCGCTCTGCCAGCGGAAATCATCGTTATACATAGCATCTTTAACCTTGACGCTGATCTCTTCAGGTGTCATTGACTTAATTTCATCCGGAGTAAGAATCTGAGTCATAGTTGAATGAAGACCTGTAACAATCCTCTTCTTATGATCACCCCAGAAAGGATCATAAATATGATGACCCTTACAGTTAAGAACAACAACAGGAACCTTGTGATGCTTGATAAGCTGGCCGATAGCATCAGGAATTACTTCTGTTACACCACAGAGAGAATATCTTGCTTCAGCATAGATACCGAAAATCTGCTTTTCTTTCAAAGCCTGTCTTGCTACTCTCAACAAGCTGATATCCGCTGTATACTTTCTCTTAGGAACTGTACCGGCAACTCTGAGAAGATGTTCTCTTCCGATATAGTCATCAACTGCAGCCGGATGAATTGCTCTGTAAGGAGCAATAGCAGCCATCATAACATAGAAATCATAAAAAGAGTTATGATTACATAAAAGAATGTACGGCGGTTTGATGCCTTCCATTCTGATTTTTTCAACTTTCTCAAGATGATGAAATCTTCTGATATTACAATAGGCCCATACAAAAGGAAGCAAATACGCTCTTGCTTTTACATAGGGTTTGTTCATATCAAACTTTTTGGTTTCAGGAGCTCCGCCTCGGACATGTTTACCATATTCTTTTGACATACACCCACATACCTCCATTTTAGCATTGAAATGATTATATCACAAGAAAATTCAATTATCAACTGAATTTGCAAAAACCCATATTTTTTACAAAATTTACATTTGCCTTATTAAATCTTTATATATTTTAAAACAAAGACCATGGAAATTGTGAAGAATCAGGTTTAGACAAAAAAACAAATTTGTCTGAATTCCATTGAAACGAAATCATCTCCGACCACAACGCAACATTGCACCGATTATCTCTGCTTCCGTATTTTCCGTCACCTATTAAAGGTAATTTTCTTGAAGCAAACTGAACCCTTATCTGATGGAATCTTCCGGTGTGAAGAAAAACATTGATCAGTGTCATATTGTCTTTATG
>JAZORX010000382.1:0-7147 GCA_045656845.1 Acutalibacteraceae bacterium | reverse complement strand
TTCACCTCTGCTCAAAGAGATATATTGACAGAGTTGAGGACACAACTAAGGTGACTGTTTACTCAAACTGCGATGAAGTTGAGCTTTTTGCAAACGGTGTCAGCGTCGGAAAGCAGAAGAAGGGCAGATATCCGTTCTTCTACTTTGAGGTAAAGAACGAGGGCGAAACAACACTTGTTGCAAAGGCAGGCGACCTTGAAGACAGTGGCACTATCCGTAAGGTTGACGAGCCGAACGAAGCTTACATTATGAAAGAGGAAGGCTCCGTCATCAACTGGTTTGAAATCAACACACCTGACGGCTACTACTCAATCAACGATACTATCGGTGATATTATGTCAACCACAGGCGGTAAAATCGCAGCAGTCAGAATTATCCTCAAAGCCAAGAAGGCTCTTTCGTCAGGAAAGGACGGTAAGACTGAGGTTGCAGGCTTCGATACTTCAGGAATCAAGATCAATAAGTCTATGCTTAAGGGTCTCTACGCTATGGCATCAGGCTTTACGGTCAAGAGAGTTTTCTCAATGATCGGTGGCGGCAAGTTTACCAAGGAGAATATTCTTGAAATAAATGCAATCCTCAACAAGGTAAAGAAAAAAAGCAAATAATAAAAATTAAAAGGAAGCTCGTCAGGGAGCTTCCTTTTTTTTAGGTTTATGAACATTTAAAACAAAATCGAAAATCGGTGTCCACAGCTTCGAAGCGCAGAAAAGCATAACGAATATCGTCAACGGGAGAATTATGAATTCAGGGAAAAACGGGAAAACACGCTCCATCCATTTGTCGATATGCAGGTTAGAATAAAAGAAATGGATAAATACATAATGCAGCGCATAAATCTGAACGCTACGGCTGCCGATTTCTGCAATCTTACCCTTGCCGAGCTTGTCGGGGATGAGCGAAATTATCATTGCACCGAGAGTGAAAACCACAAAGTAATATAAAAGTCTGAAAGGTCCACCGTAATTCTGACGGTCGCCTAACGCAGAGAAAGGTCTTCTTCCGCTGAGCATAGGCCCGAGAAACTGAATGTCGTCAAGGCAGAGAGTAATCAGGACTATATAGCCGATTATTCCGAGAACAGAGATGATTTTTATTGATTTTTTATTAAGCGTCTGAGCAACCTTATCAGCTTCAAGCACATATCCTGCATAGAAAAACGGATAGAAAACTATGATTCTTGAAAGGCTCAGGAAATTGCCGATTGAAGAGTCGTAGCCTGCAAAAGCAGCGAAGATTATCGAAAAAGCGAAAACCAAAGCCGGTTTCAGGTCTTTGACAACAACCGTTATAAGGCAGAAGGCGAAAATTGTGAAAGCATACCACGGGACGCCACCCTCTGAGAAAATATTGAAAGAAACAATTCCTTTGTTTATGTAGTTACTGACACAAAGGATGATTTTGATGAAAATATAGAGGATGAAATATGTAAAAATCCTGCTGTACCGTTTTTCATTGATTGTTTTTTTGCTGAAGAGACCCGAAACGAAAATAAACAACGGCATATGGAACGAATAGATGAAAAAGGAAAGTCCCGTTGTACCGGAATATTGCTCGGAAATATGACCGAAAACAACAAAGAAAATCAGAACAAATTTAAGTATATCCCATTTTTGTATTCTTTTTGCGACAGTACCCATACAAGCCCCCCGTTTTTTATGGTGATTATAATATATGATATTCAAAAAGTCAAATTGATTTTAAAGCTCTGCTATTTCCTTGACTTAACTTTTTACGGGTGTTATAATTTTTGTGTTGTTTACCTATTATACACAGAGGTGATTTAATGAGATATCTTGACGCTTCACTTTCAGCAGAAGAAAGGGCAGAGGACCTGCTTTCAAGAATGACCCTTGAAGAAAAAGTTGCTCAGCTCGATATCTTCAGGGGTGTTGAATTCACAACGATTCCGCATAAAATTCATAATTGCTCGATTGACGAAAACTCCGAGCCTGACTATGAAAAGCTTGAAAAAATCCTCGGCAATACGGGTATCGGTTTTATGCACGATGCTTACACAACACCGACGGTTTTTAATAAATATCAGAAATTCATAATGAGCAAAAGCCGTTTCTCAATACCGTGTATCTTCACGGGAGAGGCTCTTCACGGAATAAGCTGGCCGGGAGCGATGGTTTTTCCTGTTCCTCTCTGCCTTTCGGCTTCTTTTAACAGGGATATCGTTCACCGTACAGGTAAGGCTATCGGTGCTGAAACCCGTTCAATCGGTATTCACGAAATTCTTGCGCCGAATCTCGATGTCGCCCGTGAGCCTCGTTGGGGAAGGGTTGAAGAAACCTTCGGTGAGGATACATATCTCTGCTCAGAGATGGGTTATCAGATTATTACGGGCGAGCAGCAGAACGGTGATTTTAAGCGTGACGATGCCGTTCTTACAGAGCCGAAGCACTATTGCGTTCACGGTATTGCTGAAAACGGAATAAACTGTGCAAATGCAAGAGCAGGTAAGCGCGAGGTTGAGCAGTGCTATCTTCCGGTTTTTGAGAAAGCGATCGTTGAAGCAGGTGCAAACAATGTTATGGCTTGCTACAATGCAGTTGACTCAGAAGTTATTATCAGCTCTGAGTATTATCTTACGGATATTCTTCGTGGCAGATACGGTATGAAGGGCTATGTCCGAGCAGACTGGGGCGCGATTGAGCGTCTTGTCAAGGCACACAGGACTGCTGCCAACCATATTGATGCAATCCGTGATGTTTTCAACGCAGGTATGGATATGCAGGGCTGCAGCGATTATTCAAATGAATTCTGGCAGGGTACGATTATTGACCATGTTAAAAACGGCAGAATCACTCAGAAGAAGGTTGATGAGTCCGTTTACAGTGTTCTTCGTCTTAAGTTTATGCTCGGTCTTTTTGAAAATCCCTACGCAGATGAAGAAAAATATAAATCCGTCATCCGTTGCGACAGCCACAAGGCCCTCGCTCTTGAATCGGCAAGGCAGGGTATGACGCTTATTGAAAACAACGGAATTCTTCCTCTGAAGGATGTTAAGAAAATTGCTCTCGTCGGCCCGTCGTCTGCAAGGCAGAGGATAGGCGGATATTCGTCAATCCCTCTCGGCTATGAGATAAAATCCGTTTACGAAGAGCTTAAAGAGGCTCTCGGTGAAGAGGTTGAAATTTATCAGAATTCAGGCTGCGGAATCCCGAAAGGTATTCAGGCAATCAAGGCAGAGGACGGTCAGCATCACCTCGTTGAGGTCTGCGATGAAGAGGATGAAAGCGGAACGATTGAGGATGCAGTTGCTGCTGCAGAAAAGAGCGATGTTATTATCTTTGTCGGTGGCGACAATACATTCACAAGTGGTGAAGGCCACGACAGGTCTGATTTAAGACTTCCGGGCAGGCAGAGAGAGCTTATCCTCGAGCTTGCAAAGACGGGTAAACCGCTTATCATTGTTCTTGAAAATGGCAGGAGCATTGACCTTTCAGCTGAATGCGAGGTTGCAGATGCAATCCTTCTTGCATGGTTCGGTGGCGAATTCGGAGCGAAAGCGATTGTTGAAACCCTTCTTGGTAAAAACAATCCCGCAGGCAGACTTCCCGTTTCTTTCCCTGCAGATTCAAACAGAATTCCTTGCTATTATACCAGACTTCCGAATTTCTTTGACAATATGTTTGAGGGAAGCCGTGCTGCCCGCTATCCGTTCGGATTCGGTCTTTCATATACGAAGTTTGAATATTCGGATCTTTCGATAGAAAAAACAGGTGCGACTGATTTTACCGTCAGGGTAAATGTTAAAAATATCGGTGATGTTGACGGTGACGAGGTCGTTCAGCTCTATGTCAACGATGTTGTTTCGTCAGTTATAACTCCGCTCAAGGTGCTTCAGGGCTTCGAGAGAGTTTCTCTTGCGTCAGGCGAAACAAAGACGGTTGAATTTAAACTCGGCTTCAATTCGTTCAGGCTTCTCAATAAGGACTTTGAATGGGTTGTTGAGGATGGCGACTTTGAAATTATGGTCGGCGCATCTTCAGAAGATATCAGACTTAAAGAAACAATTAACATAACTAAATAAAGGAGAGCTTAAAATGTATTTTGATTTTATCGAAAATATTAAATATGAGGGTGCGAAGAGCGAAAATCCATTCTCTTTCAAGTTTTACGATGCAGACCGTGTTATTCTCGGCAAGCCGATGAAGGAACACCTTCCTTTTGCAATGGCTTGGTGGCACAATCTTTGTGCAACGGGCAGCGATATGTTCGGCAGAGGCACAGCAAACAAGAGCTTCGATGCTGAAGAAGCAACGATGGAACACGCAAAGGCTAAGGTTGATGCAGGCTTTGAATTTATGCAGAAGCTTGGCGTCGAGTATTTCTGCTTCCATGATGTTGATCTTGTGCCCGAAGCAGAGGATATTAAAGAAACAAACCGCAGACTTGATGAGATCACAGATTATATGCTCATCAAAATGCAGGAAACGGGCATCAAGTGCCTCTGGGGCACTGCAAATATGTTTTCAAACCCCCGTTTTATGAACGGTGCAGGCAGCACAAACAGCGCAGATGTTTATTGCTTCGCAGCAGCTCAGATCAAAAAAGCTCTTGAGCTTACGGTTAAGCTCGGTGGCAAGGGTTATGTTTTCTGGGGCGGCAGAGAGGGCTATGAATCTCTTCTCAACACGGATGTAAAGTTTGAGCAGGAAAATATTGCCCGTCTTATGCATATGGCTGTTGATTACGGCCGCAAGATCGGCTTCACGGGCGATTTCTTTATCGAGCCCAAGCCGAAGGAGCCTATGAAGCATCAGTACGATTTCGACGCTGCAACTGCAATCGGCTTCCTTCGTCAGTATGGTCTTGACAAGGACTTCAAGATGAATATCGAGGCAAACCACGCAACTCTTGCAGGTCACACCTTCCAGCACGAGCTTCGCATCAGCGCAATCAACGGTATGCTCGGTTCAATCGATGCTAACCAGGGCGACCTTCTTCTCGGCTGGGATACGGACGAATTCCCGTTTGATGTTTATGAAACAACGATGTGTATGTATGAGGTTATCAAGGCAGGCGGTATGAAAAACGGTGGCTTTAACTTTGACGCTAAAAACCGCAGACCCAGCAACACAAAGGAAGATATGGTTCACGCGTTTATCCTCGGTATGGATGCTTTTGCTCTCGGTCTCATCAAGGCAGCAAAGCTCATTGAGGACGGCAGAATAGATAAGTTTATCGAAAAGAAATATTCAAGCTTCAACGAGGGCATCGGCAAGACTATCCTTGACGGAACTGCAACTCTTGAATCCCTCGCAGAGAATGCTGCTCGCCTCGGCTCTTGTGAAGATCCCGGCTCAGGCAGACAGGAATATCTTGAATCAGTTGTTAATCAGATTTTCTTTGGTGAATAATTATGAAATATGTTTTAGGAATTGACCTCGGCACATCTGCAACAAAGACGGTTCTTTTCGATGAAAAAGGAAATGTAGTTGCATCTGCGAGCCGTGAATATCCTCTCTATCAGCCGAAAAACGGTTGGGCAGAGCAGGAGCCTGTCGATTGGTACAACGCAGGCATTGAAACGATTGCAGAGGTCGTGGAGAAAAGCAATATAAATAAAGAGGATATCGTTTCTCTCGGTATTTCGGGTCAGATGCACGGCCTTGTTATGCTCGATGAAAATTGCGATGTTCTTCGCCCGTCAATTATCTGGTGCGACCAGAGAACGGGAAAGGAATGCGATGAGCTGACCGAGAAGCTTACGAGAGAAACTCTCATCGATATAACGGCAAATCCTGCGCTTACGGGATTTACAGCTTCCAAAATTCTTTGGGTTAAGAATAACGAGCCTGAAATCTTTGAAAAATGCAGACACATTCTTCTGCCGAAGGATTATCTTCGCTTTAAGCTTACGGGTGATTTTGCAACAGAAGTTTCTGACGCTTCAGGAATGCAGATTCTTGATGTGCCGGGCAGATGCTGGTCTCAGGTTATGATCGATGCGCTCGGCATAAAGGAAGAGTACCTTCCGAAGGTTTATGAATCCCCCGAGGTTACGGGTAAAATCAATAAAGAAACGGCTGAAAAAACAGGCCTTTCAGAGAATACACTCGTCGTCGGCGGAGCAGGCGATAATGCTGCTGCTGCCGTTGGTATGGGTGTTGTTAAAGAGGGAAAAGCTTTTACGACTATCGGCACTTCGGGCGTTGTCTTTGCTCATACTGATGCTCCCATAATCGATAAGGGTGGCAGAGTGCATACATTCTGCTGTGCTGTACCGGGTAAGTGGCACGTTATGGGCGTTACTCAGGGCGCAGGCCTCTCTCTTCAGTGGTTCAAAAAGCAGTTTTGTGCAGAGGAGACCGAAAAGGCAGAGAAGGAGAACCGTTCTGCGTATGATGTTATGACGCAGGAGGCAGACAAAATCCCCGTCGGCTGCGACAGACTTCTTTATCTTCCTTATCTTATGGGCGAAAGAACACCTCACCTTGACCCTGATTGCCGCGGAGTTTTCTTCGGAATGTCTGCTATGCACACGAGAGCACATTTTATAAGAGCTGTTCTTGAAGGTGTCAGCTATTCGCTTTATGATTGTGTCTGCGTCCTTAAAGAGATGAATATCAATCCTGCTGAGATGCTCGTCTGCGGAGGTGGAGGAAAGAGCGAATTCTGGAGGCAGATGCTCTGCGATATCTTCGCTGTTCCCGTTAAAACGGCAGAGTCAAGCGAAGGTCCTGCTCTCGGCGTAGCTGTCCTCGCAGCCGTTGGTGCAGGACTCTATTCAAGTGTTGAAGAGGCCTGCGAAACAATGGTTCGTTATAACGATGGAGTTTCAAATCCAAACAGCGAAAAAACAGCGCAGTATATGAATTATCATAATATTTATAAAAAGCTTTATTCTGATCTTAAAGATACATATAAGGTGTTAGCTGAAGTTTAAAAGAAGAAGGCGATGTAAAAAACGAAGTTTTTTGCATCGCCTTTTTGCTATTGACAAGTCTGAAAAATTTGTTTACAATATATTTGTAGAACATTTGGCTTATTATGATGGTTTAACAAATACAAAAAATCGTACAGCTTTTATGGAAAAAATAGAAATACTAAAATCAAACTTAACTCCAACCTCTCGTATAGGTATAGTTATGTTTGACCTAAATGATTTAAAAAAAGTTAATGATACTTATGG
>JAZORX010000381.1:0-14086 GCA_045656845.1 Acutalibacteraceae bacterium | reverse complement strand
ATCATCACAGCAAGAGCAATTACAAAGATTGATAAGATAATCAAGAAGGATAACGCTCCCGTAAAACGTGTTGAGCTTCACCTTCATACAAATATGTCTGCTATGGACGGTATGACAAGTGCAAAGGATCTTGTGTCCCGTGCCGCAAAGTGGGGACAGAAGGCAATTGCAATCACCGACCACGGCATTGTTCAGGCGTTCCCCGAAGCTTGTAATACGGCCGCCAAGGCAGGAATCAAGATAATCTACGGTATGGAGGGTTATCTTGTAGATGACGATGATTTTTACGATAAATACGGCTTCAGAGATGGCGACGAAATCCCGAAGGAATATATCGAGGAAGTGAGAAGCCGAAGAACATACCATATCATAATTCTTGTTAAAAATACTCAGGGACTTAAAAATCTCTACAAACTTATTACAGATTCAAACCTTAAATTTTTCAAAAAGCGTCCGAGAATTCCGCGTCACAGGCTTATGCAGCTGCGTGAGGGTCTCATCATCGGCAGTGCTTGCGAAGCGGGCGAGCTTTATCAGGCGATGATGGACGGCAAGAGCGACGAAGAGCTTGTGAAGGTTGCTTCATTCTACGATTATGTTGAAGTTCAGCCGATCGGAAACAACCGATTTATGGTTCGCTCAACTGAAGAAAAGTTTGATGATGTAAGAAGCGATATAGACCTGCAAAACCATAACAGACGCCTTATTTCTATTGCAGACAGGCTCAACAAGCTCGTCGTTGCAACGGGTGACGTTCACTTTATGGAAGAAAAGGACGCGATTTACAGAGAAATCCTGATGACTTCAATGGGATTCAAGGATGCGTCGGAGCAGGCTCCGCTTTATATGCGGACGACTCAGGAGATGCTTGATGAGTTCAGCTACCTTGGCGAAGAAACAGCTAAGGAAATTGTTATAACAAATACAAATAAAATTGCCGATATGTGCGAAAAGGATATAACTCCGTTCCCGAGAGGCACATTCCCACCGAGCCTTGACGGTGCAGATGAAGATCTGACCAGAATCTGCTGGGAAAGAACAAAGCGTGACTACGGCGATCCCGTTCCCGAAAATGTTGCAGTGCGACTTGAAAAGGAACTCAAATCAATTATTTCAAACGGTTTCGGCGTTCTTTATATGATTGCGCAGAAGCTTGTTTATAACTCCGAAGAGCACGGATATTATGTCGGCTCACGAGGCTCCGTCGGTTCATCCTTCGTTGCTCACGCAGCCGGTATATCAGAGGTTAATCCTCTGCCACCGCATTATGTCTGCAGACAGTGTAAACACAGCGAATTTTTCGAGGACGGTTCGGTCGGCTCAGGTTTTGACCTTCCGCCAAAGGATTGTCCGCATTGCCATATTCCCATGCACCGTGACGGTCACGATATCCCGTTTGAAACTTTCCTTGGATTCAAGGGCGATAAGCAGCCCGATATCGACCTTAACTTCAGCGGTGAATACCAGTTCTATGCTCACCGTTATACCGAAGAGCTTTTCGGTCTTGACCACACTTTTAAAGCAGGAACTATCGGTACGGTTGCCGATAAGACTGCGTTCGGTTTTGTTAAAAAATGGGAAGAGGCAAAGGGTCTCGTTCTCAGCCGTGCAGAGG
Organism: Acutalibacteraceae bacterium; assembly: GCA_045656845.1. Taxonomy (GTDB): domain Bacteria; phylum Bacillota; class Clostridia; order Oscillospirales; family Acutalibacteraceae; genus CAG-488. The sequence goes on along the minus strand of JAZORX010000381.1, from coordinate 12,471 downwards.
AAGACAGACTGACGAAAGGTTGCGTCGGCGTAAAACGAACGACGGGTCAGCACCCGGGAGGAATGGTTGTTATCCCTGCGTGGAACGATGCAGAGGATTTTACCCCGATTCAGCATCCTGCAGACGATGTCAGCGGCGGACTGAGAACAACACACTTCGATTTCCGTTCTCTTCACGATACAATTCTTAAGCTTGATAATCTCGGCCACGATGTGCCGACGCTTTATAAGCACCTCGAAGATTCAACGGGAATAAAGGTCTTTGAAGCAGATGTCTGCGACCCGAAGCTTTATCAGCTCCTGACCTCGCCCGAGCCTCTCGGCGTTACGGCAGAGGATATCGAATGCGAAACGGGAACACTCTCTCTTCCTGAGTTGGGCACACCGTTCGTCCGTCAGATGCTTATGGACGCAAAGCCGAAAAACTTTTCCGATATGCTTCAGATTTCGGGTCTTTCCCACGGAACGGGAGTTTGGCTCGGTAATGCGCAGGAGCTTATCGAAAAAGGAATCTGCACAATTTCAAATGTTATCGGAACACGAGATAATATTATGGTTTTCCTTATGCACAAGGGGCTTGAACCCGATATGGCGTTCAAGATTATGGAAATTGTGCGTAAGGGTAAAGCAACGAAGCTTCTTACGGAAGACCATATGAATGCGATGAGAGAGCATAATGTTCCTCAATGGTATATCGATTCGTGTATGAAGATTGAATATATGTTCCCGAAGGCTCACGCAGCAGCTTATGTTATTGCAGCAATGCGCCTTGCGTGGTACAAAATCTATCATCCTATCGAGTACTATGCGACATATATGTCTGTCCGTGGTGAGGACCTTGATACGGTTGCTATTATGAACGGTCGTGATGCCGTTAAAGCCTGTATGAAGACAATCAAAGCAAAGGGTCACGAAGCAACGGCAAAGGAAGAGGGTATTTACACCTCGATGCAGGTTGTTAACGAGATGATGGCCCGTGGCGTTGAATTCCTGCCCGTTGATATCTATAAATCCCACGCAAATGTATATAAAATTGAAGACGGAAAAATCCGACTTCCGTTTTCTGCAATGGCAGGTACGGGTGAAGCTGCTGCCGTCGCACTTATGAACGCAAGAGATGACGGCCAGGGCGAATATATGTCCCGTGAAGACCTTCAGCAAAGAGCAGGAATCAGTAAATCCGTTATGGAAACGCTTGATGCCTGCGGTGCGCTTGAAGGCTTGCCTGAAAGCACACAAATCAGTTTTTTTTAGCTTTTAAAAGGAGAAATAAAAATGGTAGATTTAACTAAACTCTGGAAAATGCGAGATATTCTGCCCGTTATCGTTGTTGATAATATGAGCGGAAAAGTAATCAAACACGGCTATATGAACAAGGAAGCTTTTGCATATACTCTTAAAAGCCACCGTGTATGGTATTACGATCTTGAAACCAAGGAAGTTGAAAAATTCGGTGAGGAGACGGGCGAAGTGCAGAAGCTCGTTTCAATCAAAGCCGATAATAACTATGAATCTTTGCTGATTTATGTTGAGCAGATCGGATTTGTTTTGAGAAAAGAAAAGGGTTATAAGACCTGCTACATTCACGAAATTTATTCGAGAAGCCACGGCAGCGTATCAAAGCGAAGAAAATTCGGCAAAGTCGAGGTAGACGAAAACTTTGACTATTCAAAGGAAGACTACGAGGACGAGTACGAAGACGAAGAATAAACAAAAAGAAGGTTTACGGTTATGTGGTGGATAATTCTTTTAGCAGTGCTTGCGTTGATTGTTGTTGTTACGCTTATCAGAGCAGCATTTTTCAAGCCGAAAAAGATTGAAACAGTTAAGATCAGAGATGTGAAAATTGACGATAACGAGGTCGCTCAGCACCTCTCTGAGGCTATTCAGTTCAAAACGATTTCAAAGGTAAGGGACGAGGGCGTTGATTGGGATGAGTTTGAAAAGTTCCATGAATATCTCGATAAAACTTATCCTCTCGTTGCGAAAAATACAACGAAAGAAATAATCGACAAGGCGAGCCTTCTCTATCTCTGGAAAGGAAAAAATCCCGATCTTGAGCCTATGGCTATGCTTGCTCATCAGGATGTTGTACCCGTTTCTGAGGGTACTGAAAAAGACTGGAAATATGAGGCTTTCAGTGGTCACATCGACGGTGAATATGTCTGGGGCCGAGGTGCTCTTGATATGAAAAACCATCTCATCTGCGTTATGGAAGCTGTCGAGTCACTTATGGCAGAGGGCTTTCAGCCGGACAGAGATGTCTACCTCTGCTTCGGTCATAACGAGGAGACGGTTTCAACCGTATATTCTGGTGCAGGTACAATCGTAAAAACTCTCAAGGAGAGGGGAGTACGCCTTGACAGCGTGCTTGACGAGGGTAGTGCGCTCATAAAGCTTAAGGTTAACGGAATCATCGACACTCACCTTGCAGCTGTCGGTACGGCTGAAAAAGGCTATGTTGATATGAAGATCACTCTTCACGATAAGGGAGGTCATACGTCGGCAGCACCCAAGCACAGCGGTATGTGGAAGCTCGCAAACGCTGTCCGTGACCTTGAAAAGAATCAGTTCAGGTCTCATTGGTTGCCCTTCCTTGATGAGCTTATCCACGCAGTCGGAGGCAGAGCAACATACCTCGGTAAAATACTTATCTGCAACTATCCGATTTTCAAGCCCCTGCTTAAGTTTATTCTTAAAACAATTCCTCAGGGCGCAAGTATGTGCAGAACGATCACAAGTGTTTCAATGTGCGAGGGCAGCCCTGCGGCAAATGTCCTTCCGCAGAGACCGAGCATTACGGTCAATTTCCGTCCTCTTCCGGGCGACAGCCTTGCAGATGTTGAGGCTCATGTCAGAAAGAATATCCGTTATAAGGATATCGATATAGAGTATTTCAACGGCAAGGAAGCAACCAAGTTTTCTTCAACTCAGTCAAGAGCATTCAAGGCGATTGAAAGTGTTGAAAACAGCCTTCATCCCGAAGGTGTAGCCGTCGCACCGTACCTTGTTATGGGTGGCACGGACGCATACCGTTATGGTGAAATCTGCGATAACATTCTTCGCTTTGCACCGTTCAATGTTCCTCTTTCTCTCTTCTTTACAACTCACGCAACAAACGAGCGTATACCCATTGCTTCCCTCGGCGAAGCAGTTGTATTTTTCAGAGAGTACATAATCAAAGTCTCAGATAAAGATTAAAAAATAACGGTCAGCTTTTTGCTGACCGTTTATTGCTTTATGAAAAGAGTTTTTCAAAAGAGTCGAAATCGATATCGGATGTGCTTGTCATACTGATGGTGATTACATACTTTCCTTCTTTTCGAACATACAACCTTTGGTTTACTACAGCTCCGTTGCTTTCAACCGTAACATCAACGGCGGAGTATGTGTGATTACTGATAGTCTTTTTATATATTTCACTTGTTTCAAAGTCAGACCAAATCTCTTTAATCTCGGCAAGAAAATCTTCTTCTGTGGTGTTTTCTAAATCTGCAGCTGATAAATCTTGAAAACCAACCGATAAAGAGCCATCAGGAAAAGTAATTTCCATATCAGCAACTCCATGTGAGGAAACGAGATCTTTATAAAAGTCTGTTTCATCTTCTGGTGTGTTTATATAGCTGAATTCCCAATCATCGGGCTTTGTAAAGGTTATACCTACAGAAGTGTTAGTGTAGGTGTTGCCGTTGATTTTTCCGGGACGGATGTCTATTGTATCACCGCTATTATCAGGCTCTTTTTTCTCGGTATCTTTGTCAGCACTTTCAGAGTTGACCGTGTCATCTTTCTTGCCGTCGTCGCTGCTCTTGTCACCGCAACCTGCAAACAATGTAAGCATCATAAGAGCTGCGAGAAGAACTGCTAAAAGCTTTTTCATTTTCATAATTTTCAATCTCCTTTGTTTTTAGAATTGTATCAATAATAATCCTATATTTTTGTGTTGTCAAGAACATATTGAACAACAATCAGTATGTTGCATTCTTTTTCATCACAATGAAAAACGGCCAGCTTTTGCTGACCGTTTTGTTCGTTTTATGATTTATGAAAACAATTTTTCAATTTCAGCCAGGTCGCTTTCGCTTGTTGCTGTTGCTGCGATGAAAACCATATAAACACCATGCTTATAAGCGTAATATCTCTGATAAACAGTTGCACCGTTTGATTCAAGGGTAGCATCAGAAATAGTATACCAATCTGAACCGAGCTTGCCTGAACGGGTGTCGGTGATTTCAATATCTATTGACGGTGCTATAGAAGATGAATTTTTAATAGCCAGATTGATATATTCCTCTTCTGAGACGGAAGGGTTGGTAGAAGAAAGGTCTTCAAACAAAACAAGAACACTTGGAGAGCCTGCAGGTGATGTTGCACCCATGTCATAGAATGAGCCTGTTTTTTCAAGAAGTTCTTCAAGATCTACATTTGTTATATCTGAAGAATATCCTACCAAAGCAGCAAGATCGCTATCGCTGAAATATGACCAATCGTCAGGTTTTGTGAAGGTGATGCCTGCAAAGGCATTTGTATAAGTGTTTCCGTTGATTGTACCGCGGCCGATACCTGCCGGAGTATTGTCCTCTTCAGAGTCATCAGGCACAACCGGTGCTGACGGCTCCTTGTTTTCAGAATCGTCGGGAACGATCGGTGCTGACGGCTCTTCATCTTTGTCAACTTCAGTAACCTTTGATGTGTCGTCTTTTGCATCGTCTTTCTTGTCATCTTCGCCCTTGTCGCCACAACCTGCAAACAATGTGAGCATCATCAAAGCTGCGAGAAGAATTGCTAAAAGTTTTTTCATTTTCATAGTTTTCAATCTCCTTTATTTAAGATTAATTTGATGTTAATACAAAATTTTGATTTTGTCAAGAAAAACAGACAAATGACACACGGCCATTTGTCTGCAGGTTTTATACATCTTTAAATGCTCTTAAAGTAAGACCTATATCAAGACCTTCGAGGCTGAAGGCATAGTCCGCATCAGCTTCAATGTCGAGAATACCCTCGATGCAGGCAACTCTCGGTGCTCTGTCTGCCTCGTTGAGTGCTTTAAACAACATTTCAACTGAAGTTCCGTTTTCCATTTCACCGAATGAAGCTGAAATGTTTGCGTCGTTCAGCTTGTCAAGGTCAGATTTTGCTGTTTCATATTTTTTAACCGTTGACTCATACTTTCTCGATGCTTTCGGGATTTCAACGGTTATGGCAATTTCGCTGACGGTTTCGTTTGCTGTGTCGTAGGTTGCAGTTACTGTCCATACTGTGCCGTCAGGTTCTCTTCTGAAACGCGAAAAGCTTTCTGTCTGCGAAATTTCGATTTTTTCAAGCTCGATTTTTTCTGCACCGTCTGTGCTGATGTCTATTTTTTTAGTTGTTGCCTCAATTGTTTTTGCAGTGGTTTCGCCTTCGCTGTTTTTATCCGAGCATCCTGAAAAAGCAGAAGCGATTGCGACAACGGCAAGAATGATCGCCAAAAGTTTATTTGCTTTCATAGTTTCAATCTCCTTTAAAAGACTGATAATATGATAGTATTTACAATCAACATTGTCAAGGGCAGTTTATCGGTTTCTGCTTTGATGAATAAATTCGGGGTTGACGGGCTTTTCAGTGGTGCAGTTTTCAGGCCCCCTTGCCTAAAGGGGGCTGGCACGACGAAGTCGTGACTGGGGGATATTTTTAAAGAAAACGACGATATTTCAATGTTTTTTCTTAAAGTATCCCTCCGTCTTTTGCTGCGCAAAATCCACCTCCCTTTAGGCAAGGGAGGCAATGCACTATTTAAAACCATGCCAAAACACCCCGATAAACCCGAATTTGTGGCAGAATTTTTATACAAACACAAACATATTTTCTAAACGATACGATTTATTTTAAGCTCCGTTTCAAGCGGAAATTGAAAAAGCTTATCTGAATTCAGGCAGAGCTTGTTCATATAAACTGCAGAAATCTGAGAATTTTCATAGGTGGTGTAATAAAAAATCCCTTTGTCCGTGTTGCAGCAGGAGGTGTAAACCGTGATTTCGTGTTTGCCGCAAAGGTCAACCGTGCCTCTCGTGTGCGAAACTGCACCGAGAATATGAAAAAACTGGCTGACGCTTTCACTTTCACTGTCGCCGCAGACTGAATTTTCTTTTGTGAAAACAGCACGGGCAAATCTTGAAGCGGAGGAAAGGTCGCCCGGCAGACCGATTGCACCCAAGCCTCTTGAAAAATGAGTCGGGTCAACTTTGCTTTCAGGCTCTTTCGGGGAAAGATTTTTATATTTACTGAGGTTTTGCATTTGCAGGTCGAACGGAGGATTATTGGTCAGCACACCGACGGGGTTTTCATAAATATGCAGGCCGTCTGCTGTCGATTCAACGGTAATGCTTTCTTTTTTGTCCGAAATCATCCAGTGAAGAGGGGAGGCTTTCAGGTCGGGACGAAAATCAATATCTGCGATATTAACATCCGGGAGAAGCCTTTTTGTTTCTTCGACTGTTTTGCATTCCGTAAGGATATAGGGGATGAATTCAAACGGAGCAATGTTCAGCTTGCTTTTATCAGTCGGATGATAAAAAGCATTGTTCGGAAAGTTAAGCCCTGCTACGCTCAGCCCAGCCTCATTTGTTGCTTCGTAGTAAAGGGGGTAAGAGTCTATGACAGTTGCGATGCCGATAATTGCATAATGATTTTTATTTTCTTTTTGATTTGTAAATTTAAACGGAAAGTTTCTTGGTGTAACCGTAACGCTTTCGTTATAGTGATATTCAAGGTCCAGCGTTCTTCCGAAGTAATGGTCTTTTGTTTTAAAGCTTATTGCAGTGCACATAATTTCACCTCATAAAAAATTTAAGGACGGAAAGTTTTTCAACAATCCGCCCTTTTATTATTTGTATAAACAGTAAATTATTCAGCGATGGTTTCTTTAAGTATCGCGATAGCCTTTTTCAGCTCGTCCCAACCGATGTTAAGCGGGGGAAGAAGCCTTACCTTCGTCTTTGCAGTAAGGATAAGAACGCCCTTCTGCAAGCAGGCATTGACGATTTCTTTTGCATCCTTTTCTGTCTCAATGCCGATCATAAGGCCGAGACCGCTGACGCTCTTAACACCCTTTGCACCCTCAAGTTCCTCAAAAATATATGCAGATTTTGCTCTGACTTCGCTGAGAAGATCATCGTCAATTCTTGAAAGAATATTACAAGCTCCTGCACAGCAAACGGGATTTCCACCGAAGGTTGTGCCGTGAGAGCCGGGAACGAGAACATTCTCAACCTTTTCGCCAAGCATTGCAACACCGATAGGAAGACCACCGCCGATACCCTTTGCAGTTGTAACAATGTTAGGCATAAGGTCATACTGCTGGAAAGTGTAAAGAGAACCTGTTCTGCCGTTACCTGTCTGCACCTCATCGATGATGATGAGCATATCTTTTTCTTCAGCGATTTTCTTTACTTCTTCAACAAATTCCTTGTCAAGTTTGCATACACCGCCTTCGCCCTGAACAAGCTCCATCATAATTGCAACGCAGTTATTTTCCTCAGCGAGCTTTCTTACGCTCTCGGCATTGTTTGCCTCAGCATAAACAAAGCCTTCAACGAAGGGGCCGAAATGTGTGTGATAGCCGTCCTGACCTGTTGCAGTAAGAGTAGCGATTGTTCTTCCGTGGAAGCTGTTTTTAAGAGTGATGATTGTTGAATGGCTTTCATCACCGTATTTATCAAAAGCGTAACGACGGGCAACCTTGATTGCACATTCGTTGGCTTCAGCACCGCTGTTTCCGAAGAAAGCCTTTTTCATTCCTGTTCTTTCGCAAAGCATTTTTGCAAGAGTTGAGCAGGGTTCCGTGAAATAGAGGTTTGATGTATGGGTGAGTTTTGAGAGCTGGTCTGTAACCGCTGCGAGCCATTCGTCATCAGCAACGCCGAAAACATTAACTGCGATTCCTGCACCGAGGTCAATATATTCCTTGCCCTCAGAATCCTTGAGGATTGCACCCTTACCGCTGACAAGCTCAACGGGGAAACGCGCATACGTATTTGCTATATATTGTTTGTCATTTGCTGTAATGCTCATTTATTTTGCCTCCGGATGCCTTTTCTTGTAGTCCTCACCTTTAACAAACATCGTGCCGATACCTTCGTCAGTAAGGATTTCAATGATGATTGAATGCTTTACTCTTCCGTCAATAACGAAAACCTTTCGTACGCCCCAGTTGATTGCGTCAACGCAGCACTGAACCTTCGGAATCATTCCGCCTGAAATGATACCTTCTTCTGTGAGCTTGGGTGCGTCTTCAATGAAGATTCTTGAAATGAGTGATGACGGATCGTCCTTGTCACGAAGGATACCTTCAATATCCGTCATTGAAATAAGGCTTTCTGCCTTGAGCTCGCCTGCGATTTTTGCAGCGACTGTGTCTGCGTTGATGTTATAGACGTTGCCCTGCTTGTCGCAGCCGACGGTTGAAACGACGGGAATATAACCCATTGAAAGTGTGTCAAGAATCGGTGTTACATCAACCTTTTCAATATCACCAACGAAGCCAAGCTCTTCACAACGGGGCTTTGCGATGATCATATGTCCGTCAGCACCGCTGAGGCCGATTGCCTTGCCACCCTTTGATTCGATCAGGCTTACAAGGCTCTTGTTGATTTTACCTGCAAGAACCATCTGCACGATTTCAGCAGTTTCCTTGTCTGTAACGCGAAGACCGTTGACAAACTGAGTTTCTTTGCCGATTTTTGCAAGCATTTCGGTGATTTCCGGGCCACCACCGTGAACGAGAACAACCTTGATACCGACCGTTGAGAGAAGAATAATGTCGCTCATAACGGACTGCTTGAGATCTTCGTTGATCATTGCGTTTCCGCCATACTTGACAACGAGGATTTTATTTGTATATTTCTGAATGTACGGCAGAGCGTGAGTAAGAACATGCGCCCTGTCCGAGTTTGAAATTCTCATATTAACTACCTCTTAAGTTCTGTAATCGCCGTTGATTTTAACATAATCGTAAGTAAGGTCGCAGCCCCATGCTGTTGCCTTTGCTTCGCCTGAATTAAGCTCAACGAGGATATCAATTTCTTTTTCAAGGAGGATTTCCTTAGCCTTCTCTTCTGAAAAATCAATACCTGCTCCGTTTACGCAGACATCAAGTCTGCCCTTTGCTGATTCAAAGCTTACATCAATTTTGTTAACATCAACATCTGCTCCACTGTAACCGATAGCGCAGAGAACGCGTCCCCAGTTAGCATCAGCACCAAACATTGCAGCCTTGAGAAGGGAGGAGCAGATAACAGATTTGGCAACTGTTTTTGCTGTCTTTTCGTCAGCTGCGCCTGTTACCTTGCATTCAAGAAGCTTTGTTGCGCCTTCACCGTCGCCTGCAATCTTTCTGCAGAGGAAAACAGTAACGCTGTTGAGAGCCTTGCAGAATTCAGCAAAGCTTTCATCTTCTTTGTCGATGATCTTGTTGCCTGCCATACCATTTGCAAGAACGGTTACCATATCGTTTGTTGAAGTGTCACCGTCAACGCTTACCATATTGAAGGTTGAAGCGATGTCTGTACTCAGAGCTTTCTGAAGAAGCTCGGGAGCGATAGCAACGTCAGTTGTGATGAAAACGAGCATCGTTGCCATATTCGGGTGAATCATTCCGCTTCCCTTTGCAATACCACCGATTTTGCACTCAACACCGTCGATTTCAAAGCTGACAGCGATTTCCTTTTTGATTGTGTCGGTAGTCATAATGCCTTCAGCTGCAAGGTCGCTGTTATCACCAAGACCTGCTGCAAGCTCGTCGATGCCGTTTGCAATAGGAGTGATATCAAGCACCTGACCGATAACGCCTGTTGATGCGATAACAACATCATTCTTTGAGATGCCTGTTGCTTTTTCAACAAGCTCACTCATCTGCTCTGCGATTTCGATTCCGTTTGCGTTGCAGGTGTTTGCGTTTCCACTATTGCAGATAACAGCCTGAGCATAACCGTCAGCAATATGATTTTTTGTAACGGTAAGGGGAGCACCCTTAACGAGGTTGGTTGTATAAACAGCTGCAGCTGCAGCCTTAACATCACTTGTTATGAGAGCGAGGTCTCTTTTTGTTTTATTCTTTCTGATTCCGCAATGTATACCGTTTGCTTTGAATCCCTTTGCGGCGCAGATGCCGCCTGCAATTTCTTTCATTTTTTACACCTCAAAATTTAATCCTGTAGTTTCATCGACACCGAGAATGATGTTCATATTCTGGATAGCTGCGCCTGAAGCACCTTTGCCAAGGTTATCGTAACGAGCCATAAGAAGAATGCGGTCTTCGTTGCCTTCAACGAAAATTTCCATTCCGTCGTTGAAGGAGAGCTTGTTTGAACAGATGAAACCGCCTTCGCCGATGTCAGACTTATATTGTACCACAGGTCCGTGGTATTTTTCACTATAAATTTTACGAATTTCGTCTAAATTTGCTCCGTTTATCTGCTCTTTGAAGAGAGGAACGGTAACAAGCATACCGCTGTAGTAGTTTGCGACGATGGGAGAGAACGCAGGAGCGTTTTTAATTCCCGTAATTGCTGTCATTTCAGGTAGATGCTTATGCATCTGTGCGAGTCCGTACTGACGGGGTGAGCCGTATGCTTCCTCAATCTCAGGGGATTCGTATTCGCCGATCATCTTGTTTCCACCGCCGCTGTAGCCCGTAAGAGAATGACAGGCAAGAAGAATGTCGTCAGAAATAACACCTTTTTCAACAAGGGGATAAACAAGAGAGATAAAACCACTTGCGTGGCAGCCGGGAACAGCAATTCTGTTTGAAGAGAGGATCTTTTCTCTGTGAGCGTCAGAAAGCTCGGGGAAGCCGTATGCCCATGCAGGGTTTGTTCTGTGAGCTGTTGAGGTGTCAAGAACTCTTACATCGGGGTTTTCGATAAGAGAAACAGACTCGATTGCTGCAGCGTCCGGAAGGCAGAGAAAAGCAATATCGCAGGAGTTGAGCATCTCTTTTCGTGCAGAAACATCCTTTCTCAATTCCTCAGAAATGAGCATAAGCTCAATGTCGTTTCTTTCGCTTAATCTTTCATAAATACGCAGACCTGTTGTGCCTGCTTTTCCGTCAATAAAAATCTTTTTCACCTAATCACCCTATATTCATTGATAATGAATAATTATACAGTTATTTCATAAAAAGTCAAGCATATCGGATGAATATTATATTTTTTATTGCATATATACAATTTATTTTATTTCTTGACAAATGGTTCGTCAAAGTATACAATCAAATTATTATTATATATGTATATATAAGAGGTAAAGCGATGAAAATTCTGCAAAAGGGTTTTAATTTCTCGCAGGACGGGCCGGGAAACAGGCTTGTATATCATCTTCAGGGATGCAATTTCCGTTGCAAGTGGTGTTCCAATCCTGAGAGTATGAACGGTGAGGATGAGAAGGCGAAAAATTATACGGTCGGTGAGCTTCTCGACGAGGCAAAGCGAAGTCGTATGATGTTTTTTGACGGTGGAGGAGTGACCTTCACCGGAGGTGAATGTACCCTTCAGCACGAAGAGTTGAATGAGCTTTTAAAGCTTCTCAGAGCTGAAGGTATAAACACGGCAATAGAAACAAACGCTTCAAGCCCGTATCTTTCGGAAATTGCAGAAAATGTCGATTACCTCATAGCCGATTTCAAGCATTATGATACCGATATTCACAAAAAATGGATAGGTGTCGGTAACGAAGCTGTCAAAGAAAATATTGAAAAAATCTTTGCTTCGGGCAGGCAGATTCATATAAGAATCCCCATAATCAAGAATATAAACGATAAACCTCAGGGGTTTGTTGATTATTTTAAAAAGTTTGATACCTCGTCGGCTGTTTTCGAATTTCTCGCATATCACGAATATGGAAAGGATAAATGGACTCAGGCTTACGAGATAGAGGATGGTTTTGTTTCGGACGAAACAATAGAGGGTTTCAGAAAATTATTTAGTGAAAACGGAATGAAAGTTACTAAGACATAAAGGAGAATGATTATGCAGAATATTTACACTCCCGAAAAGTTAACTGAAAAGGCAAAGGCTCTTTTTATAAACGAAAGAGCAAAGATGCGCCTTGACGGTTGGTTTATCGCAAAGGAAGCAGAGCTTAATCTGCAGGAAAAATATAAGAACGAGTGCGAAGAGGTTAAAAAAGCATATATTCTTCGTGAGCTTGTTGATATCGTGCCACTCTGGATTGACGATAACCAGATTTTCGCAGGTACTCAGGACGATGCCTTCGCAAGAAGCTACGCTCTTATCAATCCGTCCTTCAGGGTTGAGGGCTTCAGCGGTTATTGCGACCCTGCAGCAGTTTTTGGCGACATCGAGCCTAATGAAGAGTTCACTGCAGAAAGAATTGAAGCTGCAAAGGCAGAATTCAGCAAGACGGAATATGCAGTAAAGCTTGGCGAAACCTATGCAAAGTGCGAAAACAGCACAAAGGAAGTTATCTATTT
>JAZORX010000380.1:0-18531 GCA_045656845.1 Acutalibacteraceae bacterium | reverse complement strand
CAAAGTACTCTGTCTTTGTTGCAGGTGTTGCAATTTCGATTGATACGAGTTCGACCGGCTTAACTTCAACAGTGAATGTTGCAGTCATACCTTCGTAGTCAACCGTAAGAGTCTTCTGACCAACTGTATCTGAATCAAAGCCCGTTACTGTATAACCGTCTGTAACCTCAACAGTTGTACCGTTTGAATATGTAACAAGAAGCTTAAGTCCACTATAGTCTGCATCTTCACCAACAAAGTATGACTTTTTATTAGGCTGATGCTTGATTGTCATACCGATAACGCTCGGCTCAACTACGCTGATTTCAAATGTATCTTCAAAATCTTCGTAAGATACAGTAATTGTAACTTCACCTGTTGCACTTGTATCAAATCCGATAAACTCAAGGTCGCCGAGATCGATTTCAGCAACATCGCCATTGTTATAATGAGCTACAACCTCAATTCCGTCAGGTTCAAATTCAGAGTCACCGACAAAATAGGTTGTTGTGTACGGAAGAGTAACAACCTCGATCGAGGTCATCACGATATCAATAACCGTGATTCTTGTTGTTGCAGTATGACCTTTATATGTAACTCGTACAGTCTTAGAACCCTTGATTGAAGTATTAACTGAATTCAATGTGTAACCTGAATCTGCGATAGAAGTTGTTCCGTTGTTGTATTTAACAAGGATCGTGAGACCTGTCGGATCAAAGCTTTCACCAACAAAATATTCAACCTTATCAGGCGCTGTATTAATCTCAATTCCGATTACCTCAACAGGATTAACTGTCACTGTTGTTGATGCAGAATAAGTTCTGCCGTCATATGTGACTGTACCCGTAATTGTTGCTGTGCCTGCTGAAACACCTGTTACAACACCGTTTTCATCGACTGTCGCAATTGATTCACTGCTTGAGCTCCAGACAACATCACTGATGCCATCTTCATTTGGCTCAAACATTGCACTGACATTAGTTGTTCCGTCTACAAAAATTTCACTGTCATCTGAATTAATAATAACAGTAATATCTTTCTGCTCATAAACAGGTTCGATAATAAGATTCTTTCTTACAACTGAGAAATCAGTATCCCAGCCAGCGAATGTGTGACCAAATTTTTCGGGCACATCAGCCTTGTTTGGTGCTGTTGCTGCGTTACCATATGTAATATTCTGTTCAGAAATTACTGTTCCGTCCTCACCACGGAAGACAACTACACAAGTATCTGCTTCCCAATCAGCTGTAATGATGTCAATATTGGCACCAAATGTGTAGCTGTAAACCTGCTTTGAATATTCAGTATTTATCTTACCGTGAGCGGTTCCACCATTATTTGACTTAACGCTCCAACCGCAGAACTTATAACCTTCCTTAACAGGAATACCGAGATCCTGCGTTTCATTATAGAGGCCAAAGATCGTCGTCTTAGTGTCGATATTTACTACATTAAGATCTTTAATTGTAACCTTTGCACCTGCTGCAACCGAAGGATCGTTAGAGAACTTGATTCTTAACTGACCTATAGCATCATCATTCGGACCGGTTGTAAATGTAACACCTGAACCGGTAAGGTTATAATAGTTCATGGTTGAGCCATTACCCGAAATGTAGTCAGGGCTATAGAGTTCGAACTGAACCTGTTCACTGGTAAGTCCACTGAGTTCATAATTAAACTGATATGTTGAATTTGGCTGAATATCAACATAGTAAGGAAGAAGCTGATACTGGTCATAAGTCAATGTACTGTAAGATGCAGTCGCCACAAGGCTTGAGACATCGTTAGTAGTATAGCTTATAGCCGTTTTAACGCCTGCCGGTGCAGAGTAAACTGCAGGATAACCCTGAGTTGTATCAATATAAAGCTCATTTGAATCAGCTTTTGCAAGACAAATGTCACTGATTCTAATCTTCTTACCATTTCTGGCTTCACCCAAAAGCTCAAGCTTAAGGTAAACTGTACCTGAATCAACAGCATTCGTTGATACAGTACCACCTGAAGCGTCTACAACATATGTTGAAGACTCGTTACCGTTTCCACCTGTAAAAGATGAATTGTAAAGAGAGAACTGCACATTAGCAGGATCTGTACCTGCAACATCATATGTAAGAATATAATCAGTAGCTGCATTAAGTTCAGCGTAGAACGGAAGGAACTGATGCTGAACAGCAGTTGTCTTCTGCGTGCTCCATACAGTTATATCGTTTGCTTCAACTTCATAGTTAAAGTCGGTATCAACATCAGCATGTTCAGTATAAGAAGGATAAGTAATACTGCCTAACTCAACAGGCATATTTGAAACCTTGGCCTTAAGGTAATTAAACTTACCGTCTTTGGTATTAACAATTGAAGAAACCTGACCCGGAATATAGAAGAACGTGTAAGAAACATTATTCTTAGTTATATTAGTTTCATATATGGCAGACTCTTCACCTTCAATAAGAGCTGAATAGTCAGCACCTACAACCTGATTAATGTTAGCCTTATTTCCGGTTGAATAACCTACATACTTATAGCCTGAAAATTCAGGTGCATCAAATGTTACGTTATCGCCAAAATTATAACGCATTGCGAACATTGTAACGATGTCATTTTCCTCTACGCTGTAAATACTGCGAACAACATAGTTTCCGTCAGCGTTTTTTTCAAGAGAAGCAACACTCAGTGTAGCCTGTGAATTATAACGGATATTTTCTACATCCTGTAATGCTGCTCTCAAAGCAGTTGCAAGACCTTCAGCTGTGTATGACACACCTGATACAGAAATTGAAGTCATCGTATCAAGATTTACAAGGAAACGTCCCGCTGCTTCGTAAAGACTAAGAAGTTTAGACCACTTATCAGAAGAAGTATTATAATACGGACTTGTCTTGCCATTAAGAGCAAGGTAAGCCATCTTGCCGTTAGTTTCGTTATAAGCATCACGAAGTGTAGCTTTATTGTTTGCAGTAACATTAAGTCTGAGGATACTGATATTGAAGCCGGTATCCTGGCCTTGTTCATTGTATATACTTGCCTGAACATTACAAGCATTAGTTGAGCTCATGCCTGAAATATTCTTCTTGATTTTTCCATTATACTTGATACCCTCGGTACCACCCTCACCGGTCGGATTATACGGATCTTCACCACTGGCAGTAATTGAATTATAATTATACCAACGAGCTTCACCTTCAGAAGTTGTATTAAGCTGTGAAGTATAATGGCTGTCACCGTTAGAGTTTTTAACATCAGATACTATCCATGCACCAGTAACAGCACCATTTTCGCTCCAGTTTGATGTTGACATAAGACCAACAGTAAGATTAGGAATCTGCTCAAGGTTACCATAACGGCTGGTGTCAACCATAATCTGTGTTCTCGGAGAAACACCATAGTTAAGGAAAGTTACATCGCCGCCGCTGGGGCCTGAATTTCTGTTTTCATAAAGATTGAATGATGGAATTGTAAATATAGAGTTTGACATATTGTCAGTAACAAAATAGTTAGCGTCTACATCATTAATCTGAGAACCGTCCCATGCAAAGTAACCATTAGACATAGGATAAGCAGCCCACTGAGCATATATATCAGTATCTCTGTTATATGAATTGCTCATAACTTTATAACCTTCCGGATTTGTTGAAGAAAACGGAAGGATAGATCTGTTGTTACCCTGTCCGATAACAGGATAATACTTGCCTACTGCATAGCTATCCAAAGAATGAAAACCTGAAATCCACGAAACCGTACTGTTATCATGGTTATATCCGCGGTCGTTCTTGATAAACATTGCATTACCGGCCGGCATAATATTCGGCTTATAAACATAAGTGTATGCAACAGCAGTTTTTGTTAATCCGTCTACTGAATCAACAAATGTTGCTGTCCATTCAATGTAACAACCTGACTCTGTAGAAACAAGATACGGTGATACACTTTCGTTGGTGATAGTTGTATCAATGAGATTTGAACTGAGGTAATATCTCGTTCTTGATGTATCAGTTCTCGTATTGACGGCACTTATAGCAGTAGAAAGTGTCGAGAACTTGATTGTGCTGTTCATGTTGACATAGTTCTTGTTCGAATCACCGGAAGCGGTGGATGTATATGCCAACATCTCACTAAAATCAGCATTAAGATATCTGAATGTGATCGAAACACTACTTGCATTCTCATAATAGAAATAGAGATTACCTGAAGATTTCTCGCCTGTGTTAAGCTTTGAAATCTCATGTGTGTTTTTATCGATTTCAGCATCTGCAAACCATTGGAAGTTTGCTCTTTCTTGGGTTTTGTGTGCATTAAGAGATGGTTTAAGATAAACCTGCTCAGGTACATAGAAATATACCTTATCGCCTGAATTGCTATCGGTAACAGTAATCGCATCTTTTGCAAGAGCAATTGCACCGTAATCAAAAAAGACGAGTGTTGTTGCCAAAAGTGTTAATGCAATAAGCAAAGATAAAACACGTTTTGACGCATAGATTGCTTTTTTCACACTAATTCCTCCTCATGAAAAATATTTGCCTATGATTACATATATATTACCACAGAATAAAATTTTTTGTCAATCAAAAGAGGTCATTGACAAAATATTTCAGAATAAACGCTAATTGTTTCAATGCAAATTAGGTTATAACCTACAAAATAATAACCAAAAAGCAAAATAGAATACTATATATACATTTAATATTTGATTTTTTAACTATACTGTGATATAATTGTTCGAATTATTTATTTCGTTTAAAGTCAAGGAGGCAAATATGAAACATTTAATGTCCGGTAACGAAGCCGCAGCCCGTGGTGCATATGAAGCAGGAGTTAAAGTCTGCTCAGCATATCCGGGAACGCCGAGTACCGAAATTTTTGAAAATTTACCGCAATACAAGGACAGCCTTTACTGTGAATGGGCACCTAATGAAAAAGTTGCAGCTGAGGTTGCTTATGGTGCATCAATCGCAGGTGTCAGGGCGCTTTGTTCCATGAAGCATGTAGGTCTTAATGTTGCTGCCGATCCTATTTTCACCGCAACATATAACGGCGTAGGAAAAGGTTTTGTTATAATCAGCGCTGATGATCCGGATATGCATTCATCACAGAACGAGCAGGATAACAGATATTACGCAAAAGCAGCAAAAATGGCAATGATTGAACCCGCTGACAGCCAGGAAAGCAAAGACTTTATCAAAGAAGCTTTCGCTATTTCTGAAAAGTTCGATATTCCCGTTTTGTTCAGGACAACTACAAGAGTCTGCCACTCAAAAAGCCTTGTTGAGTTCGGTGAAGTTGTTGAAACAGAACCATATGAATACAAGCGAAATGTATTTAAATACGTAAGTGCTCCTGCAAACGCAAAGGCTCATCACCCTGTTCTTGAGCAAAAGCTCAAAGATATGGCTGAATACGCCTGCACATCCACTCTTAACAAAATTGAAATGAATGGTAATAAAATCGGTGTTGTTACAGCTTCAGTTGCTTATCAGTATGCTAAGGAAGTCTTCCCTGAGGATACATCTTTCCTTAAGCTCGGTTTTACATATCCCCTTCCGATGAATCTTATTAAAGACTTTGCTTCAAAAGTTGAAAAGCTTTATGTTGTTGAAGAGCTTGAACCGTTTATGGAAGAGCAGATCAAAGCAGCAGGCATCGAATGTATCGGCAAGGAGCTTATACCAAATATTTATGAGCTCAATCCTGAAATTATCGCTAAATCCGTATTCGGCACAGAAGCTGCAACAAAAGAGCTTTCAGTAAAAGCTGTTGGCCGTCCTCCGGTACTCTGTCCCGGTTGCCCTCACAGAGGCTTCTTCTACACAATGAGCAAGAACAAGAGCTTTGTTATTTCTGGTGACATCGGTTGCTATACCCTCGGTAGCGCTAAGCCTCTCAACGCAATGGACTCTGTTGTTTGTATGGGTGGTGGCTTCTCTGTCGGAATGGGTATGTCAAAGGCATTTGATATGATCGGTGATACTGAGAAAAAAGTTTTTGGTATCGTCGGTGACTCAACATTCTTCCACAGTGGTATGACAGGTGCTGCCGAAATTCTTTACAATAAAGGAAATATCATCCCTGTTGTTCTTGATAACAGCATCACAGGTATGACAGGTCAGCAGGAAAACCCCGGCAGTGGTGTTAATCTTATGGGTGAACCTGCACCTTCAATCTCAATCGAAAAAGTTCTTGAAGCTTTCGGTTATCAGAATGTTATTATTGTTGATCCTCAGGATCTTACTGCAATGCAGAAAGCGGTTGACGATGCACTTGCAAGCGAAGTTCCCGCTGCTATCATAACAAGAAGACCTTGTCTGCTTATCAAGAGAATCAAGCATAATATAGGCAAATGTTCAGTAAACTCCGAAAAATGCCGTTCCTGCAAGAAGTGTCTCAAGGTAGGTTGTCCTGCTATCTTTATGAAGGATGGCAAAGCCACTATTGATTCAACTCTCTGTGTAGGTTGTACTGTTTGTAATCAGGTATGCCCGTTTGGCGCAATTGAAAAGGAGGGCAACTAAAATGAGTAATGTTAAAAGCATAATTCTCGTAGGCGTTGGCGGTCAGGGTGCAATCCTTGTCAGCAAAATACTTACACGTGGTCTTATCAAATCAGGATACGATGTTAAAATGAGCGAAGTACACGGTATGTCTCAGCGTGGTGGCAGTGTATCCACTCAGGTTCGTTTTGGCGAAAAAGTTTATTCTCCTATTATCGGTAAAGGACAGGCTGATATTCTGGTTTCTTTTGAGAAGATGGAAGCTGTCAGATATGCCGATTTTCTTAAGCCTGAAGGAACTGCAGTTATCAACGATTATGAAATCATACCGATGAATGTTGCTGCTGGAGAAGAAAAGTATCCCGAAGGCATTATTGAAGAAATGTCTTCCAATTTCAACACCGTTGTTCTTGACGCAGCAAAAATAGCACTTGAATTAGGAAACTCAAGATGTATGAATATTGTTCTTTTCGGCGCAATGGTCAAGTCTCTCGGGCTTGATAACATCGATTGGGTTGAAGTAATCAAAGAAACTCTTCCCGAGAAAATTCTCGATATTAATTTAAAAGCCTTCAAAGCAGGTTATGAAGCATAAGGAGGATTATCAATGGTTTCAGAAAAAATGCTCGCACTTGGCAGCAACCGTTCAACAATCCGCGAGCTTTTTGAATATGGAAAAAAAAGAGCAGCAATCGTAGGTGTTGAAAACATCTACGACTACAGCCTCGGCAATCCAAGTGTTCCTGCTCCGAAAGAAGTTAATGAAGCTCTTGTTGATATCATCACAAATGATACACCGATTTCAGTTCACGGATATACAAGTGCAGTCGGTGACAATGATACAAGAGATGCTATTGCCGATAATCTCAATAAACGTTTCGGTACAAGCTATACGAGAGACAATCTCTACCTTACCTGCGGTGCAGCAGCTTCCCTTCTCTGTGCTTTTCGTACTGTAATAATCAACGAAAAAAGTGAAATCATCGGTATTGCTCCGTATTTCCCCGAATACAAAGCATTTGTCGATTCAAACGGCGGTATATTCAGAATGGTTCCTGCTGACGAGGAACGTTTCCAGATTGACTTTGATTCACTTAATAAGACAATTAACGAAAATACACAGGCAATCATCATTAACACTCCAAACAACCCTTCAGGTGTTGTATATTCCGAGGAAACAATCATCAGACTGGCAGAAACTCTCACTAAAAAAAGTGAAGAATACGGTCATCCTATTTATCTCATTTCTGATGAACCGTACAGAGAACTTGTTTATACAGATCAGGGCGTTCCTTTTACGGCTAAGTATTACAAGAATACTATTGTCTGCTATTCATACAGCAAGTCGCTTTCTCTTCCCGGTGAAAGAATCGGTTATGTGCTCATTCCGTCAGAAGCAGATAATTTCACTGACCTTTACAACTCTATCGCAGGTGCAGGAAGATCGTGTGGATATGTCTGTGCACCATCTCTTATGCAGAAAATGATAAAAAGATGCGCAGATGTTATGCCTGATATCTCATCATACAAAAAGAACCGTGACTATCTTTACTCGGCTCTTACAGAAATCGGTTATGAATGTGCTGATCCCTCAGGAGCTTTCTACCTCTTCGTAAAAGCTCCGAACGGCAACGCTGATGAATTCAGCGAAATCGCCAAGAAGCACGATCTGCTCCTTGTATCCGGTTCTGCTTTTGGCTGTTCCACTTACTTCCGAGCATCATATTGTGTTGACTACAACATGATTGTGCGCTCAATCCCCGCTTTCAAAAAATCTTTCGAGGATGCGACTGAATAAATGCAAACTATAAAATTATACGAATCGGACGCTTATATTAAAGACTTCTTTGCTGATGTAATAAGTTGCAACAAAAACGGCAAAACTTATGATGTTATATTAGACAAAACCGCCTTCTTCCCTGAAGGCGGTGGTCAATCTGCTGATGCCGGTATCATCGATGGAGTTAAAGTAGCAGATGTACAGATTAAAGACGGTATAATTATCCATAAAACAGTCTCCCCTGTCGCTGTAGGCAATGTTTCCTGCAGCATTGATTGGGATGTGCGATACAGGCGTATGCAGAATCATACCGGAGAACATCTTCTTTCAGGAATTGCTCATAAAATGTACGGTTGTACGAATGTCGGCTTCCATATGGGAAACGAAATCACCGTAGACTTTGACAAAGAGCTTACAGAGGAAGAAATCTCAACTATTGAAACTCAGGCTAATAGAGCTATATATGAAAATGTTGCAGTTAAAGCTGAATTTCCTTCTGAAAATGTATTAAAAACACTTGACTACAGAAGTAAACTTGAACTGAACGAAAATATACGTATCGTAACAATAGACGGATATGACACTTGTGCCTGTTGTGCTCCGCATGTTAAAAGTACCGGTGAAATCGGTCTCATTAAAGTGCTCAGCTCAATGCGTCATCGTGGTGGAATCAGATTGCAGATTTTATGCGGATTTGATGCCTTCAGAGATTACTGCATCAAAGCTGATAATCTTTATGAGATTGCCGTCAGGCTGTGCGCAAAACATAATCAGGAGCTCAACGCATTCAATAAGCTCTGTGAGGAAAACGAAAACCTTAAGCAAAAAAATCTTTTTCTCACAAATGAACTGATTTCAGTCAAGATTTCCAATCCTCTTAAATATAATAATATTGCAACCTATTTTGAAACTAACCCCGATATGCTGTTCATCAGAAATCTAGCTCTTGAATCGGCTAAAATCAACAGTGGAATTACCGCTGTTTTCTCAGGAAAAGATTCAAATTACAAATTCGCTTTTGCTTCATCCGACTCAAGCGTCAAAAGTATCGGTGATCAATTCAGATCAGACCTTAAAGCCAAAGGTGGTGGATCTGACGAGCTTATTCAGGGTAATGTTTCATCAACAAAAGAAACTTTAATTGATTTTTTAAACAAGGTGAAAATATGAACATTTGCATTTACGGTGCCTCAAGTGCTTTAATTGATGACTCTTTTATCTTGGACGGAGAAAAGCTTGGGTTAATAATGTCCGAGCATAATCACAACCTTGTTTTCGGTGGTGGTGCTTCCGGTCTTATGGGAGCCGTTGCCAGAGGTATGACTCAAGGTGGAAAAGGTGAAATAATCGGTATTGCACCTTCTTTTATGAATGTTGACGGAATACTTTATGACAAATGTACCGAATTCATCTACTCAGAAACAATGAGAGAAAGAAAGCAGTTGCTTGAAGAAAAATCCGACGCTTTCATCGTCACACCGGGCGGAATAGGAACATTTGACGAGTTTTTTGAAATTATTACTCTTAAGCAACTCGGCAGACACAACAAACCTATTGCAATTCTTAATACCAACGGTTATTACAATCATCTTAAAGCTTTCCTTCAGAACAGTATTGATGAAAAATTTATGAAGCCTGAATGTGCAGATTTAATCTATTTTGCAGACACGCCGGATGAAACTATCGAGTATATTGAAAAATATACACCTGTTGACTCTGGCACTTCAGTGTTTAAATCAATTTAAATTATTAAAGCCTGTGTAAGAATTTTACTTACACAGGCTTAACTGTTACTGCAATCTGTTAGGATTTTCAATTCTGAAAATTTCTTTGTTTTCAATATCCATATTGGGCAAGGTAATCGGAGGAATTCCGGCATTAGCTGTAATTGTAGTAACTACAGCACGGGCATATGGAAAAAGCTCCTTATATGTCTGAACATGGATAGTTTCTCTTTCCATATCCGGATCGAATGAGAAAATACCACACAACACCAACCTGATCGAAAAATTATCAGGATTTTCTTTATCATTGATATTAACGGTAAACTTACCCTCACAGATATTCTGATTGGTATATCTTACATTATAAGAATAACTGTTCTTTATCTCAATCTTAGTTGTTGTCTTGATTTTATTAACAAATTGAATCTCTTCAATTTTATATGCTTTGAAAGTTAACTTTCCCATAAGATCAAACCTCTTTATATTTTTCTTCATTGTAACACATCAAAACACATTTTACAATATAATAAAGCTTCAATTTTTGAAGATTAACGGTTGTAACTGTACACCTTTCAAAGCTGATGCAACAGTTTCAGGAATTTTATTAAAATCTGCTATGAGTGAATTCTGCTTATTAAAAGGATCATCCTGAGAAAAAGGAACAAAGAATATATTTTTATAATTCAAAAGCTGACCGATATTTTTCGCCGCACCACCCAAACCGTCATTAGTTGAAACGGCAATAACAACCGGCTTTTTATTTCTGAGGTGTGATTTTGCAGCCATCGTTACAGATGTATCAGCAATACCACAGGAAAGTTTAGCAAGAGTATTTCCCGTACAAGGTGCAATTATCAGAAGATCTAAAATGCTTTTAGGTCCTATCGGCTCTGCTGAAACTATTGTATGAATTATTTTTCTACCACATAAGTCTTCGATTTTATCAATAAAATCTATTGCTTTTCCGAATCTTGTGTCCGTTCCATAAACTGTATCTGACATTATCGGAACAATACTGTAATTCAATTTTTTCAGTTCCTCAATTTGTTTAATTGCTGTTTGCAATGTACAAAAAGACCCGCACATAGCAAAACCTATTGTCTTATCCATACGAATCCCCCTTAATGAGGTTTAAAACCGTATCAGCAATGTAATTACCTGCGCTGACCGGTGTGAAGCGTCCCGGCAGGCTTTCAGCTAAAATATATCTGAAGTTAAACACATCTGTATTTTTTATATCAAAGCCATATGGTTTTGAAGCTATCTCAATGTAAAGATTATTCTGATTTAATTTTGACATATCATCTTTTGATAATATGTTTGAAGGAACAGTGTTAATGATAATGTCAAACTCAGAAATTTTTTCAGCCATATATTCAATTGAATATGCATCAAATCCTTCGTCTTCTGCAAGTGTAATCGTTTCTTCTCTTCTGGAAAACGATGAAACATTCATACCACAGTTTTTAAGCAACTTACAAACTGATCTGCCACATCTCCCATATCCGATAACAGCAACATTAATATTTCTGAAATCATCTTCAATATTGTCTGAAATAATTCTTAAAACTCCTTGGGCTGTAAGCCGTGAGTTTTTCAGAAGAAAGGACTCATTTGTATAATAACTGTAAAAATTCTCAAGACCGGAAGAATCGATATTTCCGCAAAATATCGTCTGCCTTTTATCAATAACCGATAAAAAATCTTTAAATGCTATATCAGTTCCGTTAATTTTTGTATTTGCAACAGTCGGTAATGGCAAAATAATATAATCATATATTTTTATTAACTCCAAGTCATACAATGAGTCAAAATTCTCAGCCATATATCCCGTTTCATTAAGTCTTTTGCAGCAAGCTCTCATTTTTTTATCATTTCCGATAACTAAGAATTTTTCTGCTTTCATTTTTATACCTCCACAGTATAATATGATAAAACAGATACAATGATCATATTTATTTTAAATAACTATTTATTTTTTTTACGAATTGATTTATAATAGAATGAAACAAAAAGGAGTTGACAACAATGTTCGAAATAGATAATCTGCTCAATGAAGTTAAAAGAATACATTTTATCGGAATCGGTGGGTCCGGAATGTGCCCTCTTGCCGAAATTCTTCATAATGAAGGTTACCTTCTTTCTGGTTCAGATAATAACGAAACAGATACGCTGGCAAGAATCAGAAACATGGGTATACCTGTTACACTTGGTCAAAAGGCTGAAAATATCCATGGCGCTGAAATGATTGTATACACAGCAGCCCTTCTCCCGGATAACCCTGAGCTTGTAGCCGCAAAAGAATCCGGTATACCTACTTTTGAAAGAGCTGAACTCCTCGGTGCAGTTACAAGAATGTACGATAATTGTTATTGTGTATGTGGTACTCACGGTAAAACAACCGTTTCATCTATGCTTACACAGATAATGATACAGTGTGATAAAGATCCATCTGCTGTTATCGGCGGTAAATTACCACTGACTCAGTCAAACGGCAGAGTCGGAAAAACACAGAACATGGTATGCGAGGCCTGTGAATTTAAAGACACTTTCCTTCGACTTTCTCCGGACATCGCAATTATCCTTAATGTTGATGCGGATCACCTTGAATATTTTAAAACAATTGAGAATATAATAATTTCTTTCAACAAATTCTCAAAAATGGCAACAAAAGCGCTTATAGTAAACGGTGACGATGCAAACTCACTCAAAGCAATCGCCGATATAAGTGATAAAAAAATCATCACATTCGGCATTGATAAGAAAAATAATTTTTACGCTGACAATATTGTTATCGATCACGCATTTGCAAACTATGATGTATACAAAAACGGTGAAAAGCTCGGTCACATCAGGTTAAAAGTTCCGGGAGAGCATAATGTTCATAACTCGCTCGCAGCTCTTGCTGCTGCAGACTACGCAGGAATAAACATAGAAGATGCTATTAAATCATTGGAACAATTCGGTGGTGCTTGCAGAAGATTTGAAATTCTCGCTGAAATAGACGGAATAACAATCGCTGATGACTACGCTCACCATCCTGCTGAGCTGAAAGTTACCCTTGATGCAGCTATGCAGATGGAATATAACAATGTCTGGGCCGTTTTCCAGCCGTTCACCTATTCAAGAACCAAGGAGCATATGGATGACTTTGCAAAGGTACTCCAGATTCCCGATAAATGCGTTATGACAGAAATAATGGGATCCCGAGAAGTCAACACCGAAGGTGTTTATACTTCACAGCTTGCCGAAAAAATCCCCGGCAGCGTGTGGTTCAACACTTTTGAAGAAGTTGCAGATTATGTTCTCAAATATGCAACCTCAGGCGATCTTATAATCACTCTCGGTTGCGGTGATATATACAAAGCAGCCAAAATTATGATTAACAAACTCAATAAATAAAAGCTAACAGCGTGTCTTTTCAGACACGCTGTTTTCAGAATGTATGTTTATTGAAGTCATCATTGAAATAACCTTTAACCAGCTTGGAAATATTCTCAGCATTGGTGTTGTAATCGGCGCTTTCATTATTATTTACATTAACAGATGAATCATCTCTGCCAATCATATTGTTGAAATAACCCTTAACCTTTTCAGAGGGTGCATCATCAAGTGGTGTAACTTCTGTATTATATTCAAAGATTGAATCATCGATAGCAAATCCTCTGACAGACGCAGTGAGATCACTTTCGTCCGGCATCTTGATGTTGCTGAGAGAAATTGGTTCTTCAAGCTCACGAACATTATGGATATTGTATTCAACTTCCGATTTATTAGAATTTCGTCTGTCGATATTTTTTCTGATTATGCTGGGAGAATAATTGTCAATACCCATTTTAAGCGCTTCCTGACTCAGAGCGAACTCTTCTGCAGCAAGTTCATTCTGTCTGTCTCGTTTAAAGAAGAAAGGCACAAACATAACAATAGACAAAAGCTGAATTACGATTACTTCAATTATATACCATTTTTCAGGTAATCTATGCTCCGTAAAGAAGAATGAACTCACAACAAAATTCATAAAGAAATGGTCTGCAACGCTCATCCAGACCGTTCCGTTAACCCTATAGAACATTCCCCATTTAACACCACTGATCAGATTGTATACAAAATGACCACAGATCAAAAAGAAAGACATCAACGGACCCTGGAATTCAAATCTACCCGTATACAAGTAATAAGCAAAAGTCGGTACAAACGATAACATGTATATAATACTCTGAATAAATATTGCCACCGGTACACCGTACTTGCCCGAAAACTGCGTTATGAGATAGCCTCTGTAAAAAATCTCTTTAAAAACGGCAACCAGTAACAGAGTAAGTATATAAACAAACACATTAATTATATACTCTTTGGAGCCATCGTATGCTGTAAATCCCGAAGGTCTGAATGTTAGGGTAAGATTTTCATAACCACGGTATACAAAATACACATACTTAGCTAAATATACCATAATAATCGGTACTGCCGAAAAGAAAAAACCATAGAGTATCTCGAAAAACCATCCGTAAGATTTAAAACAGAATTTTTTCAGGTTAAATCCGAGTAATCCCGAAAACGCAATCAAAGCAACAATTCCGAAAATTCTTGCAAAAATATTAGTTGAAAGCAAAGGTACACTGCTGTGAAGAAAAAACACATCGATAAATTGAAACACAAAAATACCGATAATAACAAAATTTGCAATTATGATGCGTTTTTTATCTGTCATTCCAGTCACCTCCCACAAATAATTATATCACAAATATTATCAGTGTCAAACACTAAAAGATTAAATATAATCTGTTGAAAAAACACAATAAATGTGATAAATTAATAATAATATTAATTAAGTGAGGTTTATTATGATTGAAACAAAACCACTTGACCTTATAGTTTTTACCGATGCTCATTACTATTCTAAAAAGTTAGGCGTTGATACCGAATCATATAAAAAGTATGATTCTGGTAATCAAAAAATGGTAAAAGACAGTGAAGAGGTTCTTAAAGCAGCTTTTGAGCAGATGGCAAAAAGTGATTGCAAGAACATTATCTTCTGTGGTGATTCTACCTGTGATGGTGACCCGGACAGCCACGCTGAGTTTATTGCGTTACTCACTTCATTAAAAAATAAAGGCAAACGCATTTTTGCGATAACATCTACCCACGATTTTCAGGACAATGGTGTAACACATAAATATACAGGTCCTGTAAGGGAAGAGATCCCCTCTGTCAAAAGAGAAGATATTCCTGAGCTTTATAAAAATCTTGGTCCTGACAAAGCTGTATCCATCTTTAAAGACGGACTCTCATACTTTGCACATCTTGATGATACATATTCAGTCTTTGCTCTCAACTCCGACCGTGACGGTACTGGCAGAAGTGGTTATAGTGAGGAAATGCGTGAATGGATTATTTCAACTGCCAAAGAAGCCCGTGCAAAAGGACGAAAACTTCTTGCTTTTACCCATCATCCCCTGGTTTCTCCGTCACCTTTTTATTCTCTGATCGGCAAGAACGATATGATGGGAGGTCATAAAGAGATCAGAGAAATCCTTGCTGATAACGGAATAAATATCGTTTTTACAGGACATTCGCATGTTCACGATATTTCTTATATTTTTTCAGAAAAAGGCAATGTGCTTTATGATGTTTCTACATCTGCACTTGCGGGTTATCCCGGCTATTTCCGTAATGTAACGCTTAGTGATAATACAGCAATTATCACAAGCGAACATATAACAGAACCGGTAGATATTAAATTTAACGGTAACAACCTGCAGGATCATCTTTACAACAAATTTTTCGGAACAATCCGCCTGACTCTTAATGCTGCTGCCAAAGACATTCCAACATTTGCTGACTGTGCCTGCGGAATAAGCATCCCCAGAAAGACATCATATAAGTTTGGTTGGATAATTAAGCCTATAGGAAAGCTTCTGAACAAGCTTACTGTTGGCAAAATCGCATCATGGACCAAAAAAGAAACAGGTCTGAAAAAATCAGATTACGATCATATTAAAGATGACAAGGTTGTAGATTTTATAATTGATCTTGTTATGCGCCTTTATGAAGGTGACGGACCTTATAACCCGGAAACACCTGAATATAAAATCGCTGTTGGTCTGATGAACATCATAGACAGTATTCTGAAAACAATTCATCTTCCCTTTTCAAAAATACTAAAAGGATATAACACTCCTTCAGACTTAATCGTCCCTCTTCTTCATAATAGTGGAATCTGCGACAAAAACGCAACGCTTCCTCTTGAAATCACAGCTGAAGAAATCAAAAGAATCTGTAACGATAATTATGCAGACACTGTAAAACCAAGCAAAAAAGGTCCGGGAATAATAACTGCATTGATTTTTATGCTAATTCTTCTTATTCCGTTTATCCCGATTTTTGCACTTATCGTGTTGATTGCATATCTTTCTAATCGAATCAAATATTCAAAAGAAATCCGAGGTCTTAAATAATGAGTAATCCGTTAAAAGTAGTTATAGTCGGTGGTGGCCACCGTTCACTTATTTATGCTGAACTCAGCGAAATAAAACCTGATATGATGCAGATTGTAGGCATCGTTGATCCAAATGAGTTCAGACGAAACAGCATTGCTGAAAAATTTTCAATCCCCGATGAAAACAAATTCGTATCAGTAGAAGAGTTTATTCAAAGAGAAAAATTTGCTGATGCTGTTATTAACGGCACAATGGATCACATTCACGTTGAAACATCTTTGCCAATCCTTGAAGCCGGTTACGACATTCTTCTTGAAAAGCCTTTTGCCGTAAATGAAAAAGAAATGCGCGAGCTTGTAAACTGTGCAAATAAATACAACAGAAAAGTTATGGTTTGTTTTGTTTTGCGTTACGCTCCTTTTTACAGAAAAATTAAAGAAACTCTTCTTACCGGAGTAATCGGTGACATCATAAATATTCAGACAGTTGAGCATGTCAGTTATCATCATATGTCAACAAGTCATATACGCGGAAAGTGGAGGAACGAAGAAGAATGTCATGCTTCAATGCTCCTTGCTAAATGCTGCCATGATATTGATATAATGATGTGGCTTATGGGCAATGATGCACCCGCCAAGGTATCAAGCTTTGGCGGCTTGATGCAGTTCAAGCCTGAAAACGCACCTGAAAACGCCGGCACACGTTGCCTTGTTGATTGTCCCCTAGTTGATACTTGTCTTTATTCAGCAAAAAGAATTTATCTTGATCACCCTGACCGTTGGTCATTTTATGTATGGGACAAGCTTGAAGACAAAGCAAACGCAACCCTTGAAGACAAGAGAGACCTTCTTAAAACAAGCCCATACGGAATCTGCGCTTATAAGAGCGATAATAATGTTGTTGATCATCAAAGCCTTAATGTCCGTTTCAGAAGCGGTGCAACAGGTACACATAATATGATCGGTGGAACCGCAATCCCTCAGAGAAAAATACATATTATCGGTACTAAAGGTGAAATTTTCGGAACACTTGAAAGTGGTATTTTTACAGTATCTCTCATTGATCCGCGTCCGGGATGTGAACATAAAGACACTGAAATTAATGTTAAAGTCATTGACGATTCACATGGTGGTGGTGACCTGCTTCTGACTGAGGATTTTGTTAATTATGTTCGTGATGATATCCTTTCTGTTTCCTGTACTTCTATTAACGAATCAGTAAAAGGTCACCTGACCGTATTTAAAGCTGATGAAAGCATGAAAAACGACGGAAAAGTTATGGATATAATTTTATAAAGAATAAAAACCACATCTTTGAGTATAAATATACTGAAAGGTGTGGTTTTTTTGATAATAACAACAAACATCAATCGCAAATCGCTTTTAATTAATATAGCAGTACCGTTAGCAGTCGGCAGCATTGCAGCATTGATAACCAACAGTGGTTTTAAAGACTATGCAAATGTAATTAAACCGACTTTGTCACCACCGTCATGGCTGTTTCCGATTGTGTGGACTATTCTTTACATTCTTATGGGGATTTCAACCTATATAATCTATGAAAAAGATAAAAATCTTAATAAGAAGTCTCTGATAATTTATGCCGTTCAACTTATGCTGAACTTCATCTGGCCAATCTTCTTTTTCGGATTTAGTGCATATCTTTTTTCTTTGATCATTTTAGTAGCTCTGATAATTCTGGTAACAGCAATGACAATATTGTTTTATAAAGAAAACAAGTATGCAGGCCTGATTCAGTTTCCATATCTTATCTGGTTGTTTTTTGCAGGCTATCTTAACCTGTCCGTATATCTGCTTAATTAAAAAACTCCGTAAGCCTATAAAGCTTACGGAGCGATTTTTTAAAACTCAGAAATCTCTATCTTTTCAATTACAATGTCCTCAAAAGGTTTGTCGAGCATATCAACTCTTGTTTCAGCAATTGCGTCAACAATATCCATACCTTCATACACCTGACCGAAAACAGAGTGTTTGAAATCAAGCCAAGGTGTACCACCGACCTTTTTGTAATCTTCAATTATTTCAGCAGGAAACATCTTTTCACCGATAGCTTCCATCTGACCCATAAGACTTGCATCAACCTCGCCTGCCTGAACAATGAAAAACTGG
>JAZORX010000379.1:0-4745 GCA_045656845.1 Acutalibacteraceae bacterium | reverse complement strand
AATGTTAAAAGTAAAAACTATTGGAGGTTGGACATTAAATCAATGCAGAAAACACCTTGGTTTAAAACAAAAGGAATTCGGGAAATTGTTGGGTTACTCCGAATCGACTGCTGAAACAAGAATAGGTCAATATGCTTGTGGAGCAAGATACCCTAAGGCAGATACAGTTTTGAAGATGTGTAAAATTTTAGGAATTGCAGAGCAATCCATCCTTCCACCTTCTGTTGAAAATGAATTAGGTGCAGTACACACCTTGATGCATTTAGATTCAATTTATGGTCTTGAGATGAAAAAAGATAACGGTGAAATATATATCCGATTCCCTCAAGATTGCAAGACTATCAGGTACTATATTGAGCAGTTATACCATTTGAAAGAAATGGTTGATAATGAACAAATTGAATATAGTACATATCAATATCTAAAAGCTACTTTTGGAAAAAGCAACGAGGAATAATGCGGAAGCATTTGCATTAGCAAGCACGGCATTTGGTCCCCCAAAAGCCACTTGTTAGTGGCTTTCGCCCCTAATACCCCGATGCTTGCAATATGAAATGAGGTGATTTTAATGATTGTAGTGAATCTGTTCGGTGTACCCGGTGCAGGTAAATCTACGGCTGCTGCTTATGTGTTTTCAAAACTGAAAATGCAAGGAATAAATGCAGAACTTGTAACAGAATTTGCAAAGGATATGGTATGGGAAAACAACAACAAAGTTCTGATGAATCAGGAATATATTTTTGGTTCACAGAGTTATCGACTAAGTAGATGCAAAGATAAGGTTGATGTCATTGTTACCGATTGCCCTTTATTCCTAACTGCATTTTATAACACGAGTTCAGTTCTTGGTGATGAGTTCAATAAGGTTGTGCTGAATGTGTTTAACACATACAACAATGTAAATTATCTCATTGACAGAATTAAGGACTTTAATCCAATCGGCAGAGTTCACACCGAACAAC
The DNA here is from genome assembly GCA_045656845.1 of Acutalibacteraceae bacterium. Lineage (GTDB taxonomy): Bacteria > Bacillota > Clostridia > Oscillospirales > Acutalibacteraceae > CAG-488. Next base: position 3,783 of record JAZORX010000379.1, on the reverse strand, counting down.
AAGCAAGAAATATGAGAGAGCCTTTAATGAAAATGCTGAAAGATTATAATGTTCCTTTTGAAACAATCGAAGGTACGGTTAAAGATTACGATACCATTGTTGAAGAAATTTCTGAAAAGGTAAAAGAGGAAAAAGACAAGTCAGAGGTTCATCGGCGAAAGCGGAATGAACCTGAACGATAGGAGGTGGATTTCAATGCGTATGCGTGATAAAGAATTCAAGTTAAGACTAACTGAAGAAGAACATTCTCATTTAGCAGTTCAGGCACAAAAAGCAGGTCTTACAAGAGGACAGTTCTTACGAAATATTGTTATGGGAATACAGCTCCGGGCAAGACCACCCGACACATACTATAAGCTTTGGAAAGAAATAAATGCTATCGGTGTCAATATAAATCAGATTGCCCACATAGCAAATGCGGAGCAAACAATAAGTAAAGACAAGATTGATTATCTTACAAAGCTTTTGGATCAAATTATGAATAAGGTGTGTGACCTCAGATAATGGGTTATACAAAAATATGGACTATATCAACAAGGCTTGATAACAGTATGAATTACATCATAAATCCCGATAAGACAAAATTCAAGTTGGATATTGAAGCAGTTGAAGGTCCTGAAAAATACATCACTAACAAAGACAAGACGGAAAGTGCCTTATATGTTGATGTGTTTAACTGCAGCAGAGAAAATGCAGTTGAGCAAATGATAACTACTCAATATGAAAAAGGTAAATCACATAGAGTTGATGGCATACTTGCTTATCATTTGGTGCAATCCTTTAAGGACTTTGAAACAACACCCGATATTGCTCACAAATGTGGAGTTGAATTAGTGCAAAGGTTATTTGCAGACAGATTTCAAGTTGTACTTGCAACTCATGTAGATAAAGACCACCTGCATAATCACATCATATTCAATGCAGTTTCTTTCGCAGACGGATACAAATACAGAAATCAGTTTAAGGACTACTTCGGAGATATTCGTGGCATATCGGACCAAATATGCAGAGAGCATTGTCTGTATGTAATAGAACATCCAAAGCATAAAGGAATGAGTTATATTGAATGGCTGAAAGAGAATGAAGGCAAATCAATCCGGCAGTATGTGCGAGAAGAAATCGACACAATCATTCAATGCTCATATTCAATGCAAGAGTTTTGGAAACAACTTGAACTGAGAGGTTATCAAGTAACCCGTAGAGGGCCACAGTACAAGTACACATCATTTATTCCTTCTTTCGGAACAAAGAGAATCCGTCTTGATAAGCTCGGTAAATATTACACCGAAGAAGCAATCAAAGAAAGAATTATTGCAAATCGTAACGGTATAAAGATGGCATCCCCGACAGAACTCTCCAATGGCTTTGATTATGGAAGTACATACAAAAATGCTAACCCAACAAAGCTAAACGGTTTTGTAGCTCTTTACTATCACTACCTATATTTGTTTGGAGTGATAAAGAAAAAGAAAGTTCCGCAGAGAGTGTCATTTTATATGCGTGATGAACTTATTAAATTTGACCGCTACAAAAAGCAGTTTGAATTTATGTATAAGAATGAAATCGAAACCGGAACTCAACTTTCGGAATATCGAAAATTAAAGGAGGACAAAATCAATGACTTAGTGGAACAAAGAAAAATGCTCTATGCTTCAAAGACCGAAGAAAACGAGCAAGAAGTAAAAGCAAAAGCACAAGTAATCAACGATGAGCTTCGGGAACTTAGAAAAGAAGTAAGGATGTGCAATTCAATATCCCGTGATTCTTACAAAATATCTCAAAAACAACAGAAAGCTCAAGAACTACAAAAACAAGCAGAAATGGAGATGATGGCTAATGAACACAAGCGGCGAGGTCGCTGATTTAATGGTAAAAGAAGGTTTGATGATTACCGAAGAAGTTGTAAAGCTTACCGGACTTGGAGCAAAAAATCTTGCAGCTATTGTTATTGCTCTGTTGAAAGAAGATAACAAGCTTCAGGGCAAGACAAATCTTAAAAAGCTCCTTAAATCAGATAAACCTCTTTGTATCTTACAAATCAAAGAAAGCGACATTGGAAAGTTTAACTCAGAAGCAAAGAAATACGGTGTTCTCTTTACTGCGGTGAATGACAAATCAAATGATACGGGATTGTGCGACATTATCGCAAAGCAAGATGATGTTACAAAGCTTAACTATATTATGGAAAAGCTCGGCTATGCTGCTCCCGAACAAGAGATTGAACCTGAACCGGAGCCTGAAAAGAACGAACCCGTAAATGAACCCGATAAGGATGCTCCAGATAAGCAGAAGGATGAACACTCAAAAAAACCGTTCCCCCGTGCGAAAGAAAATCAGCGAGAGAGCGAATCTATGAAGCACGGGGATTCAGACAAAACGGACAACCGTACTAACGGAAAGCCTTCTGTAAAACAAAAGGTTGAGGATATTAAAGAGGAACAGAAAAAACAGAGAGCCGAAAAAGCTCCCGAAAAGACAAAGACACACGAACATTCTCAGCCGAGTAAGAAAAAGAAAAAATCAAAGAAGAAAAATAAAGGCAGATAAGCCTAAAAAATTTAATATATGGAGGTATTAAGAAATGAGTAGAAAAAGAAATTATAAGTCTATCTTATCAATCATTTTAACTATTTGTATGATTGCATCGCTTGTACCGAATGTATTTGCGGCACAGAGCAACGAATACACCGATCCGGCGGAAGTTTGGTTATCGTCAAACAACCGAACCAACGAGCTTGATGTCAATGCGACAACTACTTATGAAACACAGTATTGTTGCGTGTGTGATAAGACTACAACAGTTTTAACATACAGAGTTCCCGAATATACCCGTTCAGGTGAAACCGCTCTTAACCGTGATGTTCAGTATTCAGACGGAAGAAAAATTGACGGCGAAGGATTAGGAAATCTTGACGATGGAACTCCGGGTGTTGATGCCTATTACACCGGGTATCATTGGACAAAGGCTGTGTGTCAGACTTGCGGAACGATAAATCCCGGTAGCGGTTATTTGCATTATGGTTTTAATAATAATGTATATGGTTTATATGCTTGTGACAATAACTTCTATCTTCAGTTTGATAACACAACTTACGAAACCTATGACGAAGATTACCACTTGACAACACTCAAACGTGGCGAATACTGTAAATTCTGTAAAGGCACATACGCAAGAGCAACAAGAGGTCTTGAAGAACATAACTTTACAGAGCAGATTGACGGACAGGTTGGAAATAACCGTTTTTATATCGCTGAAAAATGTGATGATTGTGATTATGAAACAAGCGAATATGTAACTGCAAAATCTGTTGTAACTGCTTATTACGGTGTTGAAGATGGCGAAGCTCACACTCTTTCAGTAAGCGACCTTTCGGATAATGGTGTGAGAACATCTATCCGTTACGGCAACTCTGCTGATAGCTGCACAAAGACATCTGCACCGAACTACACTCAGGCAGGTTATTACACAGTTTACTATGAAATTGATTATTCCTATGCCGGAGAGGTTATGACAGAAAACGGTGTGTCTTATGTTCACCTTTTAGCAGAAGATGAAAATAACGGTGGAACAATAGTCGTAATTCCACCTGCGACACACGAACACGAATTTCATTATCTTGAAACTGTAAAGCCGAGTTGTGATGAGCTTGGATATGACAGATTCCAATGTAACGGATGCGGTCAGCTTGAAAAAAGAAACTATACTCCTGCTCTCGGTCACGATTACGATGAAATTGAAATCAGAGAAGCAACTTGTAAACAAGGTGGTCTTGTATTAACCCT
>JAZORX010000378.1:0-14390 GCA_045656845.1 Acutalibacteraceae bacterium | reverse complement strand
GTCATATCATAGTATACGCCCGGAGAACGAACAAGCTGAGAAACGATAGCGCGCTCTGCACCGTTAATGATGAAAGTGCCGCTTTCAGTCATTATCGGGAAATCGCCCATATAAACTTCGCTTTCTTTAACAACACCTGTTTCCTTGTTAAGCAAACGTGTCTTGACACGCATAGGTGCAGAATAGGAAGTATCGCGTTCCTTACATTCTCTGATTGTGTACTTCGGCTTATCGTCCATTCTGTAATCGACAAACTTAAGCACCCAGTTACCTGTGTAATCGGTAATGTCTGCGATGTCTCTGAATACCTCTTTGAGACCTACATCCAAGAACCACTGATACGAGTCTTTCTGGATTTCAATGAGGTTTGGCATACTCATAACCTCTTTGATTTTTCCGAAACTCATTCGGGTCTTGCCACCCCTTGTTACGGGAGAAACATTCACCATTGACTAACCACTCCGTTCTTTTTATTTTCGTCCGTGTTTATTGTGAATTTACTAGTAATTCCGACTGAAAAGTCCTTATTTTTTGGCATAGTTCGCCCTACCCAAAAATACCCAAGGACATTTCAATCCATTATAATAGTTGTAACATTATAATACAACCTTCGAAAGATGTCAAGCGGTATTTTCAAAATTTTTAAAAATATTTTTCTTCAATCAGAAGTGCTGTTTCTCCCCTGCGTGTTGCATATTCACACAAAAAAAGACCACCGTGAAGGTGGTCTTTAAACTTTCAAATCAAACGGCTATGGATACGAAATCATACATATCTTTTGTGCTTTCTGCATCCGTATGAATCGTCACAAGTGAACCCATTGTTTTGGTCTGGGCTGCGACGTGATAATATGTGCCGTTATAGAAGCTGCATTTATTTTCAGACGGATGAGCGTGTCCCATTGAAACAAGACCCACACAGCCTGCTTTTTCAAAAACATCGTCGAGAGGTTTATTCTTCGGGATATTGAACTTCTCTTCCATTTCGTCGAGCGGTGAATATCCGTCTGCATAAGCCTCACCGTACAAGCCTGCTTCGGCAAAAGCAGGTGTGTTTTCGTGAATGAATACGCTCATTGAGATGTCACCGTAAGCTTCAAGCTTTGTGTTTATCTCATCCTCGCACCATTTCACCTGATCAGCATGGACATAACCGTAGATGTGTTCTTCATCCTCGTCGTCATAATCCATTGTATCAAGGAAAACGAGCGAATGAACAACCGTCTCACCGTTTCTAATATCTATTGAATACTGTGCGCCACCTGAAACATCCTCAACATCTGCACAAAGACAATAATCAAACTGTGAAAGATACGCAACAATATCCTCTGATGTACCGTAGTCCAGACCGTCATTGTTTCCCGGGATATATGCCCAATACTGTTCCATTTCGTCAAACATAGTGCCGACAGTTTCAAGGACATATTCCTTGTTATAAGCACCCACCTCGCCGTCATTTATCATATCACCAAGCATAACAACGAGATCGGGGTCATATTCTTCAATCTGGGCTTTCATTGATTCCATCAGGGAGATATCAGCATACGAAAGACCGGTTGTGAAGTGAGTATCAGCAAACTGAAGAACAGTGAAATCACCATTTTCATCGGTTGAGAACACGGGCATTTCCTTATCTGCCTTCACGGTTTCGCTGTAACCCGTGATATCGCCTTTATCGATGAGCTGACGGACAGAGCCGTCGGTAAAGAAGAAATTAAATATCGCAGTCAGTGTTGCAAGAAAAACAGAGAAAAATGCTTTCATAATAAAATCCCCTTATTTTATTATTTTCTTGAATATCCAAGTTTCAATCTTATGGGATTGTTTTCTATATACTGTATCGCATCAAGATAATCTTCTTCGTTTCTTATAATATGGTCATAATATGAGGTTTGCCATATGTTCTTGCCGTATTCCTTATTACAATAACGTTTTAACAACGAAACGAACTTTGCTACCTCACTTTTCGTAGGGCGTGACGCTTGCGACACGCCCTACAAGGTTACCCAAAACTCTTTTTCTGTTTTCAGTGCATACTGTAATAAAGTATGCACCGGGGGTTGAATAATCATAACCATCAAGACGCAAGGATTTTCGTTTAGTTTTATTCTCCATAAACATCAACAAACTTCTCAATCGGAGTGATATCGAGAAGATCGAATTTCTTTATAAACTCATAGAAATCCTTTGCGATTTTTATAACGCCACCCTCTTCGTTACTTTCAATATTAAGAGGCATAATCGGGTCGTGGACGCTGAGGCGAAGAAGGAGCCAGCCGTTGCCGTTTTCACTATCTGCAGAGATTCGCATACCCTCTCTGTTGTCATCGGCAATCTTCCAGCCTTCCCTGCCCGCATAATACTTTTCAAGCTCGGCAATAACATTCTCGCCATACTGCTTGAAATCCTCGCATTTAATAGCAAAGCGAAGCTCCTTTTCTTCTGCAGGCTGAGAGAGAGGTGCAAGAATATCCTGAAGAGCATTGCCCGTTTTATCCCTTGCGATAAGGATAACGATCTTAGTCATAAGATATGCACCGTCATCAAGGTAGTAGTTTTCCTTGAATGCTGCGTGACCTGAGGTTTCGATTGCAAGAGGACAGAATCTGCCTTCATTGTTAAGCTCAATCTGCTTGTTTATAACATTCTTATATCCCCTCTTGAATCGGTAATGCTCACCACCGATTGATTCGATATAAGTCTTAAGGCCGTCTGATGTGACGGAGTCTGTTACGATTACGCCACCGTCGTGACCCTCAAGAGCTATATAGGAAGCAAGAGCAACAAGACGGTTACGGTTGATCTCCTCACCGTCACGGTCAACGCATCCTGCACGGTCAACATCAGTATCGAAGATGATACCAAAATCAGCTTTACTTTCAAGCACAGCTGAGCAGATTGATTTCATCGCATCAGGATTTTCGGGGTTCGGAATATGATTCGGGAACATTCCGTCAGGCTCGAGGAACTGACTGCCCTCGGTATCTGCACCGAGAGGCTTCAGAACATTTTCGGCATAGAAGCCACCGACACCGTTACCTGCATCAACGATTATTTTAAAGCCTTCAAGTGGTTTTTCATAGTTTTCGGCATTAACGCCTTTTTTGATCATATCACGAAGATGAGCAGCATAGTCGGTCATATAATCGACATCGGCAATCTTTGAGCAATCGGGATTGAATGAATCCTGATCAACCGTTTCTGCTCTTTCAAGAAGAGATGAAATGTCGCTTCCTTCAAGACCTCCGTCAGGTGTGAAAAACTTAAGACCGTTTCGCTCCCACGGGTGATGGCTCGCAGTTATCTGCACAGCACCGTCGCATTCCAAATCAAGAGTTGACATAAACATCGCAGGTGTTGACGCAAGGCCGCAATTTTTAACGCTGACACCAAGCGAAGAAAGCGTATCTGCAACAGCTTTTACGATTCTCGGGCCTGATACTCGTGAATCCCTGCCGACTGAAACGCAAAGACCAGAAATCTCCTTGCCTCTTTTTTCCGATAACCACTCTGCGAAAGCAACGGTTATTTTTGAAACGACCTCATCGCTGAGGTAAAGCTTCTCTTCCGAATACTGTTCGGCACCGTAGCCTCTTATATCTGTGCCGCTTTTAAAACCTTTTAAACTCATAACATCGTCCTTTCATCTGAAACTGATTTCAAGAAGGAGTATATACCCTCAAAGCCTTTGTATATTTCCTTTAGCTCATCGATAAGCTTTTCACTTTCAAGCGTTTTGAAATCCGTACGCTGAGCGATAAAATGCATATCCTTAATATGATAATAAGGCTCGATTTCCGGAATAGGATTGCCCGGCTTCGGCTTTTTATAAAACTCAGGTGAATACATCGCTCCAACCTTTTCAGCGTCCTCAACTGCTTTTAAAAACTCCTGCGGACGCTCGATCAAAGCCTTACGATAAAGCTCAAGATAGGTCGCATCCACCCAGAACATTCCCACACCGTATGACCAGAAATTCTGAGTGACCTCAAACCACATACAAGGATACTGCTGCCATTCGTGCTTGTTGCGCATAAACATAACCCAAAGATTATCTCTGTAAAGATGCTTATCCTTTGAATATCTTGTATCCCTGAAAAAACGGGAAACCATTTTAACGGGGTCAGTCATAACTTTATCGTCGATTTCATAAATCTGAGGAACAATTTCTGCAGCAATCTGCCTCATCGGAATTGTAAATTCTTCCTTGAGCTGTTTCTTATGCTCTTCATAAAAAGCTCTGCTGTTTTCAAATCTGTTCTGAGCTGCAAGGAAAAGAATTTCAGGTTTTATACCATTATAAGCCATCAGATCAATCCTCTTTCTGCCATCTTCTGCGCTGCGAGCATTATGCCCATTTTTGCGCTGTGGAAATTAAGTCCGCCCTGCATCCATGCAGCATAGGGTTCTCTCAACGGTGCATCGGCTGAAAGCTCGATTGAAGCACCGCCGATAAATGCACCTGCAGCCATAATAACCTTATTGTCATATCCCGGCATATCCCACGGTTCGGGAGTTACGAAGGCATCAATCGGTGCGCCCGACTGCATACCCTGACAGAACGCAATAAGATTTTCTTCATTTTTGAGAAGCACACTCTGAACAATATCAAATCGGGGATCCGATGAAGTCGGAGTTGTACCGAAACCGAACTGTTCAAAAAGAGCTGCCGTGAAATAAGCTGCCTTTATAGCCTCACCTACTGTATGAGGTGCAAAGAAAATACCCATAAAAAGCTCACGGCTCATTCCGAGAGTTGCGCCAACCTCTCTGCCGAGGCCGGGGGTTGTGAGACGATAGGAAATCTTTTCAACGAGGTCTGCCCTGCCTGCGACATAACCACCCGTTCGTGCAAGTCCACCACCTGCATTTTTGATAAGCGAGCCTGCGATGATATCTGCTCCGACCTGAGTCGGCTCAATAGTCTGCGTAAATTCACCGTAGCAATTATCGACCATGATATCTGCATCGCTGTTTTCTTTAACAACCTTTGCAATCTCACCTATTTCTTCGCACGAAAGGCTCGGACGAAGCGAATATCCTCTTGAACGCTGTATGTAAACGAGCTTGATTTTTTCCTTTGTTACAGCTTCTTTAATAGCATCAAGATCAGGTTTACCATCTTTGAGGTCAACCTGCTTATAGATGATACCGTAATCAGCAAGCGAACCGTCGCCTTTTCCGTTGATACCGATAACCGAATGAATCGTATCGTACGGTGTGCCCGTTACGCAGAGCATAATATCTCCCGGACGAAGCATACCGTAAAGTGCAACAGCAAGAGTATGCGTTCCACAGGTGAAGTTATGGCGCACAAGAGCATCCTCGGCACAGACGATATCTGCAAACACCTTATCAATAACCTCACGGCCTCTGTCACCGTAGCCGTAGCCCGTGCTCTCGGCAAACATACTTTCGCTGACATTGTTTTTAATGAAAGCTGAAAGCACCTTCTGCTGATTGAATTCTGTTATTTCGTCTGTTACGGCAAACTGCGGCTTTATGAGCTCAAGTGCTTTTTCTGCAGCATCGCTTACCTTCTGATCTATTTTAAAAAAGTTTTGTTTCATCTGTTATTAAACTCCATTCGTCTCTGACTGTAAAACCTATTGATTTATAAAAATTCACTATCGAATCATTCTTGCAAAGAAGCTCCGTGCGTCTGCCCTCTGCAAGCTCACCGTTAGCAAGTCGGGTCACAAGAGCACCTGCTATTCCCCTGCCTCTGTAGCACGGAGAGGTTGCGACTGCACCGAGCAAAGCTGCCTTGTCTGTACGGAAAAGCACCATTGCACAGCCTGCGGCATTTCCGTCAACCTCAGCGAGTAAAGGCTTCGCTGTGTTTCTGTTTATACGAAAGGTTGTATCCGAAAGCCACGGGAGATAATCGCCCACACCCGTAAGATTTTCAGCCTTTATTATATCGTAAATTTCTTTTAATTCAAAATCATTTTTTATGCTTACTTCACGGTTTTCTCTTGCGTTTTCAAAACGGACAACATAGCCCCACAGAGTTTCATCGCAAGTAAACTCTTTTGCAACAGTACGCTTACATTGAATGGTATTAAACCCTACAATTTTCACAAACTGAAGAAGCTCTTCATAATCTGCATCATATGCGCAGAGAGTCATATCACCGTCAATTCTGCTGATTGCCGCAGTGACATCTCCGTCCTCGTTTGTCTGCACCCAGAACCTGACAAAGTCATAATCTGTTGAATAACAGTTGAAATATGCTTTTATCCTCGTGCCGAAAACATCTCTGTCGCAGAAAGAGAGAAACGCTCCGTCTCCCTTTTCAACACACTTAACCATTAGCAAATTCCTCTGCAAGAGCTCTTATAAGCTTTGCGCTTTCTTCAATATCTTCCTTTTTAAGGACACAGGACGGAGAATGAAGATAACGGCACGGAACAGAAACAGCTATTGTTTTCACTCCACCTGCAGTTTTATGAATAGCACCTGCATTGTTTCCGCCTGCAACTGCTGCCTTGACCTGAGCTTTGATACCCTTCTTTTCAGCAAGCTCGAAGGCTTTGTCAAAAAGCTCTTTCGGATAGATTGTGCGTCTGTCCATAAAAGAGATAACACCACCGTTGCCGAGTGAGCATACCCTCTTGCTTTCGGGCACATCTGCAAGGTCTGCGGCCGTAGTGGTTTCAACAACGATCGCATAGTCAGGCTGAACCCTGTAAAACGCAGTAGAAGCTATTCCGAAACCAACCTCTTCACCTGCTGCAAAGTTGAAATACATATCATAGGGCAGATCAGACTTTATCATATCAATAAGGATTGCACAGCCAACTCTGTCATCAAGCGCTCTGCCCTTTATAAAGCCATCACCAAACTCTACAAACTCTGAGTTAAAGCACGCATAATCGCCCAAAGAAACAACTTCCCTTGCATCTTCAGCAGAATCTGCACCGATATCGATATACATCGTTGAAGGCATATTGAGCTTTTCGGAAGCAGGAACCATATGAGTTGCCTTGACACCGATAACACCGTTAATTTTATTTTCGCCTACGGTTACGGGCTTGCCGAGCATAACTCTTTTATCAATACCACCGACACACTCAAAATCAAGAGTACCGTCTGCATTTATATGTGTTATCATCATACCGACCTCATCCATATGAGCATCAAGCATAACTTTATTTTTCGGCGTATTTTTACCTTTTTTGAAAACTATAAGATTGCCGAGAGGATCAGTTTCAATACTTTCGGCATAAGCTGAGACCTCGTTTATAATATAATCTCTTACGGCGTTTTCTCTGCCTGAAACACCGTCAATCAAGCAAAGATTTTTAATTGTTTCAAGCATCAAGTCCACCCCTTAAAATATATTCTGCAATAAGTCTTGCACAGTTTTCAACATCGTTGACGCTGACTACCTCAACGCCCGTATGCATATTTCTCAAAGGAATTGAAACAAGCCCCGTTTTAATTCCACCCTTTGAAAGTGCGATATGATCTGCATTTGTGCCGGTCGCATCGCTCATAAGCTCAAGCTGATAAGGAATCTCGCTTTCCTTTGCAACAGCTTCAAGCTTTTTGCTTATATCATAGCAAAGCACGGGAGAGAAACCTATCATCGGGCCGTTATCAAGCTTACCGCATTTTTTTGACGGCATATCGGGAGCATCTGCAAAGCTGACATCAACGCTGATGCATTCGTCTGCTTCAAGAAGAAAGCTTCCGTTTACAGCACCTGTGCCACCCGTCTCTTCCTGACCTGAGAAAAGAAGCTTCAGCGCAGGATGGTCGGGAGCTTCAGCCACCAGCTGAGCAGCTCTGATTATAACGGCGCAGCCTGCTCTGTCATCAAGTGCTGCGCAGGAAATTCTACCGTTGAGAAGCTCAGAAACGGGGGTTTTTACGGTAATTCTGTCTCCCTGAGAGATTAATTTTTCTGCTTCCTCTTTAGCAAGACCCGTATCAACAAGCATAGAGTCAAAGTCCTTTGCCTTGCCTGCATCATCTGCTGAAATAAGATGAGGCGGTGTTGAGATGATTACACCGTAAACAGCCTCCTCGCCCCATACTGTTACATCCTGAGCTGCAAGGACACGGGCATCCATTCCTCCGCACTTAGCAACACGCAGGAATCCACCCTCTTCGATTGCAGTGACTATAAGTCCGATTCTGTCCATATGGGCATCAAGCAAAAAAATTTTTCCGTTTCCTTCAAGTGTAGCGACGAGGTTTCCTGTTCTGTCGTTTTCTGCCTTCATTGAAGATGGCAGCCATTCTTTTATTTTATCTGATATATCCCACTCCATACCGGGCGTACCGTTCGCCTCGGCAAGCTCGATTATCATTTTCTTAAGTTCTGACATAAGACAGTTTCCTTTCAGATGAACATATAATAGATCATTATACAATTAATCCTCAAAATGTGCAATAGGGCGGTGTAAATTCGAGAATCAGTTGATTTTCTTTTTTGAATAAGTTATAATGATATACAGTATTGGTATAAGGAGGTACCGGCATGGACGATAAAGAAAACAAGTATCAGGTTATCGACCCTGACAGTGAAAAGTATAAACTTACTGCCAAAGATATTGTTGATGACAAAAAAGCAAAAAAGAAAAAAAAGAAGAAAAAACGCTGGTTAATAGTGCTTCTTTCACTGTTTCTTGTTTTTGCCATAATTTTCGGTACGGGTGCAGGAATTATCCTGAGCTATCTTAACAAGGTAAACTATGGCGACAGTGTCGGTGAGGTTGATCCGAACCTTGACAATGAAGAAGCTCTGAATTTTGAAGAACAGGCAGAGGCAGACGCTGCAATCCGTGCAAACCTTGACAATAATGTTGTCTGGCATCACGAAGATGTTTATAACATCCTGCTCGTCGGTATCGACTACGGCGACCGTAAAGACGGACAGTATGCAAACTATCTTACCCGTTCTGACGCAATGATTCTTATTTCTCTTAATATGAGAGACAATATCATTAATATGGTTTCCCTTTCGCGTGCCGCTTATGTCTCAATTCCCGGCCACGGAAACAAGCGTCTTAATGCAGCTCACGCTTATGGTGGTGCAAGCCTCCTTGTTGAAACAATTGAAAAGAATTACAAAATCGGCATAGACAGATATGTTACAGTCAACTTCGAAGGTTTCCAGAATATTGTTGACACACTCGGCGGCGTTTCAATCAAAATGAGTTCAACTGAAGCCCGTGTACTCCTCGGAAAATCAAGTGGCGGAACATACAGACTTTACGGTGAAGACGCTATGGCCTTTGCAAGACTTCGTTCAATCGACACTGACCGTGACCGTACGGGCAGACAGAGAAAGCTTCTCAACGCAATGGCAGCAGAGCTCCGTAATGTTTCAGTAGGTCAGCTTTTCAACCTTCTTGATGCATTCCTCCCCCTTGTTACAACAAACTTCGAAAAGGGCGAGCTTATCCAGCAGATGACCAATGTACCCAAGTATCTCAGATATTCCGTCAAAGAAGCAGTTATCCCTCACAACTATGTTCCTCTTACGATGAGAGACGGTAAAGAAGTTCTCATCCTTGACTGGGCAGAAACAACAGATTACATCCACAAGCTTCTCTACCCCGGAATGGTCCCTGATTCAAATTAAAACAGCTACAAGAAAACCCAACGAGAAATCTCGTTGGGTTTTAGTTTTATTCTTCTGTTTCTGCCTGTGGAGCTTCTGACACTTCTTCTGACGGAGCATCAGATTTGATTTCATCAACAGCCTCCATAACCTCGTGAGGCTCCTCTTCAGGTTCAAGAGTACCCTCCATAAGCAATGCAAACTTCTTGCCGTCGATTTTTTCGTGCTTTACAAGGTATTCGGCAAGATCGTCAAGCTTATCTCTGTGCTGAGTGAGAATTTCCTCAGTCTTCTTATAAGCATCGGTAATAACTCTTTTGATTTCCTCGTCAATAGCCATAGCCGTTGCTTCGGAATAATTCTTTGAATGACCGTAATCTCTGCCAAGGAAAACCTGCTCGTTATGACCTGCATAGCATACGGGGCCGAGACTGTCGCTCATACCGTACTTTGTTATCATCTTTCTTGCAACTTCCGTTGCTCTTTCGATATCGTTTGAAGCGCCTGTTGAAACATCGCCTCTGACAATCTGCTCTGCAACGCGTCCGCCGAGAAGAGATACAAGCTCCTCAAGCATTTCGCTCTTGTATTTATAAGTCTTATCTTCAGTCGGAACATAAAGAGTATAGCCTCCTGCCATACCACGGGGGATAATTGAAACCTCGTGCACAGGATCCTGAGACCCAAGATAATAGCTCGCCACAGCATGACCTGCTTCGTGGAAAGCAGTCATTCTCTTTTCTTTTTCACTCATCTTATGAGACTTCTTTTCAGTACCGATAACAACCTTTCTGGTTGCCTCTTCGATTTCAGACATTGTGATTGCCTTCTTATTTCTTCTTGCAGCAAGAAGAGCTGCTTCATTAAGAAGATTTTCAAGATCGGCACCTACAAATCCGACTGTTGAATTTGCGATCACTTTAAGGTCAACATCGGGAGCAAAAGGCTTACCCTTTGCATGAACCTTAAGAATCTCCTCTCTGCCTTTTGCATCGGGATAACCGACAGTAACCTGACGGTCAAATCTGCCCGGACGAAGAAGAGCCGGGTCAAGGATATCAGGTCTGTTGGTAGCTGCGATAATGATTACGCCTTCGTTTTTGCCGAAGCCGTCCATTTCAACAAGGAGCTGGTTAAGAGTCTGCTCTCTTTCGTCGTGTCCGCCGCCCATACCTGCGCCACGCTGACGGCCGACAGCATCAATTTCATCAATAAAAATTACTGACGGTGATTCTTTTTTAGCCTGATTGAAAAGGTCACGCACTCTTGATGCACCGACGCCGACATACATTTCAACGAAATCAGAACCCGAGATTGAGAAGAAAGGAACATCAGCCTCGCCTGCAACAGCTCTTGCAAGAAGAGTTTTACCTGTACCCGGAGGGCCTACGAGCAGTACACCCTTCGGAATTCTTGCACCGAGAGAATTAAATTTATCCGGACTTTTGAGGAAATCAACCATTTCGCTGAGCTCCTCTTTTTCTTCATCTGCACCTGCAACCTGATCAAATGTTGTTTTGTTTTTCTCATCCTTCTGCTTCTTAGCATTTATCTTGCCGAAGTTAAGGGTTTTGTTCATATCACCACTGGCTGAATTTACCTTACGCATCATAAAGAAAAACAGACCTATGAGAAGACCCATCGTAAGCAGAGTCGGAAGAAGGTTAACTATCCATGAGCCTGCAGAGCCTGAAACATATTCATATTCGATGATATCGTCTTTTTCTGCAGTCTTATTGTGCTCACGGACAATATCGTTGACATCGTCCATAAACACATTGACATTAGGAACACGGTATTCCTGCTCAGTCTGACCTTCGCCCTCCAGAGTATATTTAAGGCTACCGCTGCTGAGGTTCAATGTGAATTTATCCACCTTGCCCTCATCAAAATACTGAACTATCTGGTAATACTCAACCTTGTCCTTACCGTTTGTGCCGAAATAATTTGCAATTCCTATTGCACCAAACATTATAAGAGGAATAAGAATATACGGCAAAAAGGAACGGAAACGCTTTTTATTACCTTTGTTTTTGTTGTTTGGATTTTTGTTCAAAAAATTCACTCCTGTATACGACAAACACAGCAGAATCAATCGTCTGCAATATCTTCGATTACTATTATTTTGTTTGTTTTTTCGGTTATTTTCGCCCTATCGGCACAACCTAATTTTTCAACCCAGAGGATACCCTCTTCATCGGTCAATATTGCCAGATCGTTTCTGCCTTCGGGTTTCTTCTCATTGAAAAGCTTTTTAAGCGTTTTTGTGCAGGAGCTTCCTGCAAGACGCATTTTATCACCTGCTCGTCTGTTGCGGATGACGCACTTTCCCACAACCGAGTCATAGTCTAACACTTTATTATGAACAAAATATTTCGGTGATAAATCATTTTTATTAAAAACTGTTGCTTTGATTTTTCTGCCTTTGAAAGACACTTCAAAATCTGAAAAATCATACTCCCATTCATCCGTTTCTCCGGACATCGGGTTAACATATAAAACTGAGTTTTTTACGGTTATAACAGTGTCACCTATAATCTGCACCGTACCGCCATCAAGTATACCTTCCGCTAACTCAAGGTGAATAAGCTCCGGCTTAACACCTGCCTGCGTGCTGATTATCTCTGCCAGGGCCCTTTTTCTTATCAACGGATGCTGACTTCTGAGCACATCGGCATTGAAACCGTTTTCAAGCTTTGCTCTTTCAATCACTTTTGCCGTTTCTTCACTCAGGTAATCCTCTGCTTCGTTTGCCGATGAAATCAGCCTTGAAACAGCCTGTTCAAAGGAAGGATTGATTTTTTTCAGCTCCGGGATAACATTCAGACGGATTCTGTTTCTCGAATATAAGTCATCAAAATTCGTAGCATCCGTTACATATAATATCGAATTTTTCTCGCAGTATTCTTCTATATCATCTCGGGTGCAATCAATAAGAGGTCTTATAATGTTTCCCCTGACTGCAGGTATTGAGCAGATACCTCTGAGCGACGCCCCTCTTGTTTCGTTAAGAAGAAGGGTTTCGCATCTGTCGCTGAGTGTATGTGCAGTCGCAATAAGACACTCTCCAAGAGAAGAGAAAGCCTCATACCTCACCTGACGGCCACACTCCTCAAGGCCAAGCTTTCTTTCTTTTGCGAGGGTGGGCACATCGTATGAAAAAACATTAAGCTTTACACCAAGCTTTTCACACTCGCTTCTGACAAAATCTTCATCCCGTTGCGCATCATCGCCTCTTATACCGTGATTGACATGACAAGCCTCAAGACTGAGACTGTATTCATCACGGAGCGAATAAAGAGCATACAGCAAAGCCATCGAATCTGCACCACCGGAAAGAGCTACAGCAACTCTTTTACCTCTAACCTGCATATTGTAACGGTCAACCGTCTTTCTGACTTTACATATCATTTCTGAGCTTCTCCAATGCCATAAAGAGAGTATAATCGCCGTCCCATATCATTTCAACCGTATCTGTTCGGCCGTGACGGTTTTTGGCAACGATGACCTCTACCTTATTTGCAAGTTCCTGGGAATTTTCTTCAGTATCCTTTTCGTCCTTCTCGCCTGCGTAGTAATCAGGTCGGTAAAGCATCATAACGATATCTGCGTCCTGCTCGATTGAACCTGATTCACGAAGGTCGGCAAGCTGAGGACGGTGCGAGCCACCTCTGCCCTCGGTACCACGGGAAAGCTGAGCGCAGCAGATTACAGGTATTGCAAGGTCCTTTGCCATCAGCTTGAGCTCTCTTGTTATCTCGCTGACTGCCTGAACACGGTTTTCCGTTCTTCCTGCAGGTCTGATGAGTCCGAGATAATCGATGATAACGCATTCGACACCCTTAAGGCGACGGATTCTTGCCTTCATTTCAGGAACGGTGATTGAGCTTGTATCGTCAAAATAGAGTTCAACATTACTCAGTGCATTGGTAGCCATTCCGAGGCGCTGCCAATCTTCCGCATCAAGCTCGCCTGTTCTCATTTTGGATGAATTAACACGGGCTTCTGTTGCAAGCACACGCATTGCGAGCTGCTCTTTCGTCATTTCAAGAGAGAACATAAGCACCCTTCTCTTACCTATGACTGAAACATTTCGTGCAAGGTTAAGTGCAAAGCTCGTTTTACCCATCGCAGGACGAGCGCCTATAAGGATAAGGTCAGACTTGTGAAGTCCCGTAAGAACATTGTCAAGGTCTGAATATCCCGTAGGATAACCCTTATAAAGATCTTTATCCGGTGAAGTGAGCTGCTGAAGAGTTGTGTAAACATCGCTGATAATAATATCACCGATTTTTGACGGTGCATTTGTCTTTCTGCCCTGTCTGATGTTATAAATCTTCTGCTCTGCAGATTCAAGCAACTCATCAGCCGTCTGCTCCTGCGCAGAAGCAGCATCAATAGTTTCCCTTGAAGCGTTGATGAGCGAGCGTATGTAAAATTTTTCTTTGACTATCTTTGCATAGGATTCAACATTTGCAGTTGAAGGTACGACCTGGGACAGCTGAAAAAGATAATTTCTTCCTGCTGCTGTATCATAGACCTTGTCCTTAACAAGCATATCAAGAACAATAAGGGGGTCGATTTTTCCACCCGTAGCTTCAATGGTAGCCATTGCAGTAAAAATCTCCTTATGCTGAGGAAGGTAGAAATCCTCTGCACTCAGAAGCACCTGCACCTGAGGCATACAGCCGGGATCCATCAGAAGCGAACCCAGAACCGCCTGCTCGGCTTCGAGACTGAAAACGGAATCCGATGCGTTGAAATTATTAAGACTTTCCATAAGTCTTACCTCTCTTATTCCTCTGTTACCATTA
>JAZORX010000377.1:0-3606 GCA_045656845.1 Acutalibacteraceae bacterium | reverse complement strand
ATCACATCCGAAATTTGAAAGACCGAGAAGATTAAAAACTCTTGGTGAGGGTTATACGCCGGAAGATATTGAGAAACGGTTAATGTCAAAATGGCAAAGATATAAAGTTGAAATACCTGAGCAAGACAATCTTGTTCAGGTATTTTTTGAACCTCTCAATGAGCCTAATTACAGAGAAGTATATGTTTCTTTTGTAACTGTTGTTCAATATGTAAAGAAAAATCCAAACACGAACAGAGAGATTGATAAATACCTTATTGATGAAATGCGAAAGCTCGATAAATTAATCGAGCAGCAAAATCTTCTGTGTGATAACGATATTGAAACACCGGAACAACTTGAGGAATATAAAGATTCTTGTAAAAGTGAGCTTCAGGAATGCGATGAAGCAAGAGAGCGTTATCGTAAAATGGTGAAGGTAGCAGGAAGAAAAGGCAATGAAACAGAGGTTGCAAAAATAAAAGATGAAATATCTCTTCTTACTGAAAGAATGAAAATCCTGAGAAAGGATATTCGTATCTGTGACAGAATACAGGAACAAGAACCTAAAATTGAAAACAAAATAAATGAAATCATGAATGATAAAGAACGAAAGGAGATGAGTACAGATGAACGCTTCAGGAGACGCAGCGGAACAAATCGTGAGAATGACATTACAAGGCGTTGAGGTCGCAGGTAAGATGTCAATGGACGGAGCTGAAAGGCTTGTGAAACTTATTCTTGCTTCTCTTAAAGATACGAAGAGAACGAAAGGCAGAGCATCGCTTAATACGATGTTAAAGTCTAATAAGCCGATTAAAGTTTTTGAACTCAAAGACAAAGACTTGAAAAAGTTTTGTCAGGAGGCAAAAAAGTATGGTGTAATGTATCACGTTCTTAAAGACAGAGATAAGAATGACGGTAAATGTGACATTATGGTTCGTGCAGAAGACTCTGCAAAGGTAAACCGTATCTTCCAAAGATTTAATCTCGGTGCAAACAATAAAGCGACTGTCCGTGCAAGTCTTGAAAAATCTAAAGGTGATATTAAACAATCACCGGAAAAACAAAAGCCTGAAAAAAGTGCAGAGGACAAGTTTATTGATGAACTCTTTGCTAAACCTCAACAGACAGAAAAGAGTTATCTCGAAAACCCCTCTATGGCGAGGACGGAAAAATCCCGAGCGTCCGAGCCTTCCTCAGGAGTGTCAGAGCTCCGACGCCATACACGGGATGATAAATTTTCCCGCCCCTCGGTCAGAGCAGAGCTTAACCGAATTAAGGAAGAAAGAAGAAATACTGCGACAGAAAAAACAACTCCGCAGAAAACAAAATCGAAAACGAAAGGAGCCAAAACAAATGGCAGAACTCGATGAGCTTTTCGGTAATGAAAAGCAGACAACATTGGAACCTTATTCAAAAGATGATTGGATAAAACAGAGAAATGAAAACAGAGCATTGGCTTATGAAATGCTTGAAACAGCAACAGAGGAGCTTAACAATCCCGATACTGTGATGTCATATCTTGATATTCAGAGCAAATTTGACAGATACTCTGTAAGCAATGCTCTTTTAGTTGCATATCAGAATCCTGAAGCAACAAGACTTTGTGATTCAAAAACTTGGCAGAAAAATCATGTTTTTATCAACAAGGGTGAAACAGGTATTATTATTCTTGAACCCGGTAAGGAATATACAAGGGATGACGGCAAACCCGTAACTCCGTACAATGCAAAGAAAGTCTTTGATATTTCACAAACTAATGCAAGACCGAGACAGCAGAAAACAAGAACACCCGATGTTCGATTAGTTATAAAGGGTATGTTGAAAACATCTCCTGTTAAATATGAAATAAAAAATGAACTTCCTGAAGGTGTTAATGCTATTTATAAGCCTGAAGCAAAACTGATTTTTATTCGTCAGGGCTTGGAGGGCGATGATATTGTCCGTGCTCTTTCCAGAGAAATTGCATTTGCAAGACTTGATAATGGTGGTTTTGATAGAGAGCATATTGCATTTGCGGCACAGGCAATTTCATATATTACAACTTCAAGAGCAGGCTTTGAACCTGAACCTATTACAGCGTTAAGCGAGAAATTTTCATCTCTTGAATCAAAGGAAAAGCGAGCAGTGCTTTCACAGGTTCGTGATCATGCTAACGCAATTGTAAATTCAATGAATAAGGTTATTGAATCTAAAAACAAAGAACACGGTGACAGATAAGGCGGTGTTCTTGTATGAGAGAAGAAAAAAGAGTTATAACGGTTAATGATTTTGAACAAAACCTTTTGGTTAATGGAATAAATGAATTCCGTAATATGTTACTTGAACAAGGTATGCCAACTGAAGATGTTGACAAACTTCTGATAAAAGTCATTGATGCACCACCTCAAAGAAAGAGGAGGTTTGACCGTGAGGACAGATAAATTCTCAAAAACTAATCTCATACTTTATGCTTGTGGTCTTATACCTGTGGTATGGTTAGGCTTGTTGGTTGCTCCGTATATTGATGGCGGACTTGTGGAGATAATTAAAAATCTATCAGTAGCCTTTAATAATCCGTTTAATATTTCTTTTTGTGAGGACAGCTTAAAAACTGTCCTCATTTTCATTTTAGCGTATGCTCTTGGTATCGGTATTTATCTTTCAAATGATAAAAATTACCGAAGACGAGAAGAACATGGCTCGGCTAAATGGGGAAAGCCTGAAATTATAAAGAAGAAATATGTGGATAAAGAAGTTACTAAAAACAAGATTTTAACTCAGAACACAGCAATAGGACTTGACGGCAGACAACACAGAAGAAACCTTAATGTTTTGGTTTGCGGTGGTTCGGGTGCAGGTAAGACTCGTTTCTATGCAAAACCAAACATTATGCAGGCAAACACTTCTTTTATAGTTCTTGACCCTAAAGGTGAGCTGCTTCGTGATACTGGCGGTATGTTAGAAAAGCAAGGTTATGACATTAAGGTTCTTGACCTTATCAATATGGAAAAGAGCGATTGCTATAACCCCTTTGTGTATATTCATAATGACAATGATATACAGCGACTTGTAACAAATCTTTTTAAGAACACAACTCCTAAAGGTAGTCAGAGTAACGACCCGTTTTGGGACCAAGCTGCAAGTATGCTTTTAAAAGCACTTGTTTCATACCTTCATTATGAAGCTCCACCTGAAGAACAAAATTTCTCAATGGTTCTTGAAATGATTAGAGCCGGAGAACTTCCCGATGATGAGGGCGGAAGTCAGGATATGGTAACTATTAGTCCTCTTGATGAAATATTTGAGAAACTTGAAAAACGCTGTCCTGACCATATTGCACTTAAGTATTACCGTTCTTATCATAGTGGTTCAACAAAGACTTTGAAATCCATTCAGATTACACTTCTTGCAAGACTCGAAAAGTTTAATCTTGATTCTCTTGCAAGTATGACTTGCTTTGATGAGCTTGAGCTTGACCAAATCGGAGAAAAGAAAACAGCATTGTTTGCACTTATCCCTGAAAACGATACAAGTTTTAATTTCATTGTCGGTATGCTTTATACACAGTTGTTTCAGCAGCTGTACTATCAGGCAGACTTTGTTCATACAGGCAGGCTTCCTGTTCATGTGCATTTCGTGATG
>JAZORX010000376.1:0-3402 GCA_045656845.1 Acutalibacteraceae bacterium | reverse complement strand
AAAATCAGTTGTTTTTTATATCGGAAACATTATCGACGCATTCAAGAATTCCGCTTTCGTTTATTCTGTAAACTCTTGTACAGTATTGAAGCATACTCGGTCTGTGTGTTGTAATTATTCTTGTTCTGTTAGGATAAGCCTTCATCATATTGGCAAGAACAATTTCCTCTGTTGCCGTATCGAGTGCACTGGTAGCCTCATCCATAACAATAATCGGAGCATCACGAAGAACGGCCCTTGCAATCGATATTCTCTGCACCTGACCTTCAGAAAAATTGACACCTTTTTCACTGATTTCTGTATAAAGTCCAAGCGGTAATTCCTGAATAAAGCTCCAAGCATCAGCAGTTTTCAATGCTTCAATAAGCTCCTCGTCAGTTGCCTCCGGACGGACAATACGAAGATTATCTGCAACTGTCCCTGAGAAAATAGCATTTCCCTGAGGAACATAGGAACAAAATCTTCTTGTTGATTCGGAAACAGAAATTTTCTGACCGTCATTCGTTTCAACGGTAATTTCTCCTGATTGAGGTTCAACAAGGCCCAAAATCAACCTGAGCAAGGTGGTTTTTCCTTCACCTGAAGGACCTATAAAAGCTATTGTTTCGCCCGGAACAGCTTTGAACGAAGCATTGCTTACAACAGGCTTATCACCATCAGGATATGTATATTCCAGACCATTACAAGCGATAGTAATTCCACATTCATTTGCAGATTTTTCCATTTTGTCTGCCTTAACAGAATCCTTACGTTCTTCAAGAGGAAGGTCAGTTATTTCCATAATTCGTCCTGCTGCAGTTGCAACGGTAACTGCACCGGGAAAAAGGGAAACAATGGATGAAAAAGAGCTTGTAAGCTGACCGGAAATCTGTAAAAACAGGGTCATAGTACCATAAGAAATTGCACCCTGCCAAAGTCTGTAAACACCCCAACCGTAACATGTGTATGCAACAACAAGGCCTATTAATGACATACAAAGACTCATAACAATTGAAAATCTGTCATAATCCAGCTTAATCTTTCTGTGAAGCTGAAGATTTATTTTCATCTGTTCAACATATCGCTTCGTTAAATCAAATGCCTTGATTGTTTGCAAATTCTGAATAGATTCTGAATAGAAGGAAAGAATTTTTCCGTTCATTTCACGACTCTCTTTATTATATTTACGCAACATTTTTGCTGTAATCTTTGATGAAAGAACAAAAAACGGCGTGCTCATAAAAGCAAAAATTGCCATTGTGGGGTCGTAATAAAGAACAACTGCAAGACATCCGATAAATTGTGCTAACTTTGTGAAAACGCTCGGAATGTATGAAACGATACTGTTTGAAACCGCAGACACGTCACCTTCTATTCTGTTGAGAAGCTCACCGGAGTGATATTTTCTTATATGTTCCCACTTGGAGTAAGTTATGTGTTCATAAACACCTGTCCTTATTTCCATGCTGATTTTTGTACCTACCACACCTGCTATTCTTGAAACAACAGCACCTACTAAAAACTGTGTCATTCCAAGTCCTACCGCCAATGCTGCACTTCTGAAAATCGTATCATTATTATGAGAAATAACAGCATCTATCAGATACTTTGACGCAATGCTTGAGCCAAGACCCATTCCGGTACTGATAAGCCCCATAACAATATATAAAACTATCTGAAGACGGTATTTTGAAGCATAGCCCAAAAGCCACTTCCATTCTTTTCCGAGAGAAAGCAAAAGCTCAGCATATTCAGTTGGCTTCTTCATTAAAAATCAACTCGATTCAAAATTACTTCTTTTTATTTGCGCCATACCCGTAACCATAGCCATATTTACGTGAATATCCATATCGGTAATACTTGTTATATCCACTGTATTTATAGTAGTTACCGTAACCTCCGAGACCGCCGGTTGCTCCGTTAAGAATACATCCGAGAAGCTTGGTTTCGGTTTCAAGCATTGAACTGATGCCTGTTCTTATTGATGTTTGCATAACAGTATCCTGTCTGATAACATAAATTGCAGCATCTGCAACTCCTGCAACGATTGTTGCATCTGAAATTATGCCACACGGAGGAGTATCAACAAAAACAAGATCATAATCGTTTTTAATTTCGGCAAAAAGTGTTTTAAGATTATCTGTACGGATTACCCTCTTGAGATTTCTCTCACCGTTCGTAAAACTGAGAAAATCAAAACCTAAATCCTTGATATGTCTGATTTCATAAACAGCTGTACTTTTTATAACATCATTTTTCTGGTCAGATTCACAAATGAGTTCTTTAATTCCCGAGTCACGCAAATCACAGTCCACTACAAGAATTCTGTTTTCATTTTTAGCAAAAATTGAAGCAAGATTTGCCGTAACGACAGATTTACCCTCATCAGGCACAGTGCTTGTTATAACTATAACCTTTGTGTCATCCGTGATATGCTTTTGAATAGAGGTCCTGAGCAATCGCAGAGACTCAAGAAAATCATTACCTATCAACGGATTCGTAATGATTATATCAGTATTAATCTGTCTGCGGTATTTCTTAAAAACAACCTGCGGAAGAACACCGATACAATGCTGATTAAGAATATTTCTTATATCTTCTTTTGTGCGTATTGTTTTTCTGAGAATGGCATAGACTATAATCCAGCCAATACCTATAAAAGCACCAATAAACATTGCTTTGGGTACTGATGAACGCCAAGCTAACAGATTAGAAGGCCCGACAGGAAGAAGCGGTTCATCAATGACAACAATCTTTGTCCGACCGATTATATGATCAGCAACCGATGAATAATTATTGATAACAGATTGCAAGCTATCATATGTAAGCTGAGGATCCCTTCCCGTTGCGGTAAGAGTTATCATATTGGTATCCGATATACATTCAGCGCTTATGCTTGCAGGCATTATCGCAACACCTAATTCTTCACAAACCTTGTTTACAAGAATCGGATTGCTGACAACATCAGGGAAAACATCTGCAAACTGACCGGCAGTGTTTTTGTTATAGAAAAAAGAATAAGCCGAAACATTATTTTCGCCGGAAAGAACCTTGTTTTCCGTCTGCACGGTAAATGTTGCAGATACGGTATATTCAGGAGTGAAACGCACATAGCTTCTGTAGAATTGTACGCCGCCAAAAACTATTGCAAGCGCAACAACAATCCATCCGAATTTTATTGTACCACGCCAGATATCACTGAACAGAACCTTAAGCTCAACATCTAAGACGGCAGTGTCGTTATTTGTTACATTATCATTCATAAAATAACCTTATTCCTCGATTTCGTAGTATGAATTACTTGGGTTTTCTGTAAAGCCTTCGCTGTTTGAAGAATGGCTGTTTCCGGAGCCATAACTGCTTCTATAGATGGAACCGTAATAACCTGTTTCATCTGTACCCATCTGTCCAAAAAGGGTAAAA
>JAZORX010000375.1:0-3554 GCA_045656845.1 Acutalibacteraceae bacterium | reverse complement strand
TGTTTTATAATAACGGTTGCGTTGCAACCTACACCTCACCACCGCCTGCGGCGGAGCCTCCCCTCAAGGGGAAGCCTTGGATTTATGCTGTTTTTTAGCCTTCCCCTCGAGGGGAAGGTGCCGAGGAACGAGGCGGATGAGGTGTAAAACAAAGAAACCTACAAACCCGAATTGTTTATGTTCCTGCTTTTTAAAATTGCTGACACTGACTAAAGATTCCCTGAAATATCAAAAACACGGCAGATCGCTCTGCCGTGTTTTTCTATACTATATTATTATCGGATTATTTTGCCTGATTTGCAGGGTTACCGCAGCACTTTTTATATTTCTTTCCGCTTCCGCAGGGGCAAGGATCATTCGGGCCGGGAGCTTCCTTTTTACGGACTGTTCTGCCCTTTTCGCTTCCGTCGCCTGAGCCGCTTTCGCTTGTTACCTTAGCTGCCTGCTCACGCTTTGTGTCTTCCTCGCTACGGATTCTTACGGTAAGCATCTGACGGACTGTTGACTCACGGATTGATTCGCTCATCTCGTCAAACATATCGTAGCTTTCCATTCTGTATGCTACAACGGGATCCTGATTACCGTAAGCACGAAGTCCGATACCTCTCTTGAGCTCTTCCATTGAGTCGATATGCTCCATCCAGAAGTTATCAACATTACGAAGAAGGATCATATGCTCGAGACTTCTCATAATCTCGGGAGTAAGCTCCTCTTCTCTCTTTTCATAGCGCTCGTGACCTCTCTTGAGAAGCTCTTCCTTAACCTTATCTCTGTCAAAAGCATCCTCATCTTCAAAATCGGTTGATTCAGTGATCCAGCCCATATACTTTTCACGAAGACCGCTGATGTTCCAATCTTCTCTCGGAAGAGCTGCTGAGCAATAGAAATCAACTGACTCAGAAACAGATTCATCGAGCATCTTGAGGATTGAAGCCTTGAGGTCTTCACCGTCAAGAACACGGTTACGCTGACCGTAGATGATTTCTCTCTGACGGTTCATAACATCGTCGTACTTAAGAACATTTTTACGGATTGCAAAGTTCTGAGATTCCTTCTTGCGCTGAGCTGACTCAATTGACTTTGAAACCATTTTATTTGTGATAGGCATACTCTCATCAACATTAAGAGTTGTCATAACAGCCTGAAGTCTGTCACCACCGAAGAGACGCATAAGGTCATCCTCAAGAGAAAGGTAGAAACGGCTTTCACCCGGGTCTCCCTGACGACCTGCACGACCACGGAGCTGATTATCGATTCGACGGGAGTCGTGGCGCTCTGTGCCGATGATGAAGAGACCACCTGCATCGCGAACCTGCTGAGCTTCGTCTGAGATTTCATCCTTATATTTCTTTTCAAGCTCTGCATACTCTGCTCTTGCGTTGAGGATATCTTCATTGTCAGTATCAGCAAAACCTGTTGCCTCTGCGATAAGCTCATCCGTGTATCCCTTGCGGCGCATAGCAGCCTTTGCAAGATACTCAGAGTTACCACCGAGCATAATATCAGTACCACGGCCTGCCATATTTGTTGCGATTGTAACAGCACCCAGCTTACCTGCCTGAGCAACGATTTCAGCTTCCTTATCGTGGAACTTAGCATTAAGAACCTCATGCTTAACGCCTCTGCGCTTAAGGAGCTTCGAAAGAATTTCTGACTTTTCGATTGAAATGGTACCAACAAGAACAGGCTGTCCCTTTTCGTGGCACTCGATAACCTGCTCGATAAGAGCATTATACTTTGCAGCCTCTGTCTTATAAACAACATCGTCCTGATCATTACGGATCATCGGCTTGTTTGTCGGGATCTCAACAACGTCAAGAGTGTAGATTTCCTGGAATTCCTGGCTCTCCGTCATAGCTGTACCGGTCATACCTGAGAGCTTTTTGTAAAGACGGAAATAGTTCTGGAATGTGATTGTAGCAAGAGTCTTGCTCTCGTGCTCAACCTTAACGCCTTCTTTTGCTTCGATAGCCTGATGAAGACCCTCGTTATATCTACGACCAAGCATAATACGGCCTGTGAACTCGTCAACGATAAGAACCTGATTATCTTTAACAACATAGTCGATATCACGGCGCATAACACCAACAGCCTTGATAGCCTGATTGATATGGTGAAGGAGAGTCATATTGTCTGCATCCATAAGGTTTTCGACATTGAAATGAGCCTCTGCCTTTGCGATACCACTCTTTGTAAGAGATGCAGTTCTTGCCTTTTCGTCAACAACGTAATCGCCGTCTGCCGAAACATCTTCTGCATTCTGCTTTGATTCGAGTTCTTTAACAACCGTCTTTTTAAGTCCGCAAACAAAATTGTTAGCAAGAGTATAAAGCTCAGTTGAACGGTCACCACGACCTGAAATGATAAGCGGAGTTCTCGCCTCATCGATAAGGATTGAGTCAACCTCGTCGACAACAGCAAAGTTGTGTCCACGCTGAACCTTGTTTTCCTTATAAGGCACCATATTATCACGAAGATAGTCAAATCCCATCTCGTTGTTTGTACCGTATGTGATATCTGCGTTGTAAGCAGCCTGACGCTCTTCGTTTGAAAGACCGTGAACAATAAGACCAACGGAGAGACCCATGAAACGGTAAAGTTTACCCATCCACTCTGAGTCACGGCGTGCAAGGTAATCGTTAACTGTAACGATGTGAACGCCTTTTCCTGAAATTGCATTAAGGTATGCAGGAAGAGTAGCAACAAGAGTTTTACCTTCACCTGTCTTCATTTCAGCGATTCGTCCCTGATGAAGAACGATGCCACCGATAATCTGCACGGGGAAATGCTTCATTCCGAGCACACGCCACGAGGCCTCACGGCAGGCAGCAAATGCTTCAGGGAGGATGTCGTCAAG
This sequence comes from Acutalibacteraceae bacterium, assembly GCA_045656845.1. Taxonomy (GTDB): domain Bacteria; phylum Bacillota; class Clostridia; order Oscillospirales; family Acutalibacteraceae; genus CAG-488. Next base: position 697 of record JAZORX010000375.1, on the reverse strand, counting down.
AGTTTCTCCTTTTGCAAAACGCTCCTTGAATTCAACTGTTTTGTGCTGAAGCTCTTTGTCTGAAAGCTTTGAAAATTCCTCTTCAAGAGAAAGAACTTTGTTTTTAATCGGTGTGATTCGTTTAACTTCCTTCGTTGAATAATCACCGAAAATCTTTTTTAATAAGCTCATCTGGTATATCTATCCTTTCAATTTGCTTTGTTTGAGAAATTATACAAGTTTTTCATCAAAATTGATTACGATGCTTTCTCTCGACATCGTAAGCTGAGTATATGTAACACCTGCAGCATCAAACATCTTTTTTGAAGCTTTGACACCGTCTGTGTCCTTATATTTATCAGAAAGGTAAAAAACCTTTTTAATACCACTTTGGATAATAGCCTTTGCGCATTCGTTGCACGGAAAGAGGGCAACATAGATTGAACAACCGTGAAGCGATGCACCTGCATTGTTGAGAATTGCATTAAGCTCTGCGTGGCAGACGAAAGGATATTTCGTCTCTATTTCGCTGCTTCCGTTTCTTTCCCACGGAAAATCATCGTCACTGCAACCGTGAGGAAAACCATTATATCCGACAGACATAATCTTCTTGTTTTCGTTAACGATGCAAGCTCCTACCTGCGTGCTCGGATCCTTGCTTCTTTTTGCTGAAAGAAGTGCAATACCCATAAAGTATTCGTCCCATGAAATATAGTCC
>JAZORX010000374.1:0-5270 GCA_045656845.1 Acutalibacteraceae bacterium | reverse complement strand
TATGCCCTGTGAAGACCCTATAGAAGAAATTCTTTCACAGGCAGATGAGTGCGGAGTGAAGGTCTTTCTCGGTAACGGCTTTTACGGAGACTGGAGAAAGGCGGGGGAAAACATAAAAAGCCAGGCTGTAATTGACCGCTCCTTCAGAGCTATGGATGAGCTGGCAAATCTTTACGGACATCATAAAAGCTTTTACGGCTGGTATTTTCCCGATGAAACCTGCATCATTCTGCGCTTTTCAAAGGATTTTATGAAGTATGTTAATCTTTGTACAGCACGTTGTCGTCTGATTACGCCCGAAAAGAAAACACTTATCGCACCCTATGGAACTAATCTTGCCCTTGCAAACGATTATTTCGTGCGCTCTCTTACTTCTATGGATGTGGATTTTATTGCCTATCAGGATGAGGTCGGTGTAAGAAAAACAAAGGTTGACCGAACAAAGCGTATTTTTGAGCGCCTTCGTAAGGCTCATGACAAGGCCGGCAGAGCAGAGCTGTGGGCAGATATAGAGCTGTTCAGTTTCGAGGGAATGGTTTATAAAAGCGCCCTTATACCTGCACCCTTTGAAAGAATTCAGAAGCAGATAGAAAATGTGGCTCCCTATGCGGACAAGATACTTTCCTATCAGTATTTAGGTATTATGAATTCTACTGACAGTAACGCTTTTGCCGGACATCCTGATTCCGTAAAGCTTTATGAGGATTATAAAAAGTATATTGCTGAATAAAAAACGGGCACTTAAGCTGATGAACTGCCCCAAATTGTGCGGACAGCACAAAAAGACAGCCCTATGGTAGAAAATATTAACTTTTAAGCGACATACTGACTTCGTTTTTCAAGCGGAGTCAGTTTTGTTTTTAACTGTATTCTTTCACTGTTGTAAAAGTGGATGTATTGGCCTATGGGGAGGCGAGCCTCCTCATAGGTTCGCAACTTAGTTCTGTAAATGCACTCAGTTTTCAAAATAGAAAAGAAATTTTCAGCCATTGCATTATCATACGGATTTCCACGTCTTGACATTGAAGGCGTTATGCCGTATGATTTTGTTAGGTTAAAATATGCTTGCGATGTATATTGAAACCCTTGGTCACTGTGGAGTTGCAGCTCTGCAGTGACTTTTTCCTTTTTCTTTGCTTCTCTGATAGTGTTTAATACTAAGTTGATATTTTGTTCTGTTCCGGTTTTGTATGCAACTATACTGTTATCATACAAATCTCTGATTATCGATAGATAAAGTGTTCCTTGATTTGTTTTTATGTACGATATATCAGTAACCCATTTCTGATTAGGTCTTTCAGCATTGAAATCTCTATTTAAAAGATTTTCGTAACGGTGAAGATAATTGCTGTAATTACGATACTTCTTTCTTCTAATTACTGATAAAAGGTTGTATTTTTGCATAACTCTCAATATTGTTTTGGGATCATGGTGTATACCTTCTCTTTCAAGCCACAAGTGAACTCTACGGTATCCATATGTTTTACCGCATTTATCCTGACATTCTTTTATCTTTTCTGCAAGTGGTAAATCTTTTGCAGGTACATCCATTCGTTTAACATAGTCATAGTAACCGCTTCTTGATACTTTGAAGAACCGGCACATTTCACTTATCGAATACTTGTCTTTGTGACGATAGATAACCATAAATTTTACACTTATCCTCACTTCCTTTCTGTGAGCGAGAGAAAATCCCGCATAAGTTCATTCTCCATTTCTAATGTCTTTATCTTTGCTTCTTTTCGAGCGAGTATATATCGTAGTTCTGAGACTTTATCTTCTTCTCTGACAACATAATCCTTTGGTGGTCTGCCTTTTTTCTTTAACGCTATTCCTGCTCGTACTTTTGCATCTTTTCTTCTTTCTCTTTTTAAAAATTGTTCTATTTGTTCCAAACTAAAGCCAAATCTTTTTCCAATTTCTCTATTTGTTAGACCTTGCTTTCTTAATTCAAATATCTCTTTCTTATACATTGCTATATTGCTATATTTTCTGGGCATAAAAATTCCTCCTATGATAGATACTTAATTCTACCATAGGAGGGTGTATTTTTCTATTGTCCGTTTTTTACGGACTTGTTCATTATGCCTTTTCTGTTTCCTCCGAGAGGGATATAAACATATTCCTTGAACCATCCTGAAAGGGAGATATGCCATCTTCTCCAGAAATCCTGAACGGACAAGGCTGTATAGGGATAATCGAAGTTCTTTCTGAATCTGAATCCGAACATATAGCCTAAACCGACCGCCATATCGGAATATCCGGAAAAGTCATAATAAATCTGAATCGTATAGCTTATGATACCAAGCCATGCAAGGGAACAGCCTATACTTTCCGTTTCCATAGCCCAGATACTGTCAGCTATTTCGGCAAAGCTGTTGGCAATAAGAATCTTTTTGGCAAGACCGTAGCAAAAATATCTTTGGCCGATAAACATTGCCTTGGCGTTGTCTTTTCTTCTTTTAAGCTGGGACTCAATATCTTTGTAGCGTACAATAGGGCCGGCAATAAGCTGCGGGAAGAAGGAAACATACAAAGCAAAATCGGCAATATTGGTCTGCAGCTTTGTCTTGCCATTATAAAGGTCAATAACATAAGACATCGCCTGGAAGGTAAAGAAAGAGATACCGATAGGAAGTACAATTTCTTTTATACCCAGCTCACCTGTTCCCTCCATGCTTATCATAGATTTCATTATTCCGCCGAAGCCTTTATCGCTGCTCATAAGAGATTCAATAATAACGACGAGCATATTGAAATATTTGAAAATAAACAGAACGCCGAGATTAACGGCTATTATTAAAGCTAAGGCTGCTTTTTTCTTTTGCTTATTTTCTCTTTGAGACACAACAAGAAATCCGCCGGCATAATTCACTGCTATGGTAAAGAGCATTATAAACAAATAGTTCAGGCCACCCCAGGCATAAAATATAAGACTGGAAATCAGCAGCAACAAATTTTTCGCTTTTATTCTTTTACTCTCATCCTTGAAATCCGCAACACTTAAAACAAAATTAAGAATCAGCACTGCGGGTAAAAAGGTCCAGAGGAAAAAAACCGAACTGAATAACATAATCCTACCTCGTTTTTTACATTTAAAGCTTAAATATCATTTATATCATAGGGTGTTCTTTGATATACAAAGTAGTTAAGCCAGTTAGTGAACATCAGCGTACCGACATTTCTCCAGGTGATAACAGGAGCCTTTGTCGGATCGTCATCAGGGAAATAGTTATAAGGAACCTTGATATCCATTCCCTTATCCTTATCTCGGAAGTATTCCTTAGCAAGAGTATCGGCGTCATATTCAGAATGGCCCGTTGCATAGAAATTACGGCACTCAAGATCAGAAACAAGGTGAATACCTGCCTGCTCGGAATAGGAGATAACCTGTAAATCCTTGCAAAGAGCAATATCGGAAAATCTTATTTCTGTATGTCGTGAATGAGGTACATTATAAATTTCGTCAAAGCCTCTCATAAGAGGATGATAAAGGTCAAGGGGCTTATGCGGGAATACACCGAACATCTTTTCGGGCAGAACATATTTAGGTATACCGTGATGATAGTAAAGTCCCGCCTGAGCGCCCCAGCAGATATGGAAGGTGGAATAAACATTGGTTTTTGTCCACTCAAAGATTCCACAAAGCTCCTCCCAATAATCCACCTCTTCAAACTCCATAAGCTCAACGGGAGCTCCCGTAATAATCATACCGTCATACTTTCTGTCCTTGATTTCATCAAAGGTGTAGTAAAACTTGTTGAGATGACTTTGCGAGGTATTTTTAGCCTGATGTGTAGCTGTTTGCAAAAACTCAACGTCCACCTGTAAGGGAGAGTTACTGAGAAGGCGGAGAAGCTGTGTTTCTGTTGTAATTTTTGTAGGCATTAGATTAAGAATAATAATTTTAAGAGGACGGATATCCTGACTTTGCGCCCTTGATTCCGTCATCACGAATATATTTTCCTGCTCAAGACTTTCTTTTGCGGGTAATCTGTCGTCAATTTTAATCGGCATAGCTTTTCTCCTTATAATTGATTATCTTTTATTATAACTTAAACAAAGACTAATTGCAAGGGTTGAAAAAAGAAAACCTCCCCTTTGTTCAAGAGGAGGCAATAACCGCCTTAAAGGCAGCTTTCGGCAAGAGCATCTTATTTAATAAGCTTTTAACCTGCGTTTCTTTTGGCATTAAGCTCGGAAAGAATTCTTTCATATTCCTTATTGTCAATTTCATATTTTCTCATAGGAATAACAGAAATAAGACTTGTTATGAAAGCGGGTATTGTAATAAGGAAGAACATACCGAAGCGGTACTTTTCAAATTCGGGAGCAGTAGCAAACATAAAGTCTGTTGCGGGAGAAGCAGCAATTGCTTCGTTACAAGCCTTGACAGCGTCACCGCTGAAGCCAACGGCAGCAAAAACGACACCCTGAATAAAGGATGAAAGACCTGCACCGAGCTTGGTGATAAAGGACTGACCGGAGAAGAATACACCGTCGGGACGGTAGCCTGTATGATATTCGTCATAGTCAACACAGTCGGCAATCATAATTGACTGGATAACACCTGATGCACCGCTGCCTGCGCCGGCAACAAAGAAAAGTGCAGCGAGTACGGGAAGCCACATAGGCTTATAAAGACCTGTTCCGTCGATAAGATAAGCTACGAAAATAAGAGCGAAGGGTATAGCACCGATAACGCTTGTTCCGTTATAAACGGTTTTCTTTTCAAACTTGTCGCAAAGCTTGGGAACGATAACCATAGCGCCGAACATACCGATAAACATCGGGCCGCCGAGAACCGCCAGATAAGGCATATAGTTCTGACCGTCGCCGCCGTTATCACCGAAGTAATAGGAAAGAAGAGTCATCGCTACAAGAGAAAGAATCTGAATGGGAGCCTTGATAACGCCTGAAATAAGAATACGGCGGAAAGGCTTACACGCCCACATAATTTTTACATTATCAACAAAACCTTTATGAGCGTCCGAAGGCTGTGAAACTCTTTCCTTGGCAAAGGCAGCACACTGGAAAAGAATTGAGCCGATAAGAGTAAGAGCACCGCAAACAAGAATAAAGCCCATCTGTAAGCCCTTGGACTGACCCATTGTTTCGGCAAAGGATGCGCCTACGCTTTGTGAAACGGGAATAAGTGCTACAAGAACAACAGCACCGCCTACACCGCCGACCACTCTTGCAAGGCCGAGAAGCTTTGCTCTGTCCTTATCGTTCTCGGTCATAAGTGCAGTAATACCCCAGATAGGAAT
>JAZORX010000373.1:0-5067 GCA_045656845.1 Acutalibacteraceae bacterium | reverse complement strand
GGCACAATTCTTTTTCATATTTTGCAGTAAACTAAAAAAATACCGCCGAGGAAGTTAATCCCCGACGGTGTTTCTACTATTTACATCAAATATATACTCTTTTTCTGAAGTATTCGGCATTTACAACGCCTCTCTGTGTATAAAAACCTTGGTTACTTAATTCTTCATTAAGCTCCTGTATGAGTCTGTATGCTGAGCTTTTCTTAACTCCATAAAGTTCAATTATATCGTTAACATTATAAAATAATTTTTTCTCCATAAATATTTCCACTTAATTTACCTATTTATTTTTTAGTGAAAATATGATAAAATTACATAAAACAATTTAATTTGCGAGGCAATATATGAAAACAAAACGAAACATATTTGATAAGCTGAACACCTTATTATTTGGAAAGGATCTTCGTGTAACAACAGGGGAGCCTTATACCGAGGTGCGAGAGGGCGACTATTCATCCTATTACCCCTTGGAGAAATATATCGATTTTACACAACGAGCACCTGATAATTGCTACGACATCAGAGATTATGGTGCTGATATAAATGCAACTGATGAAGCCAATGCGAAAGCCATTCAGCAGGCTATAGACAAATGCCATAAAGACGGTGGCGGTACTGTTTTAATCAGTGGCGGTATGTATATAACTACAACAATTTTTCTTCGCAGTAATGTGACATTATTCATCGATAAAGATAGCTCGCTTTCGGCTAACACAAGTGGTAAAGGATACAAACATAACGCTCTGATTTATGCCTTTGACTGTGATAATATTTCCATAACCGGTGGTGGCAAGCTTATTGGCAATGGTACTCTTTTTGGTCTTAAGCCCGTCAGTGAAAATATGTTTACTCCTTCACCTGTAATCGATGTTATTAAGATGCGTCAGGATTATCGTGCTCAGATTCGCTTTGCTCACAAGTCAAAATATGGCTCGATTCTTCTTACTGAAAAATGCAGAAATATTAAGATACACAACATCATTTTTGAAGACTCGCCTTGGTGGACATATAAAATGCTCGTGTGCGACAGTGTGAAAATCACCGATACTGTTATATGGAATAACCGCAATGTTGCAAACTCTGATGGATTTGATATTGCAGGAAGTTGTAATGTAGAAATTGACCACTGCTTTGTGTCAACGGCCGATGACGGCATTGTACTCAAAAATGCTATCTGGTGTGGCTGTGAGAAAGAAATGCACGGTATCACTGTGAGAAACTGCGAGGTTATCTCAAGAACAAACTGCTTCAAAATCGGCACAGAAACAACCTATGATGTTTATGATGTTACTGTCGAGGATTGCACCTTCCTGATGACAGACCTTTATCCCGGTGCTGTTTCGGGGGTATCAATCGAGGCTTGTGATGGTGCTAAGGTACACGATGTGAAAGTTAAAAATATAACTATGGACAGATGTACTTGTCCGTTGTTTATTCGTTTAGGTAACCGCAACCGAGCTGCAGAGGTTACTTCTGCGACTGCAAACAAAACAGAAATCGTCAAAGAGGCGGGTGATGAAAAGCCCGTAGACAAAAACATTTTTGACGGCAAGAGCGAAATGTATAATATAACAGTTGAAGATATAAAGGCTACAAATGTAGAGCTTCCTGTAATCGTTGCAGGTTACAAACAAAAGCTTAAGACAAAGTATTGTACTGATGTAACTCTCAAAAACTTCGATATAACTTATCGTGATGCCATAGAGATTAAAGATAACCGACTTTTTATCCCCGAATATACAAAGGTTTATCCTGAGTGCTGGAGATTCAGAAATCTTCCCGCTTATGGCATATGGGCAAGACACTGCCGAAATCTCAAAATTGAAAACTTCACTTGCAGGGGTATAAAGGATGGCCACAGAAAAGAAAAAATCTTTATTGATTGCAAATAAGTAAGATGATTATCTTGTTAAAAAACAAAGTACCTGCCGTTCTGGTAGGTACTTTTACTATATTCACCATCTTCTGTCTTTCACATTGGGACAGTTATTCTTTTTAAACGCTGCTCTGAATTCCACATAGCAACCGCATTTCATACATACACCTGATATGAGATTGTCGCAACTTTTGCACTCGCTGAGCCTCTTTTCGTAAAGCTCATCGGGTGCCCTTTCTTTTTCGGAGAGCTTGTCAATTCGCTCCTTTATGCTTTTGAGTGTATCCTCTTCTGCTGCCTCGTGAAGCAGACATCTTTTACATTCTGCCATATTATTTAATCACGAACTTTGCAACTGAGCAGGGAGGGATTGTAGTTTTGAATCCATCTGCGAGGATTTCGTAATCGCTGAAAGCTTTTGTGTAGGCTACATTCTTGTTCTCAAAGCTGTTGTAGTCGTGGATGTCGCCTGTGAGAATTTCTGCTGAAAGATCTTTGAGATTAAAGTCTGCTATCTGACAGTGAATGTCTGCACTCTCATCAGCAGATGTGTTGACTACAGTTGCAATAATAGTACCGTCTTCTTTAACTGAAGCACTTTCTATAAGTTTCGGCAGGGTACCCTTGTCGGCAAGGTTGGGAGTAGTGATATATGAGCCGAGGAGTGTGTTTTCCTGATGGTCCTTATATATTTTGAATATGTGATATGTGGGAGTAAGGAGCATATCCTCGCCGTCGGTAAGAGCCACAGCCTGAAGCACGTTTATAGTCTGAGCAATGTTTGCCATTTTGATTCTGTCAGAGTGCTTGTTGAAAATATTAAGGGTAAGACCTGCAACAATAGCATCTCTCATAGTGTTCTGCTGATAAAGGAAGCCGGGATTTGTACCCTCTTCAACATCGTACCAGGTACCCCATTCGTCAACTATCATAGCGATTCTCTTGTCAGGGTCGTAGCGATTCATAATATCACCGTGACGGCGTACGAGCTCTTCCATTTTGTAAGCTTTTTCGATGGTAGTATAGTACTCATCTTTGGTGAAGCTGAGAGCTTTACCCTTATTGCCCCAATCACCAGGGAGAGTGTAATAGTGAAGTGACAGGCCGTTCATACGCCACGCTGCTTTTTTCATAAGTACATCTGTCCAGTTGTAGTCGAAAGCGTTTGCACCGCAGGCAATTCTGAAAATACGGTTGTTGCTGTCATAATCACGGACATAGGTTTCATAGCGTCTGTATTGGTCAGCGTAAAACTCAGGGTGCATATTACCTCCACAGCCCCAGTTTTCGTTACCAACACCGAAATATTTTACTTTCCAAGGTTTCTCCCTGCCATTAGCCTTACGAAGATCAGCCATAGGAGATACACCGTCAAAGGTCATATATTCAACCCATTCGCTCATTTCCTGAACTGTGCCTGAGCCAACATTGCCATTGACATAAGCTTCACAGCCGAGCTGTTCACAAAGTTCAAAAAACTCGTGAGTACCGAAGCTGTTGTCTTCAACAACACCGCCCCAATGGGTGTTAATCATCTTTTTTCTGCTTTCTTTTGGGCCGATGCCGTCTTTCCAATGGTACTCATCAGCAAAGCAACCGCCGGGCCAACGAAGTACGGGAATACCCATATCCTTGAGAGCATCAACAACATCTTTTCTCATACCATTGACATTAGGGATAGGGGAGTCCTCACCGACATAAAGCCCCTCGTAAATACATCTGCCGAGATGCTCCGAAAAGTGACCGTAAATCTCTTTGTTGATTTTACTGATTTTCTGATTAGGGTTGATAAGATATTTTTCCATAGGTTTCTCCTTAAATTAATTGTTTATTTGCATTTTATAATATTTAGCTTTTCGCTGTTTCCGTGAATAGTATAATCTGTTACCTTGCCGTCTGCCCATTCAATATCTAAAGTAACATTTCCCTTTGCAGCCAGGCCCTTGACAGAGCCGTTTTTCCATTTGTCGGGAAGAGCAGGAAGCAGATAAATGTTTTCGCTGTCAGACTGTAAAAGCATTTCACAGATACCGCTGAGTGCACCGAAATTGCCGTCAATCTGGAAGGGAGGATGTGCATCAAATAGATTCGGATAAACACCACCGTGGTGATAGTTTTCTCCGTCGGTATCAACAAGGGTAAGAAGCTTATCCACAAGGCTAAGGGCGTGGTTGCCATCACGAAGTCTCGCCCAGAAGTTGATTTTCCACGCAAGGCTCCAGCCTGTACCGTCGTCACCTCTGATTTCCAAAGTCTTTTTGCAAGCGTCAAAAAGCTCCTTATCCTTCTCATAGGTTATGAGGTTTGCAGGGTGCAGAGCATAAAGATGTGACACATGTCTGTGATGTACTTCTCTTTCAGGGATCTGCTCATTCCATTCAAGAAGCTCACCGTTTTTACCGATGCATAGAGGCTTTATTTTTTGTATGCTGTCGCAGATTTTAGTATAGAAGACATCTTTTACCGACAGTACCTCGCAGCTCTTTTTACAACTCATAAACAAATCAAGAACGATACTGTTCATCATAGCTGTACTCTTCGAGGTCGCTGATGAACCGAAGCCCATTTTGAAATTGTTTTCGGGAGAGGTCGCAGGACAGATTATGAGATTGCCCTTTTCATCTTCGGTGAGAATATCAAGATAAAACTCTGCCGCTTTCTTCATAATGGGGTAAGCAGTTTTTCCGAGGAAATCTTTGTTGAGTGTGTACTCATAAATCTCAAAAAGACTACGGCACAACCAACCCGAACCTCCCTGCCAGAAGCCCCAACAAGCTCTACCCTGAACGGGATAAGAAAAGCCCCATATATCAGAATTGTGGTGAACCACAAAGCCCTTGGCGTTATAGAAATTCCTTGCAGCATCTTCACCTGTAACGGATAAGGTCTTTAACATATCTGTAAGCGGTGTCATAAGCTCAGGCATATTGCAAGGAAGCACAGGCCAGTAGTTCATCTGAGTGTTGATGTTTGTGGTGTAATTGCAGTTCCACGATGGTTTGATGCTGTTACTCCATATGCCTTGCAGATTAGTCGCTTGAGTGCCTGCTCTTGAAGATGAAATGAGCAGATATCTGCCAAAATTAAAGAGAAGCACATAAAGGTCGTCATCGTTCTTGTTTTTCTCAAAAGCCTTGATTCTTTCATCGGTTGGTATCAGCTGACTGTCACTTGAAGTCGGAGGCCAAGCG
>JAZORX010000372.1:0-9524 GCA_045656845.1 Acutalibacteraceae bacterium | reverse complement strand
GTTTTCAAAGCCGCTGAAGGTTGAGCTTTTGAAAACCTTACCTGTTTTGAATCTGTCTACCTTGATGTTGTAATCCTCATAAGGAAACTTTTCTTCATCGTAAACAAGCAAATCAGTATTCTGCTTGAGTACAGGGAAATCTGTTATGTAGTTTCCTTTGTCTTTTTCTGTTTTAAAAAGGATCGAGTCGGTTATGAAAAGTCCGCCCGTGAGAAGAACTGCGATGATGAGAATTATTGCAATTATTCTCAGAGCAATATTCTTCTTTGCTTTCTTCTGATTTGCAGACTTTTGTGGTTCATCCTTCTGCGGCGCAGGCACAGCAGTCTTAGGCTGAGTGGGTGCAACAGGGGCAGCAGGCTGCTGGGCCGGTGTTCCACACTTTGCGCAGAATTTCATATTCGGATTCAATTCATTTCCACATTTCGGGCAGTTCATTTTTATTCCTCCTGTTTGTATTATTTTCCATTTTATGTTTTTATTATAAAATACAAAAATTTTCTTCTGTAATCTGAATTTTACTTGCTTCGTTTTCTTTTGCCAATCCTACAGTCACCACATAACAAAATTTCTGCAGAGTAAAATTTATTCCTATTGCCTTAAACGCCTCGATAAATTCGGGTTTGTGGGGATGATACGATTTTTTAACAGTCCGTTAAATTCTGATGTTTTTTCGGACGGTCGAGGACGCCCGTCCCTACTCGCTTATCTTAAGCCGTGTTCGTAGGGGCAGATATCATCTGCCAGTCAATTCTGATGAAATTTTGCGGGAGCATAATATGCTCCCCTACGAAGTCGCTCGAATCGTGGTTCGTAGGGTTCGACGCTTTGCGACGAACCGATATTCTGCGATATTTTACGGCGTGTCGCAAGCGTCACGCCCTACGAGAACGATTTAAGACAGGCATAAAAATCAGCGTCGCAGACCCTCACTTATTCACTCTTACTTCTTACTTCTTACTTATTACCTTTCGGGTTCACCCCGACAAACCCGAATTTATCTATATATTAAATCAATAAAACTAAAACACTTGCAAAAGCTGTCTGCCTTTGCAAGTGTTTTGTTTCTATTTCCAGTTAAACGGACGGAGCATAAAATCAACATCTTCCTTATTTTCGGGTATAAGACCGAAGGAGGAAACTCTGCTGATGCCGTGCGCCTTGAAAGCATCGTAAAGCTCTTCGTTAGCCTTTAATCTGAAAGGATTAAGGAAGAAATATTCTCCGAGAAACTGATTGGCTTTGAAGTATTCCCAGCTGAGATTTGCTACCTCTACATTGAAGCGCTGCTCATCGGTTATATCGGCATTGAGTGCTTTTTCCCAGAGTTTGTCGAGTTTTGTGATTGTGTGAATCGGATAGTAGCCGGACTGATAATGCCAATCAAAGTCAAAAGCGTGAGCTGTTGCGGCAATCTGCGCCGTCTGGATGTCGAGGATTTCTTTGATGTAGGGGGCTGCATCTTCACCGTAATAAGCGTTGATGAAATCCATCATATGATATTCAACATCGCAGTTGACATCCCACTGAAGCTTCGTCAGAAGATAGTTTCTCAGCTCGTTGAAAGCAGCATAGTGTCCGTCACCGCAGTTGTAAATGTATCCGGTTATGCCGATGTCGTGCATATACTGCATCGTGGACTGCATCGTGCCGAAGTTTGAGAAAAACTGAGCAACATTAAGGAAGTTGATTGTGTAATCATAGATGTATGTTGTATCTGCAACCTTAGTCCAATTTTCAAAGTCCTTTGCAATCTGTGGCTCAAATTCACCGTATGCCGTCAGGAGTGTTTCTTCCTGTATATCCTCGTGACCGCATTCAGTAAGAGGGTGGCTTCTGCAAGCGCTGTGCAGTCCGCAGAGAACGGGAGCAACATTATCGTTACATCTGAGAGTTAAATCCTGAGGAGGCTTTGCGGTTTCAAGATAAGCATAGAATGTGAACATGAAATCAGGATAATCTTCATCAAGTGCATCTGCGAGGTTGTTTGTAAAAATAAGGGTCGGTGCGCAGATGCTGCCGTATTTTTCATAAAGTGCTTCGCAGTTTTCGCAACGGCAATAGTTCTGATTGTCTTTCTGACCGATATGAACATATTTTGCATCGGTTGTATTCGCTTCGATTGCAGCTCTCACACTTTTGATCGTGACATCGAGAACATCAGGGTTTGAAAGGCAGGCATGGTCCGTTGAACGGGTGCCGTCCTCAAGGAGTGCGAAATATTCGGGATGCTCTGTGAAAAGTGAATCGGGAACGAGAGAGGGGAGAGATGCGTCCCATACAACATATGTCAGTGCACCACCGTGAGCTGTTGCAGGCTGCCAAAATGAAACGTTCATCTTCGTTCTGGCTCTGTGAGCATCGTTAGTGCCTGCGCAATCGTTTCTGCGGACAGAAAATGATGGCTCAACTATTTTGTCGATGCTTGCATCTACGATTATATCTTCGCTCTCGGGTACAACCTCAAGCGTCGGTGTAAACCAACGGACACCGAGGTATTCTTCAAGGAAGGTATAAACACCGTAAAGTGTTCCTCTGCTGTCTGCACCTGCGATAACGAAATAATTTCCGTCAGAGTAAAGTCGGAAACCGTCAGCCTTTATTGAAGCACGGTCGATATCGACGATTTTATTTTCAAACTCGGTTTCTCCGACGAGAATAGCCTTGCTGTTTTCAGAGAGCTTGTTTTCAGTGATGATTTCAAGCTCAGCACCACTGACTTTTTTAATGTAAGTCTGAAGCTCGTTTGCAGCAGTTTTGATACATTCGTCAGGAGCTTCGGAAGTAACGATGCAATAGTCGGAAACGCCATTATCAACGATGACCATTTCGTTTACAACCGAAGGTGGGGTATAATCTCCACCACCGTAATTGATGCTTGTATCAACAGGGATGATGCCTATTGATAGAAGCAGAACTTCAATTACACTGAATATCGCTTTGATATATTCTAACATTGTGTCACATCCTTATTTTGCTTTATCACTCATCGTGAATTCAAGGGTACCTCCACTCATAAGCTGATCGTGAGTGATGTAGCAACCTTCAAGTTCAACACCGTTGAGCTTGACTGACTCAACATAGATGTTCTTTTTACCCTGGTTGTGAGCTGTGATTTTAAGGGTCTTGCCGTTGCCGAGCGTGATTTCGGCGCTGTCAAGATTGGGTGAGCCGATCCAGTATTTATCTGAGCCGGCAAGAGGATAGAAGCCCATTGCAGAGAAAACATACCAGGAGCTGAGAGTACCACCGTCATCGTTACCGTCAAGGCCGTTTACATCATCGCTGAAGCGTCTGTCAAGAGCCCAACGAACCCATTTCTGAGTAAGGTCAGGTCTGCCTGCGTTTGCAAAAAGGTACGGAGTGTGAATATCGTGCTGATTGCCGATCCAGAATCCGTGGCCGGGGTCGATGGCTGCCCTTGAAAGAGAAGCGTCCTTCATGAATTTCTCAAGCTCAGAAACGAAATATTCTTCCGAACCGAAGAGCCCGATCATACCGTCAATATCGTGAATGGCACTCCAACGCCACTGTCTTGCGCTGCCTTCGCTGTAGCAGGAAGCAAACTTTTTGATCATAACTGCATCGTAGAATGCTGTGATATACGGGCTGAAGTTCCATACGAATGAACCGTCAGAGTTTCTTGCCTGGAAATATTTGGTTTCGGGATTGAAGAGGTTTTTATAATACATTGCTTTTTCGCTGTATCTCTGCACATCCTCGGTTTTGCCGAGCTGCTCAGCGAGAACTGCAATTGCGTGGTCCTCCCATGCGTACTCAAGCGTGAAGCTTACAGATTCTTCACCGTTTGCAAGGTCATCGGGGATATAGCCGTATTCATTATACAGTTCAACAAAGTTTCTTCCGGACCTGTTAACGGGACCCTCGGATGTCTTTTTCATACAGTCATAAAGAGTTTCTACATCAAAATCACGGAATCCTTTAAGATAGCTTTCAGCTATCATAATGTTTGTGGGATCACCGTGCATTGATGAGGCGTAGCCTGCACCCATAGGCCATCTCGGGATAACTCCGCCGGCATTGGCCATTTCAACAAGACTTTTGAGACAGTCTGTCTGGATTTCAGGCTCAATGAGCGTGTAAAGAGAATGTGTGTCGCGGCAGGTATCCCAAAGGGACATATCCGTTCTGTAGGTATATCCGTCTGCAATATGAATCTTCTTGTCGAAGCCGAGGTATTCACCGTTGACATCAGTAAAGTCAGTCGGCATAATCATGCTGTGATAAAGAGCTGTGTAGAAAACCTTCATGATCTCTTCATCAGTGCTGTTGATTCTGATAACAGAGAGCTTATCGTCCCATGTTTCAACAGCCTTGTTACGGATATCGTTAAAGCTGAGTCCATCTGTTTCTGCATCAAGGTTAAGCTTTGCGTTTTCTACGCTGACAAAGCTTATTGCAAGCTTCATTTCAACGCTTTCTCCCTTGATATTTCCGAAATTGATATCTATTCCGAGGTCGGACTCATCACCCGTAATCTCATAAGAAACAATCTCTTTATCAGCTTTTGCTGCAAAGTAGACGGGGAGACCTTCATATCTGTCAGAAAATGCTGCGTGGATTTCACATCCGCCTGTCAGCATACCTGTTTCTTTATCGTAATTAACAAAGCCTTTTTCTGCCGGGTAATTTCCTGCTGTGCTTGTTATATCAATAAACAGACGTGCATCGTCAGCCCGGTTGAAGGTGTATCTGTGAACACCTGCATGATTGGTTGCAGTAAGCTCTGCAAGGCAATCGAGCGGCTGCAGATAAACAGAATAATATCCTGCGGAAGCCTGTTCATAATCGTGTGAATAGGGGATGACATCAGCTTTATTGTCTCCGATTGCAGGTGTAACTCTGAAAATCTGATAATCTTCAGCACCTGTACCCGAGAGTCTTGAATGGCTGAAGCCTTTGATGTGTCCGTGCTCGTAATAATAGCCTGATGTGTTTGTTTTGACTATGTACGCACCGTCAATAAAAGAAGTGTCGGGGCCGAGCCTTACAGCTCCGAACGGAACACAGGCTGCAGGGCTGAGCATACCGCATGCCCACGGTGTACCACCCGTGCCGATAAACGGGTCGACGTACTGTGTGTACTCTCCCACAACAATTTCGGGCATCTCAATCGGTTTGATAACAACACCGTTGAAAATACCTGTGAAAAATGTTTCAATAACAACAAAAACTGAAACTATGGATCTTATTACTGGCCACAACATAAGTTTTCCCTCCGATTAAAGTTTATAATTCAAATATATATTAGAAATGATAAAAAGTCAAATGTTCTTTAAAAGAAAAAGAGCAGACAGTGTTTGTACTGCCTGCTCGCTGTCAGAGTGATCTTATTATATCTTTATATTTGTTGAGATATGCCTCGTTTACAGCATCGCCACCGTCAACATTGCTGCTCGAAAAAACTTCGGGAGTGAAACCGTCACCGATCATTTTTTCAATGCAACCTGCTGCTACCGCATTGAGAATTGCTGCACCTGAGCTTGTTGAGGTAGGGGAAGCGTTTCTGCCGATTTCATCAAAATAAACGCTTGCGTCGCCGATGCAACCCATGTTATCAAGCACGATATCCGCAAATTCATAGAGCTTCTTTCCACTCGGATGGCGTGAAGACATCGACTTCGAATGGTTCAGGTTTGTGAGCGCAACGACAGTCAGCCCGTTATCCTTTGCAAGCTGAGCCATATCAACGCAGACTCCGTTTCGACCGGAGTTTGAGATGATGACGACAACGTCATCCTTCTTCATTTCGTAATCGTTAAAAAGCTTTTCGGCATAGCCTTCGAGTCTTTCAAATTCCGTGCTTTTTGAAGCAGACTTATGAAGCATCAGATCCTCTTCGAAAATCGGCTGAATGCAGACAAGGCCGCCTGCTCTGTAAAAAAGCTCCTCTGCAAGCATATGTGAATGTCCGGTGCCGAAAAGAAAAATTTTTCTGCCGTTTTCAAGCGCATAGGCAAATGCTGCAGATGCGTTTTCAATAGACTCAAGCTGATGTTTTTTTATTTCTTCAAGAATCCGTGAAAGATTTTCGAGGTACTCAAGAGGTTTATTCATAATCATTCTCCGTCCGTTTTTATTGCTGCAAAAACTGCTCCGTATTCGGGTGCATATTCAAGCACATTGATTTCAGTGTCCGGGAATCTTTCGGCAATGATTTCAGAAAATTTGTTTCTGAAATTTTCCCGGTTTTCAAAAATTCCACCCCACAGACCGAGGGGAGTGCCTTCGGGCATTTTTGAGAGAAGAGCAGAAACCGTTTCTGCAAGAAGTCGTGCGTGGTCTGAAATGATTGCATCTGCAACGCTGTCTTTTTCTGAATATTCAAAAACAACGGGTGCAAATTTTGCAATTTCGTTTCTCGGCATCGGGGGATCGTAGAAGAGGTCGATTATCTCAAGCATATTATCAATCTGATAAAACTCACGGACTGCATCGGTGAGGAGTGTTTCGGGGCCGCTTCCTTCATAGCCGCAGATTGCTGCTTTCAAAGCGTCGATTGCAATTGCATAGCCTGAGCCTTCGTCACCGAGGATGTACCCCCATCCGCCAGTGTGAATGATTTCTCCGTTCTGAAGTCTGCCGACTGCCATTGAGCCCGTACCGCTGATAACCATTGCGGCAGTGCCTTCGCATCGCATAGCTTCAAGACCGATGTAAACATCGCTGTCCATAGTGATGTTTGCGCAGTCAATAATTCCGTCGCAAAGCTTTTTGGTGAAATCATCTTCTGCTCTTTCTGCAATTGCAGACATTCCGATAAAAGCAGCGCTGAGCTGTATGCTTTTTCCTGAAAGTACACCGTCGACCGTAGCCTTGAGATTTTCTCTTGCTTTTTCCATTCCCACGGAATTGAAATTGATACTTTCACCGACAAAACGGGAAACGAGATTCAGATTTTCATCGCAGATGATTGCTGTCGTTTTGGAACCGCCACCGTCTATTCCGAGATAGTACTTCATAAAATTGCCTCCAAAAAGTTTAACACTTCAGGCCGAAAGCCACATCGTCGCCAACCTGTTCAAGCAGATCAAAACCGTATTTGTTGTAAAATCCCTGACCAACCATATTTTTTGCGCCAACCGTGAGCATAACACCGCATACGCCTTTGCTACGGAGGTGTTCTCTGAGCGTATTTACAAGCATATGACCGATTCCTTGACGGTGGTATTCAGGAAGAACATCGATATGAAGGTGAGCAGGGTATTCTTCCTTGTATTTTTCCTGAAGTACGGTTGAGCCGATTGCGCCCTGCTTTGCGTTGAAGCCCCACACTGTAAGCTCATCGTCAAGGCGGGGAACATATTCTTCAAGAAAGATTTTTCTGTATGCATCATAGTTTTCAGTGCAGATGATGTATGCGATTGCCTTGTCATCGTCATCAACGGCAACAAAACAGTTTCTTCCTTCTTTTTCGATGTAGTAATTGCAGTAAGTTGTAAGGATATAATGCTGCTCATCAGGTGTCATCTGGCAGGGTCCTTCACTGTTAAGGCAGACAAATCGAACATTTTCCTTGTCTTTTTCTTCAAATGGTCTTATAATCATATTGTAATCTCCTGTTTCTCTAAAAGAAAATACCGTTTTTAAAATCTTAACATTAAATTATATAAAAATCAACTTTCGGAGGTTTGTTTATGATAAAAAATTTTAAAATACCTTCTTTTCTCGGTAATATTGATGCTGAAATAACCGTTTCGCAAAAAAATGACAGAAGCGTTTGTTACTGTGAAAAGACGCACAGGGTAACTGACGAAAAATATATCCTCAATGTTTCGTCGGATAAGAAAATCAATATTGAATGCTCGGGAGAAAAAAGTCTTTACTACGCTCTGGTTGATGTTAAAAACAGAGTTGAAAGTGAAACTCTCTCAGAGGGAAGATACATAGGCTCGCCTTTGTTTAAAGTAAGAGGATATATCGAAGGCTTTTACGGTATTCCTTGGAGCCACGAAAAAAGAAAGTCCGTTATGCTTCTGATGGCAAAAAACAGAATGAATACAGTGTATTACGCTCCGAAGGATGACGACTATCACAGAGAGCTCTGGCGCGACCTCTATCCTGAGCAGGATATTGCAAGGCTCAGGGAGCTTATTGACCTTGCAAAGAGTTGTTATATGGACTTTTATTGGTGTATCGCTCCCGGTCTTTCAATGGAGTATTCGTCTGAGGCTGAGTTTGAGGCTCTTATGGCAAAGACAAAACAGCTTTATTCAGCAGGTGTGCGTCATTTTGGCTTGCTGCTCGATGATATCAGCGAAGAGCTTGCCTTCGAAAGCGACAAGGCTCTCTACGGTGAAACGGTCAATGCACATATAGCTCTTGTTGAAAGATACCACGGAGAATTGCTCAGAATTGATGAAAAAATCAGACTCACTGTCTGCCCGACTCTCTATAACGGTAAGGGTGACGAATATTATATTTCAAAGCTCGGTCAGAATATTTCACCTCAGATTTCTCTTTTCTGGACGGGCAAGGATATCTGCTCAAGAGAGCTTTGCAGTGCCGATGCGATAAAGTTTATCGAAGGAACAAACCATAGGCCTTTGTACTGGGATAATTATCCCGTTAACGATATGGCGATGTTCAATGAAATGCATATTTCTCCCATCATTAACCGTGATGCTGATTTGTGGAAATATTCAGAGGGTATAATTTCAAACTGTATGGAATATGCTGAGTGCTCCAAAATCCCCTTGATAACATTTGCAGATTATCTTTGGGACAGCGAAAGCTACAATCCTGATGATTCATGGCGAAAAGCAATCGCTCAGGTTGTCGGTAAGGATGATGCAGAAAAATTCATCGTTTTTGCTGATCATCTTTTCGTTTCCTGCCTTAAGGATGAGCCTTCAAAAATCATGAAAAAGCATTTCGAAAAGGTGCTTGAGCTGATTAAAAAGGGTGAAGTGCAGGAAGCAATCGCCCTTGCCGAAGAGTATATCGCAAAAATGAAAGAGACAAGCGATTATCTCAGAAAGGATCTGCCTATATGCCGTGAGCTTACAAAGTGGAGCGAAAAATTCTTCGTTGCCTGTGAGATTTTTGAAAAGCTTATGGCAACCCTTAAGGAAAAGTCAGATGAAAATGTGACAGCACTTTACGGGGCTATCGACAGATTTGATTCAATGCCCGTGAAACTCTCCGAAGAGATGAATATGAAGCTTTTTCTTAAAATAATGTTTGGAATATAAAATGAAACTGACTGCTTTTTGTGAGCAGTCAGTTGTTTTTATCCTATGAAGTTGATAAGTTCATCTGCTGTCGGCATAGAAGCTTCTGCACCCATACGGCTGACGGCTATTGCACCTGCCTTGTTTGCCATATCGCAGGCAGCAAGAATATCGCCGCATTTTTTATATTCAAGAGCAAGCGCAGCTGTGAAGCAATCACCGGCGGCAGTTGTATCCACAACATTGCTTTTGTATGAAGGGACTATCTTTAAAGTGTTGCCGTCCCATACGCTGCAGCCTCTTTCACCGAGCTTGAGAACAACATATTTT
>JAZORX010000371.1:0-2917 GCA_045656845.1 Acutalibacteraceae bacterium | reverse complement strand
TTGCGTATAAGTCTTGCTTTTATGATAAACTGTATCGGCAGTTGTATAAGCAGCACTTTCAACTCTTTCCGAAGCTTCTGTATCAGCCTTTTGAGGTTCTGAATAGCCTTGCTCTGTGCCAAGCTTTGATTCAACCGCTTTCTTTACAAGTGTATCTTTCATTACGGCTTTTGCATCCTTAACAGTATTTACTACCGCATCCTTGCTCTTGACCGCAACTTTCGGCATATTGGGAGAACCTTTTGACTTTGGGGATTGTTTGGGTTTCGTCTTGATGTCTTTTTCACTCAAAACAAATCACCTCCGTTTATTCATCCAAATAAATCTTCATAAAGTAATTTGAATTATCAATTTCCTTAAAACCACCTAATACAAGTCCGCTTTTCATTTTTTGAAGCATTTCGTCATCTTCAATAGGTTCTTTTTCAAATGTATTTCCATTTTTAATTATCGTATGAGGTTTAGGATAGACAATAATTGCATGAATATCCTTGTTCATAAAATACTCAAAGATGTCTGCTATGTTCTCCCATAAATATTTACCGATTCCCATATTTCTGAATTCAGGGTACACATAGAGAGTTTGAATGTAGCAAGTATAAGCAGGCGTGAATATTATTTCGTCATAATCTTCGGTTTTTACAAGAACTTTTATTGCATCAAGTAATTCCTGACTCATACAATCGGCAACTGTTGTGATACTCAAGCCATTATTATAGCTTCTACTTTCATCAATGAAGAAAGCGGATATTTCTGCAACAAGATTTTCTTTTTCGTCATAGATATGAAACATTGCATTTATACAACAATAATCTATGATTTCTGTTACAACTCTTTCCATAAATTTTTCGTCAGTAAAGACTAATAAATCATTTTTTGAGTCTATCATTTTAATTCTTAGTTCCATATCATTTCACCGCCTTTCTTTTTTTAGCATCATATAATTTCTTGTCACAATGTTTGATAAGGTCATCAATGCTTTTGTCTTTCCTTGTATCAAACCTTGAATATCCGAGCGAAACAGAAAGTGGATACAGTTTTTCCTTTCCTACAAAACTGATTAAATCTCTTAATTCAGCAATATAAGAAGAAATATCTCTTTCTGCTATACATACAAATTCATCGCCACCGACACGATATATGTCAGCCTTTTTGCCAACAGTTTTAACAATACAATCGGCAACTGTTTTTATTGCATCGTCACCCGTGCGATGCCCGTATGTATCGTTTATACATTTAAGTCTGTCAAGGTCCACAATGACAACCATTATGTTATCAAGTCTTGCATTTGCTTTGTTGAGTTTTTCAAGCTTTTCTTCGTATGCGTTACGGTTATATACACCCGTCATCGCATCAGTATAAGCAAGTTTGAAAAGCTTTTCAGTTTCTTTGTTTCTCATATTGACCTCCATAAATTACGGGCAGAGTTTTTACACTCTGCCCGATATAATTATTCAATTACTTCAACGGATTTCAGGCGAACATTATGCCTTTTATTTGGTGCAAATGTCAGCTTAATTCTTGAACCGAGTTCAATTTCAGGAATACCAAGATAATTGCCCGGTTCTGTGAAAGCAGTTGTCATTATCTTTCGTCCGTCATCAAAATCGACATAGGCAATTATGTTACTTTTTTTGCCCCATTTCTTGCAGACAAGTGTACCCGTGAAGGTGCCTTCCTGCTCGTTAAACTCATATTCTTTTCCATCAAAATCAAGTTCTGCAAACTGATTTCTTGAATAAGCTCTCATAGTTTTATTCCTCCTTGTTTTGTAATTGTTTGAACATTATGCAACTTTGCCCGTTATGCAAGTGAAGATAAGGACAGTTAGGCTCTTTGCTATCCAATAGCAAACTGTCTGCACCCGTTTTACAGTTAGGGCAAAGATTTGAATTAAACTTTTGATTTTTCATATTATCCTTCTCCCGGTTTTGTACTCATTAGCTTGTAGAGTTCTGTGTCTGTTGGGAAGTCATTTACAAAAGGCACGATAGAGCCACCGACTTTGATAAGTCCACGTCCGGCTCCTGCGTTTGTAATATAACTCATCTGTGTATCAGAAATATTTAAGAGTTCCGATAAATCTTTTCTGTCTGAAGGCGATTGATTGAGCATCAGCAGAAATTCGCTATTGGAAAGCATTCCTCTTGCAGTTTCATTGAGTAAACAATCGGATATGTTCTGTGTGATACCCGTAAGCAGACCGCCGTATTTTCTGAAACGCTTCCAAGCCTTCAACAAGAAGTCAGCACTATACTGATTCTTAAAGAATAAGTGAGCTTCGTCAATGTAAACTCTTGTATATTTGCCTTTCTTTCTGTTTTCGATTACACGGTTCATAATGTTATCGAGCATAATCAAAAGACCGATTGATTTCATCTGTTCGCCAAGCTCCAATATGTCATAGCTTATAATTCGCTTGTTGACATCAACATTACTTTGATGAGCAAAGGCGTTCAAGCTACCCGTTGTAAACATTTCAAGACAGAGAGCAAGGTCATGAGCTTCAGCTTCAGGCTGATTTAAGAGTTCATCACGAAGCTGCATAAGTGTAGGTTCTTTGTCGGTTCTGCCGTTCATATAGTCCGCAAATACTCTTATAGTACAACGGTCAATGATTGACTTATCTTTAGCACCGACACCGCCACCCATACGAGATGAGCCACTCTTTAACAGTTCATCAAAGATAGAAATAAGAAGCTCTGATTTCATTGATACCGGGTTTTCATCTTCCACATCTTTATTGATAGCCATTGCGTTAATATGGTTAGATGAAGATACAGAGAGCTTGATGTTTTCACCGCCCAAGTTCTTTATAAGCGGAGCATACTCACGCTCAGGATCAATTACGATAATATCGTCTTTAGAGAATATTGCGGCCAAAGCTATCTCAAGCTTTGATGCAAAGGATTTACCC
>JAZORX010000370.1:0-3362 GCA_045656845.1 Acutalibacteraceae bacterium | reverse complement strand
GTTTTTCTGTAGCTTCTTTCTTTTTTTACATAAGAACATATACTTTTCGAGATACCGAACGGGAAAGACAATTATTTTAGTTTCCGGCAAAATATGAAAAAACCGCTTGAAAATATTGTGGTTTTGGGAGAAAAGTGGTATAATGAATGCAACTGCAAAAAATAAATCCGTCGATACAAATCTTTGGCGAGATTTTCGATGTGTTTCGGATGCTAAGAGGTATTTATGTTATAAGACGAGAGCTTTAATAGATATTGATTTATATGTAATGGATTAATTTTTTGATCCCGTCTTGACACGAGCACGAATTATGTCAAAATAGGTTAAATTGCGCTGAATGACGTTGAAAAACATAAGAAATTACTGTTATTTTTTGACGGAATTTTGCTAAAAACATAAAGTGTGACCTTGAAAATTAGGTCACACTTTATGTTTTTTATTCAATTATTCATCACTATTTATTTTATTTTTCTGTTCTCCATTGCTCTGTGAACAACTTTGATTATCTCAACGATAGGTATAATGAGGATTGCAAGACCAAAAGCAATGCCGTATTCTACAAGGTCAAGATGAGCAAGTTCAAATGCTTTTGCAAGGAAATCAACTTCAATGACGAGAGTTGTAAGTAAAAGTGAGAGAATACCTGCACCCCACAGCCACAAATTCTGACCTTTCATTTTGAAAATTGAACCGTGGAGCGATCTCATATTGAATGCATGGCATATCTCACAAAGTGAAAGTGTAAGGAATGCCATTGATGTGCCGAGCATTTCTGCAGAATATGTTCCTTGAGCAATAGCTTCTGCATGATGAAAGTCTGCAAGCCAAAATCTGCCTATCAGGTAAGAAACCATAGTAATCATAGTTACGAGCACGCCCTGGTATGCAACAGCAAAACCAAGACCGCCTGCAAAAATTCCTTCCTTGCTGTCACGAGGATTGCGATTCATAATGCTTACTTCGGGCTTTTCCATACCGAGAGCAAGTGCCGGGAAGCAGTCTGTGATAAGATTTATCCAAAGCAGATGAACCGGTGCAAAGATTGTAAATCCGAAGAGTGTTGCAAAGAAGATTGTCAATACTTCTGAAAGGTTTGATGCAAGAAGGAACTGAATAGCTTTTCGGATGTTATCATAAATTCTTCGTCCCTCTCCAACTGCTGAAACTATGGTAGCGAAGTTGTCGTCTGCAAGAATCATATCGGCTACATTCTTGGTAACATCTGTACCTGTAATACCCATGCCAACACCGATATCAGCATTCTTAATTGAAGGAGCATCATTAACGCCGTCTCCCGTCATAGCAGTAACTTTGCCTTTCTTTCTCCAAACGTTGACAATTCTTGTCTTGTGTTCAGGCTGAACACGTGCATAAACCGAATATTTTTCAACGTAAGTATCAAAGTCCTCATCCGAAATCTCATCAAGCTCAGCGCCTGTAATAGCCTGAGAGGCGTCTGTGATGATACCGAGCTGCATTGCGATAGCAACAGCGGTGTCCTTATGGTCACCAGTAATCATTATAGCACGGATACCTGCATTGCGGCACTCGTCGATAGCAGGCTTAACTTCAGGACGGACAGGATCTATCATACCTACAAGACCGATAAAGCAAAGGTCACACTCGACATTCTCTGAGTTATATACAGAAGGTTCAGAGGTAAGTTCTTTTTTTGCTGCCGCAAGAACACGAAGTGCACGATCTGCCATTCCTTTATTTGCCGTAAGGATATTCGTGCGGATTTCTTCGGTCAACTCTACAACATTACCGCCTATGAGTGCCTTTGTACATCTCTTTAAAAGTTCATCGGGAGCACCCTTTGTAAACTGAACGAGAGAACCGTCTTCGGTCTTATGAATGGTTGACATCATCTTTCTGCCCGAATCAAACGGAACTTCGCCAATTCTGACATATACATTCTTTTGAGTGTTTTTGGAAAGACCGAGTGTTTCAGCATAGTTTACAAGAGCACATTCGGTAGGCTCACCAATGGCAGTTTTAGCATCTGTATCAAATTCTGCATCAGAGCAAAGTGACATTGCATTTGCAAGGAGAGCTTCATCATCGCCGTAGTGATCAACAACGGTCATTTTGTTCTGCGTAAGTGTTCCTGTTTTATCTGAGCAGATAATCTGTGTACAACCAAGGGTTTCAACAGCAGTAAGCTTACGAATAATGGCATTACGCTTTGACATATTGGTAACACCAATAGAAAGAACAATGGTAACAACTGTGGCAAGACCTTCCGGAATCGCTGCAACTGCAAGAGAGATAGCGATCATAAAAGAGTTCAGGATAGGTTCAAAGCCGATGCCGTCACGAATAAGTTGAACGCCGAAAATAACAGCGCAGATACCTATAACAAGGTAGGTAAGAATCTTTGAAAGACCTGCAAGCTTAATCTGGAGAGGTGTTTTGCCTTCTTCTGCCTGAGCAAGTGCATTTGCAATTTTTCCCATTTCTGTTTCCATACCTGTAGCAATTACGACTGCCTTGCCACGACCATAAACAACGGTTGAACCCATAAATACCATGTTTTTTCTGTCGCCGAGGGCAACATCGCCGTTTGCTCCTGCTACAAGAGCATCAACCTTTTTATCTACAGGAACTGATTCGCCTGTAAGTGCGGCTTCCTCAATCTTCATAGAAGCACATTCTAAAATTCGTGCATCTGCCGGAACTGAATCACCAGCTTCAAGAACTATAATATCACCAACAACGAGGTCTTCGCTGGGAATGAATATCTGCCTTCCGTCACGGATAACCTTGCTCTGAGCCTTAGACATTTCCTGTAGAGCTTCGATTGCTTTTTCTGCCTTGCTTTCCTGAAAAACACCTAAAATGGCATTGATAAGGACAACGGCAAGGATAATAACCACATCAGACGGGAATCCCATATGTCCTGAATGAATACCCTCATAAATTTCTACCCCTGCAGAAATAGCCGCAGCAACCAAAAGAATAATTGTCATAGGTTCGCAAAGCTGTTTTAAGAAGCGGTGAAGCATAGATTCCTTCTTTGCCTCAATCAGTTTGTTTTTGCCGTTTAGGGCAAGTCTTTTTGCTGCCTCAGAAGAACTTAAACCATTGGCATTACTGTCAACAGTCTTAATTACATCATCGGCACTCTTTAGATAATGTTTCATGTTTTCCTCCTGTTAAATGTTTATAAAGTGTTATTTTTATTATATGCAATAAAAAAAGACTTTTGTGGCGTTAGGCCACAAAAGTCTTGCTATCAAAATAGATCCAAATAACCGGACAAAAAGTCGAGATGACGATTATCGGAAATGCAGAGCATTCAGCTACTCCCTTTTGCGATAAAAATATTTTATCACAAAAAGGAAATTTTGTCAATTACT
>JAZORX010000369.1:0-2324 GCA_045656845.1 Acutalibacteraceae bacterium | reverse complement strand
TATAACAAAAAAAATCAAAATCAAAAAAAGCTTCGTGGCAATTTTCTTTGTCATTCTTTTTTACCTTGCCATCGGCGGAGTTCTTTCGCTGATCGGAATGAGGTTGGTTGAATCGGCCAAAAGCCTTATTGCCTACATTTCAGCAAAGCTTTCGGATTTTCCGAGCCTTGTCGAAGATATCAGAAACTGGCTTATCAGCGCTGTGGCAATTCTTCCTGATAAACTCGAAGCTTCTGCTGCCGAAAAGCTGACCGAATGGTTTGCAAGCATCAGCGATAAAACGGCAGGTGAAGTTGCTTCAACAATAGCTGACTCGGCAGGAGGCGGCGAAGGCTTCTCGCTTTCAGATATTGCAGGGCCTCTAAGCGGATTGTGGAAAACCGTCAAAGGAATCCCGACCTTCATCGTCGGAATTGTTGTTGCAATCCTTTCCTCGTGTTTCCTCGCTGCTGACTACGACTGGCTCGTCAGCTTCATCAAAAAGCAGGCTCCCGAGCAGCACAGACACAAGCTCTCAATCGCAAAACGGGTTGTTTTCGCTTCACTCGGAAAGCTTGTCCGCTCATATACGCTTATCATCTGTATAACGGGCACCGAAGTTTTTATCGGCCTCAATATCCTTTCACTTCTCGGCATTTACACTGGTGGAAATATCCTGACGATTGCTGTTGTGATTGCGATCTTTGACATTCTCCCCGTCCTCGGTACAGGAACATTTATGATTCCGTGGTCGCTTTATTCACTTCTGACAGGTAAAATCAGCCTTGCAATCGGTCTTTTTATAATTTATGTTATAATCTACATTATCCGTCAGATTATCGAGCCAAAAATCGTCGGTGGAACGGTCGGTCTTCCGTCCTTCCTCACCCTTATGGGAATGTTCCTCGGTTCTCTGCTTTTCGGATTTATGGGAATTTTCCTGCTTCCCATTCTTATGATTATCATAAAGCTCCTCAACGATGAAGGCGTTATTCACCTATGGAATCCCACCGATTTCAACAACGAAGAAGAGCCTAAAAAACCGTTTGCATTTTTCATAAGGAAGAAAAAAGTATAATATAAAAGAATTTACCTCGCTTCAGAAATTGAAGCGAGGTTGTTTTTTATTAATACATATATTCGTCAAAAGTCAGCCATTATTCCACTAAATTCGTTATAAAAATCATCTTCCGTTATCTTAGTTCCCTTATCATCAAAAAATTCTCCTGCCCTGCACTCATAGCCTGTGTATGTGTAACCTTCTACCGTTATATCATACTCCTGAGACCTGTAGCAAAGAGTTTTTCCCGTTGAATCGAAGAACAGCTCATAATCTTTTTCGCCAAACTCCGCTTCAATTCCTCCGCAATAGATATTTTCAACTGTAAATTCATCATTTTTATAACGGATTCTGATATAAATTTCATCAGGCGAACCCGGTATCCCATAGCAAAGGCCGACAAAAACTCCGTTTTTGTCGTAAATACATCTCGACTCATCTGCGAGCATTAAATTTGCATTTTTCACATCAATATCTTCAAGGTCATCAAAACTAGGAATCTCCAATGTTATTTCTTTGTTTCCGAGCCGCTCATACTCATCGTTCGTGTCATCAATAATCTCAACATTAACCGTAACCGTCAAGCAATCCTTGCTTGTTGCGTCATTTTCCTTGTCTTGTGTTTCGTTTTCAAGAAAAGAGCTATCCTTGCCGTCAGCCACATTTGCGCTGATTTCAGAACCGTTTTCTTGACTGCCGCAAGAGGCTAAAACACACACAAGAGCGAGCACACAGAATAAACTAAAAACTTTTTTCATATCTATTCCTCCTTTTCAATGCGATTATGCCATAAATCCTGCCAAGAGTCAACGGCAGAATTTATGGCATTTATAATTTCTTTGAGGTGATTTTGTGAAATACGAAAGAATAAGAAATCTCAGAGAAGACAAAGACTGGACTCAGCAGCAAATCGCGGATATGCTGTTTATTAACCGCCACACTTATGCCGCTTATGAAAACGGAATAAACTCTATGACCCCCGAAACATTAAGTAAAATCGCAGATATTTTTGAAACCAGCGTCGATTTTCTGCTCAACAGAACAGATTATTACGAGCCCTATCCCAAATCAACAAAATAAATAGAAAACGGCGGCAACAAGACACCGCTATACACGAAGGATAAAAATAACCCGACAAATTCGGGTTTATCGAACAGATTTTAAATCAACATCGTAGGGGCAGATATCATCTGCCAGTCAATTCTGATAAAATTTTGTGGGAGCATAATATGCTCCCCTACGAAGTCGCCTGAATCGTGGTTCGTAGGGTTCGACGCTTTGCGAC
>JAZORX010000368.1:0-3227 GCA_045656845.1 Acutalibacteraceae bacterium | reverse complement strand
TATCAGTCCTCAAAAAAGTGGGCGAAGCAGTTTTTCTGCTCCGCCCGTTTAATTTATTTAACCTGCGTAGTTAAAAAGACCTTCGACCTTTTCGGTTACGGTAGGCATGATGGTTGTGTTGAAGAGTGCATAGAGAAGAGTGAGAAGAAGAGCGCCGATAACTACGGCGATGAGAATCTTAACACCTGTGTCCACGTAAGCTTCAGCAACAGTACCATCAAGAACTGCGTGAGCCTTTGCTGCCATTTCGGTTTCCTTTGCTGCAACGAAACCCTTTACCTTGTTTGCTACACCTGTAGCCATTGACTTAATCTTGTTAAACATAATTTTTACCTCGTTCTTTCTTAGATTTATTTTTGTTTTCGCTTAACCTGCGTAGTTGAAGAGCCCCTGAATCTTTGTTGTGACTGTGGGCATGATGGTTGTGTTGAAGAGAGCATAAAGACCGCCGAGAAGAAGAGCACCGATAACTACGGCGATGAGAATCTTAACGCCTGTGTCTACATAAGCTTCAGCAACAGTACCGTCGAGAACTGCGTGAGCCTTTGCTGCCATTTCGGTTTCCTTTGCTGCAACGAAACCCTTTACCTTATTTGCTACACCTGTAGCCATTGACTTAATCTTGTTAAACATAATTTTTTACCTCGTTCTTTCTTAAAAATTAAGAGCATCCGTTATAATTTTCGGATGCTCATTTGTGATAGATTTTTTTGATTTGTTGAGCCTTAACCTGCGTAGTTGAAAAGCTCTGTGATTTTCTGTGTGACTGTGGGCATGATGGTTGTGTTGAAGAGAGCATAAAGACCGCCGAGAAGAAGAGCACCGATAACTACGGCAATAAGAATCTTAACGCCTGTGTCCACATACGCTTCTGCGATTGTGCCGTCAAGAACTTCGTGTGCCTTCTGAGGAACCTTTTCTGCACAGAAATCCTTTACTGCCTGAACCTTTGTCTGAATGAATGACTTTGCTTTGTTAAACATAATTTTTTACCTCGTTCTTTCTTAAAAATTTAGTTATTTTCGTTGAGTTTCTGCTCATAAGCAGAGAAGAGAGCTTCTTCAAGTTCTTTACGAGCCGAAGAAGAAATGGGATGACATACGGGTCTTGTAACTTCTTCACCCTTGGCTGTCTTCCAACTTGTCATAGGCATTGACATATATCTGCCTTTTTCGTTTTCAACAACACCAACGCCGTGAATTACGACTGCATCATCGATAACGATGTTTGCATAAGCCTTTGTAGGCTTATCACCTTTGAGGATTTTCTTGATTTCAACTTTGATATTCATTTTGCATTTTCCTTTCTTGTATTTACTAACAGAGTTAATATTTCTTATTCTCGGTTAGTACAGTTAGTATTTAATAAAGGGGAGAGTGTGAGAGGGGGAAAAGAAAAAAGCTATCGAGCTTCTCTTTCCCGACGTTTTTGCAACATTCGGTTATAGTAGTCGATAGCTTTTAATACATATTCGCACTGTTTTTCTTTTGGAATTGATTTTGGAATTGCATTCGATATGCGATTATCCCTGAATGGAGATTTTTCTTTTTGGTTAGGTTTCTCTTCATCCATAATCGCAACAATCATATCTTCTGACAATCTGCCTTGTTCTGCATATTTCCTCATTCTCAAAGTCTGTGCATGGGAAGGAGTTGCGTCAGCAGCACCGATAGCATCGTAAAGCCACTTTTGTGCTTCAGGTGCAAAATATGATATCTCCACAGCAGGTCGCATAGCGATGAGCTTTTCATCAACAAGATTAAGCAGTTCAGGGATTAGATTTGTAAGCCTGATATATCTGCGAACTTGATCTTGGCTTTCGCCAACTTGCTCACCAAGCAACTCACGAGATGTTTTAGACTTCTGTGCCGATGGCACAGAAGTTAAATCTGTACGTTCACCTTGTCTTTTCATTGCTTCAAGTCGCATCTTATATGCAAAAGCTTTTTCGGAAGGTAAGATTTCATCTCGTTGCAGATTGCTGTCAACCATTGAGAGAATTGCTTCATCCCTTGTGAGTTCCTGAACTCTTGCAGGTATCTTTTCGATGCCAGCAAGTTCAAACGCACGTTTTCTTCTGTGTCCGGACACCATTTCGTATGTTCCGTCCATAAGAGGTCTTACAAGTACAGGCTGAATTAATCCTCTTGTCTTTATACTCTCAACAAGCTCGGACATATTTTCATCATCCTTAACTTTGTACGGATGTTCAGGGAAATCGTGAATTAAAGAGATAGGAATTTCCATAAGCCTTTCTCTTTTTAAATCCTCACGACTTTCGTCTGTCTGAAACAAATCATCGAACGAGCTCAGATGAACTTTTGAAACGCTGTCTTGTTTTGCCATCACTCATTACCTCCTTCGTTAAATTCGTATAAGCTTCAGCAACTTTACCGTTTTTATCGTGAAGATAAATACTTTTCCCTTCTGCTGCAGTTTCAACTGCTCGTATTGAACGGGGAATAACAGTATTAAACACAGTTGGGTATCTGCCATACTGTTGTCTTATAAGGCTTTCTAAACCTCTTCCAAACCTTGTACGATTATCGACCATTGTAATAAGGATGCCGTCGATTTTAAGGTCGGGGTTAATACGCCTTTTCACTCTGTTAATCGTTCCGAGAAGCTGTTCAAGTCCTTTTGCTGATAAAAACTCCGGTGTTGTAGGAATTATTACGCAGTCTGCTGAACACAAGGCATTAAATGTCATCATACCAAGCGAAGGCATACAATCTATAATGATATAGTCGTATTTGTCTTTCACAGTATCAATATATGATTTCAACACTCTTTCTCGGCTCATTTCATTAACCAACCTAACTTCTATACCGGATAGTTCGATATTAGAAGGCATAAGGTCAATTCCTTCTTCTGTCCTTAAAAGAGCAAATCCCGATTTATACTCTT
Source organism: Acutalibacteraceae bacterium (assembly GCA_045656845.1). Lineage (GTDB taxonomy): Bacteria > Bacillota > Clostridia > Oscillospirales > Acutalibacteraceae > CAG-488. The sequence goes on along the minus strand of JAZORX010000368.1, from coordinate 320 downwards.
TATCATCAACAATTCTTTCCATAACGTTTGCGAGTGTTGAATCGAGTTCATCGGGATTTTTAATACCTAACGAGAGAGTAAGACTTCCCTGCGGGTCCGCATCAATTAACATTACTTTTTTACCTGCTCGTACAAGTCCTGCTCCCAAATTTGCAGCAGTAGTAGTTTTACCCACACCACCTTTTTGATTTGCGATTGCTATTACTTTGCAATTATTCAAGCGCATACCTCCTAAAGTTGATTGCTAATATTCGTGTACGAATATCTGTAACATTTCATTCCTCCTTTACAAAGAAATGATTTTTATCAGACTACATTCC
>JAZORX010000367.1:0-5207 GCA_045656845.1 Acutalibacteraceae bacterium | reverse complement strand
AGTAGATTTTTTTGTCTTGAAGAAATATCCAAGGCAAAAAGTCTAATAAACAATTCTATCAATGTTTTGCCTGAAATTCGTTCATTTTACGAAAAAAATAAGGATAAAAACAAACGTGAGGCACGAAAAAATCTGCAGGATATACAAATGGTTATCAAAAATTTATTGCAGGGATTTCCTATGCTTATTCAACAGCTTAACGAGTTGGGGGATATGGAGTTAAGGGAAACTACAATTAAATTACAAAATGTCTTAAAAGGATATGATTACATTGGTACGGTGGATTATACACCGCTTTGTAAAGCACTACGAATCTTTGCAGATAAACTGCCGCAAAAGGCAGACGAAATAAATACTGCTGCACTGGCCCACATGGCAAACAGAGCTAAAATGGGATATTTCCCAACCGATGTAGACCATGTAAGCATAATACGGAATGCTATGATATTCCCCGATGAAAAGGTAAGTGTTATTGATCCTTGTTGCGGTGAAGGTTTAGCATTAGAGCATTTTGCAAAGTATACACTCTCAGATACATACGGTACTGAAATAGACACTGTAAGGGCAGAAGAAGCTCAAGGAAGACTTGCAAAGGTAGGCTTTGGCAGTTTCTTTTACTCTCATATAAGCAACAATGCTTTTCAGTGTGTATTTTTAAATCCGCCGTATATGTCGGCACCATCTGAAAACGGGATGCGAAGACTCGAAAAAAGTTTTTTAGCAGAAAGTATACGATTGCTTCAATATGACGGGATTTTAATTTATATAATTCCGTATTATAGAGCAGAAAAAGACGTATGCAGAATGCTGTGCGAAAACTTTACAAATTTAGGTGTGTTCCGTTTTATTGGCAAAGAATTTGAGAGGTTCCATCAGGTAGTATTTATAGGCAAAAGGATAAAAAGAAGAGAAGCATACGAGCAGACCGAAAAACTGTTTGAATTTATGTTAGAACAAAACAATATACCCGAAATCACAGCTTTGGGGAGCGGTATATACGAGATACCGAAACCGACAAGGGAAGTTGATGTTTTCAGGGGTGCAAAGTTTAATGTTACTGAATTGGCAGAACAGTTAAGAAAGTCCGACAGTATAAACCGACTCTTCTCGGAGAAAGCCTTGGATGACCGTAAGCGTCAGCCGTTGTTACCGCTTAATTTATCACAGATAGGTTTGGTAGGAGCAAGCGGAATGATGAACGGTCTTATTGAGGGAGATACACCTCACATTATAAAAGGCAGAGTAATTAAGGAAAAGAAAAGTAATATCATGGGCGAAAACCAGAAAGGAAATACAGAAATCAGAGAGGTTGTATCTAACAAACTGATTTTTAATATCCTAACCCCAAACGGTTTTAAGTCGCTCGGATAAAGAAAGGACTATTAAAGATGTTAGTAAAACTGGGAAGTAAAGAAGCCGAATTGGCAGGAGAAAAATATTATTTAGTTCATGAATTTTTGGAAACAAGAAATCTTGATTGCGACAAATATTATGACGCAGTTTTAGACGGTTTTTTGAATGCAGTCAGAACCTTTTGCAAGAGTCAAGCGAATCTTTCTTTTAAAGAAATTGCAGTTAAGGAAATGAAGTCAAGCTGTATTGAAATGTTGTCATTAGTTGAAAGTGAAGATGTTTCACTTTGCAGTCTCGACGATTGCCTTGAAAACGGGCTACCAATAGAAAAAGCGGTAGCCGATACAATTGATGTTGCAAGAGAAGTGATAAACTCTATTCGTTTTGAAGAAACCATGCAGAGCTTTAATGCGAGTGAACGCAGAATAGCAGAGCTTTTATTAGCAGGTTATACCGAAAGAAGTATAGCCCAAATGCTTAATATGAATTTGCTGAGCGTATTTCACAATATTGAGTCTATTTGCAATAAGATTTCGGGTACACAAATAGCGTTAGCAGCGTAAATTTCAAAAAGGAAAGGACTAAATATATGAACCCCATTTTATTTTTAATAACAAAAATCCGATTATTTTTTGCGATTTGCAGAAAAAGAGCAGCAATGAAAACTTTACAGTCGGCAATTTCTATTTCGCAGGCGGCATCAGAAGGCGTCAACGAATATTTTAAGCATTTTCTTGATGTTTCGCTCAAGTGCGAAAGATTGGCGGTTGAATATAAACGGTTAAAGAGTTTAAGAACCGAAAAACCATTGCTTAAAGTCTGCTTGCCTTTGGGGAGTGTTCAGACTTCTTCAAAATCTGAAATTGCTCTCACAAAATTGGATATTGAAACCGCACTTACAAGACACAGGTACGGTGACTGGGGCGAACTTACTGCAGGTCAATGGCAAAGGAATAATAATATAGCAAAGTCAGGTGAGGGAATTGTCCGTTCCTGTTATGAATATCACGGCGGAAACAAGTTTTATGTAGATACCTGTATGCCAGGCGGTGATACACTTCTTCATCTGGAGGGAGAATAATGGGAGTCGCTATTTCTATAAATCGCCTTAGAGATAATCTGATAACAGCACCTGAAACTAAAGATTTCCCTCATCCGCAGAATTTGCTTAAAAATTCATCGGACGGTTTAAAATATCTTTTTGAAAAAGCATATTTAGATTTGCTTATAGATAAAAAGTATCATACTGAGCACATAGATTTCGATGCTTTTGATATAGAAGATATTTATGACCTTTATGAATTTTGTTTGGAAAACTGCAGCCATAGGAATTCTAAGGAACTTGGTGCTCTATGGAAAATCTTTAGTGATTGTAGAGACAGTAAGCCAAAATTAAAAGTTATTTCTTTTATATAGGAGAACTTTATGTATGAAGAGTTGGAAGAAAGAATGGACGATATATGCGGAATTCTCATAATGGTTAAAGCGGTTTATGATGCTACAGGATATAAGATAGAGAGCATTTTAGATGGAGACTATTTCTTTGATGTTTATATGGAAGCTATTGAAAATGCTGCAAACGAGCTTGAATATGGCATGATATGTGATTATGAAAATGTAAATAAGTATAGCTTTACTCAAATGGATGAGTATTATGAGCTGTGTAGAAAATACGGCAGAATAAATAAGCTATCATTTAAAGATAATCCATATGCCAAAAAAGCCAGGGAAACAGTTGATTCTGAAATGCAATGTATCAATAGTTATTGTATTAATTGGGCTTTGTTTACACCAAAGAAAAGGACAAAGAAAAGATATAATTGCTTGTGGGTGAAGACAGATCCTGAATTCAATCAGCATGTGACATTTGTTAAGGCTCTGTGCAGTATTCGCACCTTTTATAAAGAAGGTGTAGAGGAACTTAAAAAAGAGCTTGAACCAAAACCGCAATTAAAACTATTACCAATGAAAAAGGAGATTAAAAAAGCAGCGTAATGAAAGAGGAATTTATTTTAAAGTTTTATGAGGATAGGAGTATAAGGGTTGAATTCAAAGAGGATAAGGATACCAAAACAAAGGTTATAGATGTTGACACACTTCTTGACTGTATCAGGAAGAGTTTACTTACTGAAGAGGTACAGTCAGGATTGTTACCCGAAAATGTTTTAAGTGTAAACATTGACTCAAAAACCAACGCAAGATATGTGGTTGTGGAATTTCCGCTTGATAGGACAGACTTAACATATATGGAAACAGTATATACGGATTTTCCTATACCGAGAATTGTGTTCGGCTTTAAGTTAGAGGGTAACGGTAGGATAGATAAAATAAATATGGGTGTTATAGGGCTTGGAAAACTAAAACCTGATACCCCGATGTATTTTTATCCATTTTCTAATGTTAATTTTTTTCAACTTTGTGTCGGTGTTAACGAATTGCCTCATATTGAATCCCTCCATCAGTTATCGGGACTGCCATACTATATTCTTTCTATGCCGGATAATGATGATTACTTTAAGACAGGAAATAACAGATTAAAGGCTAATCACAGAGATTTATTGGAGCATTTAAAGGATAAGGATAGGCAGTATTATTACGATAACATACTTATTCCGATGCCGAGTAAAACCTTAAAGGATTTTTTACAGGGAGGATAGTTTATGACAGATGCTCAAAAGGCGCAACTTGAATATCCATTTCCCGTTGAAGATATAGAATTTCGTGTGCTTCGTACTAACAAAGCTAAAACGGAAGGATATATTGCAGCATATGTGGATTCAAGAGCTATTCAGAGACGACTCGATAAGGTTGTAGGTTGGGAAAACTGGCAAAACTTTTTTGAGGTTACGCAATCTTCACCTAATGGAGAACCGACATTTGTTTGCAAACTGAGTATATATTCTACAGAAAAAGGTGAATGGCTTACTAAAAGTAACGGCGCAGGCACTACGGATATAGAGCCTATTAAGGGTGGATTATCAAGTGCATTTAAAAGAGCGGCATCTATGTGGGGCATCGGGCGGTATCTCTATGACATGAAGGATATCAAATGCCCTATAGACCAAGGTAAGTACATACCCGATAATGAGAAATATATGCTTGAACAAAAGTATATAAAGTTTATAGACAAGTTGTTAGCAGAGAAGAAAGAGTCGGGCAAGCAACCATCAAAGGAAAATAAAAAAGAAGAAGAAACTAAAGCTGCACTGAATGAAGCACCGCCTAAAACTCAAGGTGGCAATGAAATACCCGAGGGACGTTTCTCAGGAAAACAATCACCGAAAAATAAAGCTTATTGGGTTTCGGAAGTGAAGTATTCCACCGAGAGGGATTTCACTCTTGTTGTATTGGATACGCCATTTGGAGAAAAAATAAAAGGTTTTATAAAGGGTCAATCAGAGCTTAAAAACGGTGATGCAATTAATAACCCTGTTATAGAATCTCGAAAAGGCGGTAATTCAAGTTCATATAACTTAATTACAGGTTATGAAAAGGCAGCTTAAAATTAAAGAAGAAAGGATTATAAAGAAATGAAAACCCCTAAATTATCAATTTTTGCAATTATTACAGCTATTGCTGTAAACATTATCAGTACCCTATGCGGTATTTTTGTCTGGCAATGTGATGATATGCTACCTACGAGTAAATACAGTTTTACCTGTATTATTTTAGGTGCAGTAGGAGTATCGGCATATTTTTTCTTAAATTTGTTTCAAACAAACACAGAAGAAAAAAATAAAGATTCTATTAAGCAGAAGGAAAACCTTGTTAATACACTGACTTCGCAGATTGAGGAAAAAGAAAAAAGAATATCTGAACTTGAGTCGGAAATTTCTTCTAAAAAAGATTTACCT
>JAZORX010000366.1:0-13343 GCA_045656845.1 Acutalibacteraceae bacterium | reverse complement strand
ACATAAATGCAACTGAAACACCAAGTGCGAGAAGGAAAAATGCAACAGCAACAAACTTAGTGATCTTTGCAAGCTTCTGCTCGATTGTCTTACCCTTAGACTTTCCGAAGAATGTATCAGCACCGCCTGAGATTGCACCCGAAAGACCTGCTGAACGGCTCTCCTGAAGAAGAACTGAAACTATAAGAATGATTGCAAGCACGATAAGCACTGCACCAAAAGCATACTGAATAACAGTCATAATTAAACCTCCGTTAGTATTTTTACCAAGACATTCTAACACACATTATTTAAAAATGCAATAGAAAAATCAAATCAAATTTAAAAATAGTAAGATTTTTCCGATAATTATTGAGAAAAATCAGGTTAATATAATCTTAGCGGAAGAAAACGAAGGTTGCGTTTGCTCGTTTTTCCGCTGCCACCGATGTGAGGAAGCTCGCTCGGTGGCATTTAATTTATATCAGAGACATCTGCTCTCCCGTATCCTCTGCGCTCAGAAGAGCACCGGCTGCAGGGAGATTCTTTGTTTTATAGCGATAGGGCTTTGCAAACTCACCCTTTTCATAGTTCCTCACCTTTTTAAGGATATGACCTTTTTTCATTGTCATAACTGATACACCCTGAGTGTCCTTTGTCGTCTTCGGAGAGATTGCACCCGTATTGATAAGAAGCAATCTGCCTGATGTAGACTCAAGAACAAGGTCGCAATCCTCTTTTATATGACGGATTGCACCAATCGGGAACTTATCGCTGTAAGCTTTAATAAGCTTTTTACGGTTTGTCTTGGTCGCATAAGCCGAAAGATCAACTTTTGCAACCTTACCGTTTTCAAAGAAGAACATTACATAGCCCTTATAATCAAGCGTAGCAACCATATAAATTGCATTTTCGCCATCATCCATCTCAAGCTTTGATGCTACGAAATCGCCAAGCACACTTGCCTTGCCGAGATCAAACTCAGATGCCTTTGATTTATAGACCTGGCACTTATCGGTAAAGAAGAGCAGTTCAGTATTATTGGAAGCCTCAATCTCAAGAAGCATCTCGTCGCCTTCCTTGAGCTTCTGCTCGCCACTTGTACGAAGAGCCTGCGGAGTGATTTTCTTGAAATAGCCTTCCTTTGTAAAGAAAAGATTTACAGGGAAATCAGGCTCTTCCTCTTCTTTTTCTTCAAAAGCGACATCAATTGCAAAGATAATCTCAGTTTTTCTCGGCTGACCGTATTTCTTTGCAATATCATTAAGCTCATTTACAATGATTTTCTTAACCTTTGATTTATGAGCAAGGATATCCTCCATATTTTCGATATCCTGACGAAGCTTTTCAATATCCTGCGTTCTCTTAAGAATATACTCTCTGTTGAGGTGACGCAACTTGATCTCAGCAACATAATTTGCCTGAATCTCGTCGATACCAAAGCCAATCATAAGATTCGGGACAACTTCGCTTTCCTCTTCGGTCTGACGGATAATCTTGATAGCCTTATCGATATCAAGAAGTATCTTCTGCAAACCTTCGAGCAAGTGAAGCTTTTCCTTTGCCTTTGTAAGCTCAAAGAAAACTCTGCGACGAACACCTTCCGTACGGAATGCAATCCACTCAAGAAGGATATCACGGACACCGAGCACCTTAGGCACACCTGCAATAAGAAGATTGAAGTTGCAGGAGAAAGTGTCTTCCAACGGTGTCACCCTGTAGAGCTTCTGCATAAGCTTGTCGGGGTCTGTTCCTTTTTTAAGGTCAATTGTTATTTTAAGACCGGACTTATCCGTTTCATCTCGGATATCGCTGATTTCACGGACTGAGCCTGCCTTATATTTTTCGATAATTTTATCAATTATAGCTTCCGCCGTTGTAGTCGGAGGAATTTCAGTTATCTCTATGCATCTGTTATCTTTATCGTAACGGTATCTTGCTCTTACCTTAAAGCCTCCGCGACCTGTACGGTAAATCGCATCCATAGCGTCACGGTCATAAACAAGCTGGCCTCCACCGATAAAATCGGGAGCTTTGAGCGTTTCTGTTATATCAGCATCCTCATCCTTGATGAGAGCCACTGTCGTATCGCAGATTTCCTGAAGATTGAAAGAGCAGATTGAACTCGCCATACCGACGGCAATACCCGTTGTCGGATTAGTCAGTACGGTCGGGAATTTTACGGGAAGAAGAGTCGGCTCTTTTGTTGTGTTATCGTAGTTATCAACAAAATCGACAGTATCCTTATCGATATCTGCAAAAAGCTCTGCGCAGATTGGTGCGAGCTTAGCCTCCGTATATCTGGGAGCTGCCCACTGCATATCTCTCGAATAAGCTTTACCGAAGTTACCCTTTGAATCAACAAACGGATGAAGAAGAGCCTCGTAGCCTCGTGAAAGACGCACCATCGTGTCGTAAATCGCAGCGTCACCGTGAGGGTTGAGCTTCATCGTCTGACCGACGATATTTGCAGACTTAGTTCTTGCTCCCGTAAGAAGACCCATTTTATACATAGTATAAAGAAGCTTTCTGTGGGACGGTTTGAAACCGTCAATCTCCGGGATTGCTCGTGACAGAATAACGCTCATAGCGTAAGGCATATAGTTTGTTTCAAGAGTTTCCGTAATATTCTGCCTTAAAACGGTACCCGCACCGAGAATATGGGTGTTCGGGTTCATTTCTTCAGTCTTTGCAACCTCTTTTTTCTTTTTTGCCATACTGTCACCTCCCTTAGCTTAAGTCAAGCATATCAATATACATATAACCGTTATCGGCAATATGCTCTTTTCTGCCTGCAAGATTATCGCCAAGAAGCATATCAAAAATCTGTGCAGTACGCTCTGCGTCCTCCGGCAGGATTTCAACAAGTCTTCTTGTTTTCGGATTCATAGTAGTCAGCCACATCATTTCAGCCTCGTTTTCACCAAGACCTTTTGAACGCTGAACTGTATATTTAGCATTGCCTATTTCTTCGATAGCCTCTGCCTTTTCCTTTTCAGTGTATGCAAACCATACCTGATCTTTTGTATTGATTTCGTAAAGCGGTGTTTCTGCGATGAAAACCTTGCCCTCTTCAATAAGAGTCGGCATAAGGCGATAAATCATCGTAAGAATAAGAGTGCGAATCTGGAAGCCGTCAACATCGGCATCGGTACAGATTATAACCTTATTATAACGGAGAAGGTCAAGATTAAACTCTGCAAGACCCTTCATATGCTTTGATTTGATCTCGACACCGCAACCGAGAACTTTTATAAGGTCGGTGATGATTTCGCTTTTGAAAATCTTATCGTATTCGCATTTAAGGCAGTTAAGAATCTTACCTCTGACGGGCATAAGAGCCTGAAATTCAGAGTCGCGAGCCTGCTTACAGGCACCAAGTGCAGAATCACCCTCCACGATGAAGAGCTCCCTTTCCTCTGCATTCTTTGCACGGCAGTCAACGAATTTCTGCACTCTGTTTGCAAGGTCATTTGCTGTTGTGGTGAGATTCTTTTTGACCGACTGTCTGGTATCCTCAGCTTTAACACGGCTTCGCATATTGATAAGAACCTGATTTGCAATTTTATCAGCTTCCGTTCTGTTTTCGATGAAATATATCTCAAGCTGACGCTTGAAAAATTCAGTCATCGCTTCCTGAATGAACTTGTTTGTAATCGCTTTTTTAGTCTGATTTTCGTATGAAGTTTCCGTTGAGAAAGATGAAACAACGAGAACAAGACAATCTTCGATATCTTCAAACTTTATCTTCGGGTCAGATTTTGTATACTTACCGTTTGTTTTGAGGTAAGAGTCAATCTGATAAGTAAAAGCATTTCTTACTGCTTTTTCGGGTGCGCCACCGTGCTCAAGCCAGCTTGAGTTATGGTAGTACTCCTTCTTCTGCGCCTTATTTGAGAAGCAGAGTGCAGAAGTTATAAGCACCTTGTAATCTTTATGGTCTTCACGGTCACGGCCGACTCTTTCTGTCTGCCACGACTGAACTGAGGTAAGCGCCGCATCCTCTGCGATTTCAGTTACATAGTCGGTAATGCCGTTTTCATAAAAATATTCAAAAGTTTCAAACTGAGTTTTATTAAGTTGATTTTTAAGAATGAACTTAATACCCGAGTTTACGATAGCCTGACGCTTGATAATATCCTGATAATATTCAAGAGGTACGGCAATATCAGTAAACACCTTGAGGTCGGGACGCCATTTGATACGGGAGCCTGTGTCTCTCTTTGAATACGGCTCTTTTTCCATCTGACCGACAAGCTTACCCTTTTTGAAATTGAGCTTATAGCAGAAGCCGTCACGGTGGATTTCAGCCTCCATAAACTCTGAGGCAAACTGAGTTGCACAAAGTCCGAGACCGTTAAGACCGAGAGAATAGCCGTAGCTGTTATCTCCGCCCTTGGAATACTTACCGCCTGCATAGAGTGTGCAGAAAACGAGTTCCCAGTTAAATTTCTTTTCTTTTGTATTGTAGTCAACAGGAATACCTCGACCAAAATCCTGAATTTCAACAGAATGGTCAAGGTAACGGGTAACAACAATTTTATCTCCAAAGCCTTCACGGGCTTCATCTATGGAGTTTGACAAAATTTCAAAAACGGAATGCTGACATCCTTCAATATCGTCAGAGCCAAAAATAACTGCAGGACGCTTACGCACCTGGTCAGGCCCTTTGAGGGAAACTATGTCGTCATTGCCGTAGCTTGCTTTTTTTGCCATAACTACACTCCTTCATCTTTTCATTAAATACTCGCCGTTCGCAGTTTGCGTCGGCTACAGAAAATACCATTTTATATTTTACACTATATCTTGTGGTTTAGTCAAGTTTTTTATAGAATTTGGAGTGGTCAGGGTACGGAATGAGGGGCTGTGAGCGCACTTCGTTCCGGTATCGGGATAAATTCGGGTTTGTCGGGATGTTTTGGCATGGTTTTAAATAGTGCATTGCCTCCCTTGCCTAAAGGGAGGTGGATTTTGCGCAGCAAAAGACGGTGGGATACTTTAAGAAAAAACATTGAAATATCGTTGTTTTCTTTAAAAATATCCCTCAGTCACGACTTCGTCGTGCCAGCCCCCTTTAGGCAAGGGGGCCTGAAAACTGCACCACTGAAAAGCCCGACAAACCCGAAATTACAACACAAACAAAAACTGCGATGCGACAAAATCACATCACAGTTTTTAAACATATTATATCGTTATCAGCCGATTGTTACCCACATAGCAGGACGAACGGCAATATCATCGATGTCGACGGCAGTACCGTAATCAAGGACATCACCGACAGTATCGACGCAGGCGGCATAATTTTGATATTCACCAGTGGTGCGCAACCACCACCAGCAGTTGCCGTTGTTACTGTTAACCTCCGCTCCATTTGCAAGTGCATATTCTGTAGGTCCACACTTTCTTTCAACATCGGAAGTAATATACCTTTTCACTTCGTCTACACTAAGCAGAAAAATCTTATCCTGCGTTGCACTACCCGAATTTGTGTCATACGAAGGATTTTTATCAGCCGGTACCGTTACAGTTGGAATTTTTGCCTTTTCTGTACTATTAAAGGCAGAATTTATAAAATCAGCATTCAGCCATTCCCGAAGTGTACAAGTTTCCCATGTTACATTTATACGCTCCTCATTGTACAGTTTGCACTCAAGCTGATACTTGCTTATAACAAGCGCCTTACCATCCTTAACATCAATAACGAGCCATTCGATATCCTCCTTACCATTTGATGTATCGTTGTCTTGCTCATATTTGCCAAGGGTGATGTAATCTCCGATTTTGTATTTGCTGTTTGAAATATTGCTGTCAATTCCGTTATCGTTGAAATCGTTTCCACCGCTGTTTGAAGATTCTCCGTTTTTTGTTTGTTCCGATTCTCCACCGCCGCAAGCCGCAAAACTCATAAGCATCACGAGCGACAGCAGTACAGCCAATAATTTTTTCATTTTTCCCTTTTTCATCTTTTAACCTCCATAAATAAAAAAAGTGCGCAGCCGAAGCTACGCACGAAAAATGCACAGCTCCCGTTGCTGCGACACAAACCCACAAACTTCATAACAGAAAGACCGGGAACAAGAGCCTGCATTTTTACCAAAAGATAAAAATACAAATCTTCTGTTATGAACAATATCGGATTTATGTCACAGTTGCATTATAGTACAAATCCCCATTAAATGCAATATTGCAGAATTTAATAAATTTACACAAAAAACCGTCAAACTGTTGACGAGATTAGTGAAAAACTGATATAATTCATTTATACAATTATACTATATAAATCACTTCGGAGGTGCTTGAAATGTCATTTGCAACAATAATGTTTTACATCAGGCTCGGTCTTATCTATGCTCTCTCGGGCTTGCAGATTTTATCGGGTATCATCTTCTGCCCTAAGGATAATGCTGACAAATATTTCTACGATTGGACTGCAGAAGATTCTTTCTCTATTGAAGAAAACACTTTCATCATTGAAAAAAATCCCGACAAGGATTTTGTCATCCTTAACCTTTCTGATATTCAGCTTTCTGACGAGGATGCACACGGTTACTTCGGCGAGCTTGATGAAGCATTGATTGACAAGCTTATTACAGATACTCAACCCGACCTCATTACCCTTTCGGGAGATAATGTTTACGGTTGGCTCGGATGGATATGGCTTATCGATCTTCTCGACAGCTACGAAATTCCATGGGCACCGATTTTCGGTAATCACGACGGTGAATCTGCAACATATGCTTCGTGGTGCGCTTTCCAGATTGAAAAATATTCCGAATATGCTATCTGGGATTTCGGTCCTAAGGATATGGGACACGGAAATTATATAATCACAATCACTGAAAACGACAAACCCATTCATCAGCTTTATATGATGGATACACATAACCGTGCTTCGCACGAAGTCAACGGCTATGTTTATGATGGTTACGATCATCTTTGGGATAACCAGATCGAATGGTATAAATGGGCTGTAAACGGCACAACAGCCGAAGTCGGCTCTGTTATCGACAGCACCGTTATTTATCATATTCCTAATGTTGAGTATGCTGATGCATGGTACAATGCTTATGACTATTGGGAGCAGGATTTCAAGCCCGAATATGAAGGCGCTTTCGGATATAATATGGAAGGTATTTCTTCTGCACCCGTAAACAATGGTTTCTTTGATGTTGTAAAAGAGTTGGGCAGCACAAAGCACATTATCTGCGGACACAACCACAGAAATTACAGCAGCATCCCATATGAAGGCGTATGGCTTCACTATGCAGTCAAGACAGGTGTCGGAAGCTATTATGACAAAGAAGTACAAGGTGGTAAAGTGTTCACACTCTCTTCTGACGGCTCTCTTGCTGCCGAGAATGTTTTGGTTGACATTGATCAGTTCGGAATCGATTACAGTATCCCCTACCCCGGATATACAGAATGAGAATAAACTATGAAAAAGCTTAACTTTTACTTAATGGCCGACCCCCATTACTTTTCCAAAAAGCTATGGGTTGAGGGTAACGCAATTGAATCCAGAAGCCACACCGATCAGGTAGTTTTAAAAGAATCTCCTGAAATCATCGATGCTTTTTTCAAAATAGTTGAAAATGACAGTGAAACCGATACAATTGTGCTTATCGGTGACCTGATAAATGTTGGTGAAAAGCTCTGCCACGATGAATTCACAGAAAAGCTGAGATCGCTTCAGAAAAAGGGCAAGCGTGTTCTCGCTCTGACAGCAACGCACGATTATAACGGCTGTGGTGAAGACGAAAACACATTTGTTGCCGTCGGCTACGCAGAGGATAGTACTTATAAGGTTCCCTGCGTAAAAAGAGATGCACTCGACGAAATCTACCGTCCTTTCGGCAGAGATAAAGCCGAAAGCGAATACGATATGTCCTATTCCATAAACATTGATGGCTACCGTTTTATTCTTCTTAATGATGACGGTAACGGACATACCGATTGCGGTCTTGACGATAAGGGCAACGAATGGCTTGAAAAAGAGCTTATCAAAGCAAAAGAAAAAGGTGAGCCCGTTTTACTTTTCACTCATCACCCCGTTATAACGCCATATCCCGTGTATGAGGCTGTTGCACCTACAGAGATGTATGGCAGGCACCCGATACTCAAGGAGATGCTGCTAAAGCACAGTGTAAAGGTGGTTTTCACAGGGCACACACATATGCACACGATAAGGAAAATCACGGACGGTGAAAATGAGCTTTTTGATATCGGCACAACCTCTGCTGTTTCAGCTTACGGAAAAATCCGAAAAATCAGCCTTGAAAACGGATACGCTGATATTACTACAGTTGACCTTCCCGAAAAAATCGAAGGTATATCGGGAGGCAGCAGACAGATTGCTGAATCCTGCTTCGGTGGCTATTATCGCAGAGTTATTGACGCTGCCGTTAAAGATTATAATGAATTTTTAAAGCTCAGCATCGGTCTTATTCCTACAGACAAAGCGAAGAAGCTCCGTTGCATTATCAGACCAGCTTTAAAGACTTTTTCAAAAATCAATATGTCTTTTGCAGGTAAATTAGGCAGGAAGTATTCAGGTCTTGATAAGGATGAAATCAAAAAACACAAGGATGAAAAGGTCATTGATGTGGTTTTCGTAATAATTGACCACCTTTTTCAGGGAGATGCACCCTATACGCCTGACACATACGAGCACAAGGTTATCTACGGTATTTTGAAAAAAGGCGACAAAATTATGAAAAATCTGAAAATCAACCTTTCGAAGTATGTTAACGGTATCGACAGCCTATGGACCCTTGCAGAGCCACTTGTATATAACACAAGAACAGGCTGTGACCGTGAAATAAAAATCAAACTTACCGACGAGGTGACTTATGAAAAAGATTAAAAACACCCTTGCTACGGATGTCAACGAAAAAATCACCAAGCGAGAATATTTAGCGTACGGTTCCAGCACAGCTGTCTCAAAAGCTGCGACGGCTCTCAGTGGTGCTCTGGGTGGTCTCGTTGCATCAACATATATGGGTCTGAGCGACAGATCCTTTGCCATCTACAGTACGATAATATTCATTCTCGGCTTCTGGGATATTGCAAACGATGTTATCGTTTCAAGCTTCCTTGATAAAACAAGAAAAACCTACGGTGGTTGGGGTCGCTTCAAGCCATGGCTTATGCTTATGATTATCCCCTTCAACCTCGTTGTTATTCTTCAGACACTACCGCTGAATGTATGGTTCCCGGGTATCAGCGATGTTTTCAAGGTTACATATCTTGTACTGCTTTTCTTTCTTAACGATGCATTCAGCACATTTTACAATGCAGCGCTTACGGCACTTAACGCACGACGCACGACGGATAATATGGAAAGAGGTTATCTCGTTGCGATTGAAAGTATCCTCAGCTCCACAATCGGTGCCTGCGGTACATACATTGCAGCAATTCTCCCCTTTGTTCTTCCGACTGCGAGTGAAGCAGGCAGATATTTCTACAGCTACAGTATCATAACGATCCTCGCAATTCCGCTTACTGTATGGAACATAATTGTAACAAAAGAGCGAATTGCTGAACCTCCGAAGGTTGAAGTTCCGAAGCTTCGTGTTGTTTACAAGCAGATTCTCCAGAACAAGCCTTTGATGATGTATATGATTTCAGAAATCTTCGGTCACGGAATGTCTGTCGGCTACGGTCTGATGACATACGCTTTCATCGCTTGTTTCAAAAACACACCGTTCTCCCTGACGCTTTTCAGCGGAACAGCAATTCAGTTCACATATTCATATGACGGTGAAAACTTTATGGCGCTGCTTTCTGTCGCCTCTCTTGCCTCTCTTGTTACAACGGGACTTTCGCTCTTCCTTGCACCTATCATCAGAAAATGGGTTGATGATAAAATCCTTTATATGTGCACAAGACTCGGCACAGGTATCTGCTACACAGCAATGTTTATCTCCGTATTCCCCTTCACTGCACATACACCCGATCAGATTTTCGTAAGAATCGTTATCTGGTACGCAATCCACGGCCTTACAACAGGTTTTTATCAGACGATACCCAATCTTATCCAGATGGCTGCTTACGACTATGCTGAATATAGATTCGGACACAGAAACGAAGCTACGGTCAGTTCACTTAAAAACACTCTTTCAAGACTTCTCGGCAACTGCACAACATATGCAACTAACCTCTTTCTCGTCTTTGTAGGTTACACGGCATATGCTGAGACTCCCGAGCTTATGCCGACTGAGTCAAAAGCAAGCCTTCTTTATCTCTTTGCAATCTGCCCTGCAATCTTCTGCTATCTCGCTGTTATCCCGATGTTCTTCTACAAGCTTTCAGGTAAAAAGCATAAAGAAATCGTAGACGAGCTCAACGAGCGCAGGCAGAAAAATCTTGATGAAATCAACAGGATTGAGAAAGAAAAAGAAACAGTTGAATTTTAAAACATATGCAAAAAAGCTGTGGAATACCACAGCTTTTTGTTTTGCAATATTAATTTATCCGATTGTAATCCACATCGCAGGGCGAATGCCATACACAGTATAGTAGACTTGGTTGCCACTCTCGCTGATATACCCATTTGTACTATAGACATAGCAAGCAGTACTACTGCGTTCTCCGGGAGTGCGAAGCCACCAAGGGCAGGCGCCATGTGGATCATTTTCCCACGCACCACTTGCTACTGCGTATTTTGTAGGCTTACACACTCTTCCTGCATCAGAATCGAAATATTTTTTCACCTCGCTTACGCTAAGAAGAAAAATCTTATCCTGTGTTGCATTGCCCGAATCAGTGCTGAACGAAGGATTTATATCTGCTGATACCGAAACTGTTGGGATATCCACCTTTTCTGTACTTGTAAAAGCTGAGTTTATAAAATCACTATTCAGCCACTTGCGAAGCGTACATGTCTCCCATGTTACACCTTCATTTTTCTCATTATACGAATTCCAAGCGAGTACATATTTACTTATTACAAGTGCTTTTCCGTCTTTAACATCAAGAACAAGCCATTCGATATCTTCCTTGCCGTTCGCACTATTGTTATCCTGCTCATATTTGCCAAAGGTAATGTAATCGCCGACTCTGACATTTTTGATTATCGGTTCTGTTCCTGAGGGTGTTGACGGAGTCTGTGTCGGTGTCTGCGTTTGTTCTTGTGTCTGTGTCTGCATTGAGGATTCAGTCATAACATTGGACTGCGTTTCTCCGTTTGCGTTTGTGAAATTATTATTTTCAGCAACAGTATCTTTAGTTGTATCAGCGACTATATTACCATCAGAAGTATCTGCTCCGAATATTGAATCACGAAAAGCGAACACTCCCGCCAGTATTGCAAAAACAAGAACAACGGCTATTATCGGAGCTAACTGCTTTGTTTTTTTCTTATTGTTTTTATTTTCAACAGGTGCAGGAGTTATCGGCTGCCAGGACTGTACTTCAGGCACCGGAACTTCAATCGACTGCGATCGTTCTGCAGATTCGGAGCGTTCAATCGGTTGCTCCACCCTGTTTGAATCGGGAATTATTCTGACTGTTGCGTCAAAAGTTTGCACAGGAGATTTTCTCAGCGCTATATTAAGTGCATCAACGAGCTCACGCATAGATTGGTATCTTTCTCTTGCTGCAAGGCTCAAGCCTTTCATTATAACATTTTCAAGTGCAGGACTGATTGCTACACCGAGCTGTGAAGGCCTCTGCAACGGGTCATCGTCCCAACGGACGAGAGCATCCGGTGGCTTTCTGCCTGTAATACAAAGGTAAAGAGTTGCACAAAGGGCGTATACATCTGTCCACGGACCTTGTTTATCAACCTCACCGTACTGTTCAATCGGGGCATAGCCTCTTTTGAGCATAACGGTCATAGTTTTGTTTCCTTCATAAGAAAAATCTCTTGCAGCACCGAAATCAAGGAGCTTCAGTTTTTCGCCAATCATACGGATATTGTCAGGGCTGATATCTCTGTGAATAAGGCCCTGACGGTGGATTTTTTCAAGAGATTCCATAACGGGAATAAGCAATCTGACTGCATATTCTGCAGGCAAACTGCCCTTTTCCTGAATCAGTTCTTTAAGATCTCTTCCGTCAAGAAATTCCATAACTATATATGCAGTGTTATTCTCTTCAAAATAGTCACGGACATCAACTATACCGTCTTCTCCGGCAAAACGAGCGAGAACCCTTGCTTCATCAAGGAAACGGCGCATACCTTTCTCAATATAAGGCTTAGCTGATGAAGACGCTGTATAGGTTACTTCAGGTGACTTTTTACAATCACGAGTAACAAAACCATCAGGGTAGTATTCCTTAACAGCAACTTTGAGATTAAGCGTTGTATCCTGACAAGCATAAGTAACACCGAAGCCACCGTTTCCAAGCACCTTCATAACCTCATACCTGTCTTTAAGCATATGCCCTTTAACAAGAAACTCTTCGGGTTCATTATTATCGTTATTTTCAAGTGGTAATGCTTTATCCATATACATCCTCCACAAATTTATTTGCTTTTCGGATAATTATAGCATCGTATGACAGATTAAGTCAACAATCATCGAAAAACAAGAAATTACTACAAAATTTAATAATCAGAAGTTTCCATAAACTCACATCTGAGCATAATTATAACAACATAAACAAACAATTTGTAATGACAATTTTAATGTAATCGACCTCATATCCGAGGACTGAATTTCTCAACCTTCATTTTCCTTGCACAGCTTAACAAGACAACGGGCTGTTTCCAAAAGCCACAGAGGTATTATGTCTTCATCGAAGATCTTCAACATAATCATATCATGCATTTCCAGAAACTGCAGCTGAAAACGCATGCCTTTGTAGAAATACTTTTGCGTTACATCCGTCAGGCCGTATTCCGTTTCTAATTCAAAATTCAATTCATCCGTCAAAAAGTCTCTGCATTTCAAAATCGGCTCATAACCCACATCGCTGGTGATATAAATACCAAATTCAGTATCACTAAAAGCAAACAAATGCAAATCCTCATAGTCATCAGTTGCCTTCTGCCAGCGACCTTTTTCTTTTGAAAACACAACGCCTGCATCGTCAGAATTTTCTATAAAGCTTTTAATTGAATCAGAAATTTTCATAAAATCACCTCTGAGGTTAATTATATCATTAAAAGTAAAGTTATTGCAACACAAAAACACCCACGGCATTTCTACCGTGGGTGTTGAATTTTGCCTATACCTGATTATTTAGACTCAACATCGATAAGCTCGATGATGCACATCTCAGAAGCGTCGCCTCTACGTGTGCCTGTCTTAATAATACGGCAATAGCCGCCGTTTACGTCCTTATATTTCGGAGCAATCTCATCGAAGAGTTTCTTAACAACGTCCTCTTTTGTGACGTATGCCAAAACCTGTCTTCTT
>JAZORX010000365.1:0-5561 GCA_045656845.1 Acutalibacteraceae bacterium | reverse complement strand
ATTCTTGGCGCAGTAGGATCGGTGCTTTGCGTTGTCGCAGAGGTAGTATCTGCCGTAGAAGCAAGCAAAGATTCAAAGTAAGCAAGACCAGACAAAAGCCCAAAACGACAAACGAACTTAAAAGGAGAAATTACTATGAAAAAGTATTTTGATAAGACAACAAAAGGCGCAGCCGTTGCAAGCATAATCGTCGGTGCCATCGGCACTGTCCTGTGCGCAGTCGCAGAGGCAGCTGCAGCGATGGGAACCATAGGCGCAAGATCAGGCTTAGCCGGCACCAACAGCACAAAGTAAACAAGACATCAGACCAAAAGAAACAAACAACTTGAAAAGGAGAAATTACTATGGAAAAGATTTTTTGCAGAGCAACAGAGGGCGCAACCCTCGGCGGAATCATAGGCGGTGCCATCGGCACAATAATCGCAGCAGGTGCAACCGTTGCACTCGGACCGGCATCCGTTCCCGTCCTTTGCGCTATAGCAGGCGCATCGGCAGCAGCAGGCGGAGCGTCGGCAGGCGCAATCGGCACACTCGTTGGTGGTGGAGTCGGTGCAGCAGCAGGAACAGCAGAAACAATCTACGACAAAAAGCACGGTTCAGATGAGTAACCGTGCGGAGCAAGGAAAAGAAAGGAAAGATAACAATGAAAACAAACAATTTTCTCTCATTGGCTTCAGAAGTTCTGAACCACGCAACAAACGCAAGCCCGAGCCAGACACACGGCCCTGTTGTGAAAACAGGCCCGACTGCAGGGCAGAACAGAAGCAGAAACAAAAACGGTCAGTGGCGCAAAAAGCGCAGCGACGCAGGTCAGAAACGCTCATAAGCTGGTCAAAACCGAACGGAGGTGATACCGTTGGAAAACACAAACCATACCCCCGAAAACGGCACGCTGATTACAGGATGCTGTCACGCAACAGAAAGCATCCCGTGCCCCAACTGCGGATGCGACATTCCCTTGAACGAGACTGTTTGTCCGCAATGCACTGTGCGGATAGTTATGATTCGCAGAAACAGACAAACAAACTGATCTCCTTAAAAAAGAAGTTCTGCGTCTTTTAAAAAGATCGCAGAACTTCTTCGATATCAGGGCGTTTTGAAATGTCCTTATCGCACATCGCAGAGACGAGATCGGCGTGCGCTGTGTCTTCTTCGCTGCCGTTGTCCGAAAAGGCATATGAGCCTGTAAGTATTTTGTTTATTGTTTTACCCAATGCGTATATGTCAACCTTTTCCCAGTTGATTTCATCAGAATCCAACTCTTCTGAATACAGCTCGGGCGCAAAGGAATCACGAAGCTCTTCTTCGGATAATTTGTCGCTCACTGCGTAGAAAACGCTGAACTCAGCAGACGTATCCGTATCCTTTACACAGTCAAAGTTAATGAGTAACGGCTTTAAACGGTTGCGTATTTTACAAATGAGAAATGAAGACACCGACAGACTTCTGTGATAAAACGGAGGCTCAGCGTGGTGCATGGATGCAACTCCACGGATGATTCCACGGATGATTTCCGTTTTTTCGTCATAGCTGAGCTTGTTCAGGTATCCGTCAGTCATACTGCACGGAGCTGAAGGTAACGGATAAACCCAGAATCGGTAGTCCTCGTTGTTTTTATTCGAAACGAAAGTCGGATGGTTTACGATATTCTGCGGCGAGTCAATGTTATCCATCCAGAGCTTGTGAACGGTCTCGATATCTCTTTTCTGGGTGTCGGAAATGTTTTCGTCTGCAGGGACAAAGAGATAATATTCAAACGACTTTTCTCTTTGTCTTACATATATCTGCTTTCTGTTTTCAAGAAATATACCAAGACTTTCTCGCTGCACTTTAGGTATCGGATAGTAATCACCGAAGGGGAGCAGACCTCCGTCAAACTTTGCCGTATGCCCGTAGTATGCGCAAAGCAGATAAAAAAGCTTTCGGAAATAGTCACGGCAGGTGTCGTTGGTCGGGATAAGAGTGGCAGTTTTTTCGCCCGAGTGAGCGTTCTGACTTGCGAAGCGAAACATTGCCCTTATGTAATCTGAAAGATATTCCGTGAAAAGGGATTCGTCCCAATTGTCGGCAGAGCCCCGTTGCTTTTTCATCAGATCTTCAATCAGTTCGGTATTTTCGCAGGTAAGGCAAAGCCCGATAAGAAGCTCGGGATACTTGATTTTTCCGAATTTCACATCCTGTGTGATTCTGTCACGGGTTGCCTGTTCGTTAAAGCGCATACCTGATTCTATTATGCGCTTTTTCACCTCTTCGCTGATAGCGAATTCCTCAAGAACGAGTCTGTAATTGAGCGCAAAAGCATCGTAATCTTTTTTCAGATATTGCTCAAGGGCGATGCATCTTTCCTGCAGCCTCTCGTGACCTGATTTTTCAAGAACAAAACCAAGGTTTCCACAAGGAATATTTATACTGTCGTTGATTTTGATTTCCATAGCTTTAACACCGCCGTGCAGTAAGTAGATTTAAACATTCTGTCATTTCATTATACCCGATTTGTTTTTTTCGTTCAATAGTTTTTTACGCTACGGCAGAATATAACGCGATGAACCTTTTTTAGTGCATCGATTGTTTTAAAATTATAACAACAAAAAGGAGGATGTTGATATGCCAAGAAAAAATCAGAAGATTTCTCTGTCATCGTTGCCAGATTTTTTAGATATACTTCAGACTACTTTGTTTGACACCTTTTTTGAAGATTTTCAGCTTGAAGATCTTCCACAGGAAAAGGTTTCAAAAAACAGCGATATTGATGAAATGCTTGAAGAGCTCGATTCAATCAAAAGAGTAGCAGAGAAAAGAGAAGAAAAGGAACGCATCAGAAAAGAAGAAAAATTAAAAAAAGAAGAAGAGAACCGCAGGCTCGAGGAAGAGAAAAAGGAACATATTGAAAAAGTAACCTCGATGGATCTGCCCCTCGATTGGGAAAATGCTTTCTCAAACGATATCCGTACTCAGGGAGTGCATACCGAAAGCGTTTCAGACGCTCTGATTATGAGCCTCTCCGAGCTTGCAAGGGTCGATATTGAATATATCGCATCCGTTACGGACAAAGACTACAAAACGGTAATAGGCGAGCTGAAAGGCTCGATATACCAGAATCCCGACACATGGGATGAATGCTTCTATAAAGGCTGGGAAAGTGCAGACGAATATCTTTCGGGTAATATTATAAAAAAGCTTCAGGCTGCACGCAAAGCAAGCAGCGAATACAACGGCTACTTTGACGACAATATCCACGCGCTCGAAAAGCTGCTGCCCGATACGGTTTCGTCAAGCGAAATTTATATTACACTAGGCTCTCCGTGGGTCCCCGTTGATATAATTGACGATTTCGTAACGCATATTATGGGTATAAAAGGTCAACGCTTTTCAGGTACAAAGCACGACGAAATAACAGGCACATGGGAAATACCGCACAAAGGCTCGTACTCGCTTAAATATTATGTCGCCTCGTCGCATACCTACGGAACATCCAGAATGGGAGCACTGTATATTCTTGAAAAAACGCTGAATATGAAAAATATCGCCGTTATTGATACCTTTCACAGCTATCTGAAAAAAACGGGTAAAAAGGTTGTCAACAGATCGGAGACGATCCTTGCTCTTGAAAAACAGAACAAGCTTGTTCAGGAATTTCAGAAATGGGTCTGGAAGGATTCAGTCCGTAAAAAAAGACTGGAAAGTATCTTTGAAGAGAATTTCGGCAGCATACGAAAAAGAAATTTTGACGGCAGTTTCCTGCGTTTCCCTACGATGTCTCCACAGGCTCAGCTTTATCCGTATCAGAAGGATGCCGTTGCGAGAATACTGTTCAGCCCGAATACATTGCTTGCGCACGAGGTAGGCTCCGGCAAAACATACGTTATGATCGCAGCAGGAATGGAGCTTAAAAGAACAGGACTTTCTTCAAAAAATCTCTATGTTGTGCCTAATAATCTCATCGGTCAGTGGCAGGGGATATTCAAGTCGCTGTACCCCGATGCAAATCTGCTTTGCGTTGAGCCGAAAAGCTTTACGCCGGATAAACGCAGGAAGGTTCTGGAAAAAATCAGGGATGAAGATTTTGACGGAATTATTATGGCGTACAGCTGCTTTGATATGATTCCGATTTCTGCAAAGTTTTATATGAATGAGCTGCGTGAAACCGAACGAAAGCTTGATGAAATTGCAAAAAATCCGCAGAAATCAACTTCAAGAGCATTATCAAAGAATGTGCGTATACATAAAACTCTGATTGAGCTTAAAAAGACGATAGGTGACCCGCACAACACCGTTTTCTTTGACGAATTAGGTGTTACAAGGCTTTTCGTTGATGAGGCGCATAACTATAAAAACATTCCGATAGAAACGAAAATTGACAGGGTGCTCGGCATCAGAAGTTCGGGCTCAAAAAAATGCCGGGAGATGCTCGATAAGGTGCATATCGTTCAGAATCAGAATAACGGAAGCGGTGTGGTTATGGCGACGGGTACCCCTATAACCAATTCAGTGACGGATGTGTTTGTCGTTCAGAAATACCTTCAGGGCGGCGAGCTTGCGATGCTTGACCTGCAGAGCTTTGACAGCTGGGTCGGTATGTTTGCCGAGCGAGTGACGGAGTTTGAAATTGATGTCGATACGGACAGCTACCGTATGGCAACAAGATTTGCGAGGTTTCATAATCTGCCCGAGTTAACATCGCTGTTGTCGTCCGTTGCCGATTTCCATAAGGTTGACAAGCTTTCAGAAATACCTGATTTTACGGGATACAGCGATGTTTTAGTGCCAAAAACGGAAGAGTTTTCGGACTATCTGAGGGAGATTTCCTACCGTGCAGATGATGTCCGCAGCGGACTTGTCAGGCGAAATGAGGACAATATGCTCAAGATTACAACCGACGGCAGAAAGGCGGCGCTTGACCTGCGTCTTGTTGAGCTGAAAGCCTCTTTCACATACACATCAAAGGTTGCGCATTGTGCAGAGAATGTTTTTGAGATATACAGGAAAACTCAGCTGAACAGAAGCACACAGCTGATTTTCTGCGACATTTCCACCCCTAAAGCAGGGTTTAATATTTACAGTGAGATGAAGCGCCTGCTGACAGGGATGGGTGTCCCCGGTGAAGAGATAGCTTTTATCCACGATGCTGAAACAGAAAAGCAACGAAAGAAGCTTTTTGCTGATTTCAGAGCAGGTGATATAAGGGTTCTGATAGGCTCAACCTTCAAGCTCGGAATGGGTGTCAATGTTCAGGATAAGCTTATTGCTCTGCACCATCTGGATGTACCGTGGCGCCCTGCAGATATGACTCAGCGTGAGGGACGAATCCTGCGTCAGGGCAACGAAAACGCCCGGGTAGAGATTTACCGATATATTACTCAGGGTAGCTTTGATGCTTATTCCTGGCAGCTTCTTGAAACAAAGCAACGATTTATTTCTGCTTTGCTTTCAGGCTCAATGAACAGCAGAAGCGGATCGGATGTTGAGGATACAGTGCTTAACTATGCAGAAGTAAAAGCATTGGCGATAGGAAATCCGCTTGTGAAAAAGCGTGTTGAAACTGCAAATGAGCTTGAGAAGTA
>JAZORX010000364.1:0-2489 GCA_045656845.1 Acutalibacteraceae bacterium | reverse complement strand
CCTTGAAATCTGCCCAGATTTTGAGCATTTCCTCTTTTGAAGGAACTTTGTCTGCAAATTTTACAAATACAGCGCCCATATGACCGTTTGAAACGGGAACACGGATGCACTGAGCTGTGAAGTTAGGCTCAGCAGCGTTTTTGATTACGCCGTCAGCAACCTCACCCCAGATTTTAAGGGGCTCCTGCTCGCTCTTTTCTTCTTCACCGCCGATGAAGGGGATAACGTTGTCAACCATTTCGGGCCATGTTTCAAATGTTTTGCCTGCGCCTGAAATTGCCTGATATGTGCAAACGAGAACATCGTCAACCTTGTAGCCTGCCTTATCAAGAGGATAAACAGCAGGAACATAGCTCTGAAGTGAGCAGTTTGACTTAACAGCGATGAAACCACGCTGTGTGCCGAGACGCTTTTTCTGAGAAGCGATAACCTCGATGTGGTCAGCGTTGAGCTCAGGCACTACCATCGGAACGTCAGCTGTACCTCTGTGTGCGCTGTTGTTTGAAACAACGGGGCATTCAGCCTTAGCATATCTTTCCTCGAGAGCCTTGATCTCGTCTTTCTTCATGTCAACTGCGCAGAATACGAAGTCAACAAGCTTTGCGATTTTTTCAACATCTGCAGTTGCATCGTAAACAATAAGGTCTGCCATGCTCTCAGGCATCGGAGTATCCATACACCAACGGCTGCCGACAGCTTCCTTATATGTTTTGCCTGCAGAACGAGGGCTTGCAGCAACAAGCACTACTTCAAACCACGGATGGTTTTCAAGAAGAGATGCGAATCTCTGGCCAACCATACCCGTAGCGCCGATAATACCAACTTTGTAAGTTTTCATATTAAATCACCCGCAAATAAAAATTAAAAATGTATTGCGTATTCAAGTTTTCTGTAATATAATACAAATATGAACACGAATATTTGGTGAATATGATACCATTATAAATATTTAAAGTCAATACCAATGTTCAGCAAACATTAAAAAATTTGAGGTTTTATGATGAAAAAAAGCGATTTTTTTTACGATTTGCCGGAAGAGCTGATAGCTCAGCACCCGATTGAGCCGAGAGATGCGTCCCGTCTGCTGGTTCTTAATAAAAAAACGGGCGATATTGAGCATAAGCATTTTTACGACATTCTTGATTATCTCAGTGAAGGGGATTGCCTTATCCTCAATAATACAAGAGTTCTTCCTGCGCGTATTTATGGTGTGAAGGTCGGCACCGGAGCTGTTGTTGAGTTCCTTCTTCTAAATCAGCACGATGCGCACGAGTGGGAGGTTCTTGCAGGTCCGGGTAAAAAAGCCAGAGAAGGTGCTGAGTTCATCTTTGGCGAAGGCCTTATGAAAGCGACTGTCCTTTCTGTTATGGAAAACGGTAACCGTGTTGTAAGGTTTGACTATGAAGGCAATTTTTATGCAGTGCTTGATGAAATCGGTGAAATGCCGCTTCCTCATTATATAAAGGAACGCCTGGAAGACAGTGAAAGATACCAGACAGTTTATTCAAAAGAGCTCGGCTCGGCGGCAGCGCCGACGGCAGGTCTTCATTTCACTCCTGAAATACTTGAAAAAATCAGGGCGAAGGGAATTGAAGTCGGCTTTGTTACCCTTCATGTCGGAATAGGTACATTCCGTCCCGTCAAGACTGAAAATATCGAAGAGCATCAGATGCACTCCGAGCATTATTCGATCCCTGCCGAAACGGCAGATTTAATCAACCGTACAAAGAAAAACGGTGGTCGTGTTATTGCTGTAGGTACGACCTGCTGCAGAACGCTTGAATCTGTCTGTCAGGCAAAGGGTGAGGTCTGCGAATACGACGATTGGACGAGTATATTTATCTATCCTGGATATGAATTCAAATGTATTGATGCACTTCTTACTAATTTCCACCTTCCGGAAAGTACGCTTATAATGCTTGTCAGTGCTTTTTGTGGTTATGAAAAAACAATGAATGCCTATAAAACGGCAGTAGAAGAGAAATATCGCTTCTTCAGCTTCGGTGATGCGATGTTTATAGGAGAATAATATGGCTTCGTTTAAAATATTAAAACAGCAGGGTAAGGCCCGTCTGGGAGAGTTTGAAACTGTTCACGGTGTTGTTAAAACTCCTGCATTTCAGAATGTTGCAACCTGTGGTGCGATCAAAGGTGCTCTTGATGCCTATGATCTTAAGGATGTAGGCGCACAGGTTCAGCTTTGTAATACCTATCATCTTCATGTAAGACCGGGCGATGAGCTTGTCAGAGAGCTTGGGGGTCTGCATAAGTTTACGGGATGGGACGGTCCGATCCTCACTGACAGTGGCGGATTTCAGGTCTTTTCTCTTGCAAAGCTCCGTCAGATTCAGGAAGAGGGCGTAACCTTTGCTTCTCACATCGACGGTAAAAGAATTTTTATGGGCCCCGAAGAGAGTATGCGTATTCAGTCCAACCTCGGCTCGACCATAGCAATGGCTTTTGACGAATGTGTTGCTAACCCGTCTACA
>JAZORX010000363.1:0-3968 GCA_045656845.1 Acutalibacteraceae bacterium | reverse complement strand
CCAACCATTGTAATAACAACACCCGTTGCTGCAGAAGAGCTCTGAATAAGACCTGTAAAAATAATACCAACTAAAATGAGCAACAGCGGGAAATCAATCTTCTTGAAAATTTCCGTAAACAAATTCTCAACAAGAGGATTTCCAAAAGCCTGTTCGCTACTCATAACTTCAAGTCCAACGAAAATCAAACCTAAACCGCAGCAAAGACTACCGGCAATCTTGATCTTTTCCTTCTTGAAGAAGCTCATCATAACACCTGCAAAGGCAAGAAGGTACATTGCCATATTAAAATAATCGTTTTTGAGAGCAACCAAAATGCCCGTAACTGTTGTGCCGATATTGGCACCCATAATAATGGGAGTTGCTTGCATCAAGGTCATAACTCCTGCATTAACGAGACCTATAACCATAACCGATGTTGCTGACGAGCTTTGAATAATAGCTGTGACACCTGCTCCGATTCCTACACCTGAAAAACGGTTATTACTGATTCGTTCAAGAAGTCGTTTCATTCCATTACCGGCACTTTTTTCCAAAGCGTCGCCCATGAAGTTCATACCGACAATAAAAACACCGACACCTGCAAGCAGCCATATTAAACTTTGAATAAGCTGTAATATTTGTTCAGTTGATAACACATTTACACTCCTCTCGATTTTGTGATAAAGAATAAAGAAAATGACATTATTTTTATAATAACATTTTCATAGCAAAGAAACGGTAAATATTAAAGCAGCATTGAAATTCAATGCTGCTTATCCGTTAAGTCGATAACCGACCCCTAATTCATTTGCAATATAATTCTGTTCTCCGGGTTTGTCTCCGAATTTCTTCCGGATGTTTGCCATGTTTACTTGCAATTTTTTAACACTGCCTTCTTGAGCATATCCACCCCATATAGCTTTTATAATGGCTGCATAAGTCATCATTTTGCCTGAATTTTCAGAAAGTAAAGTTACTATGTTATACTCTGTTTGTGTAAGACTTATCTCTTCGCCTTTTATAAATACCTGTCGAGCATCATAATCGATTACTAAATCCTTCAGAATAAATTTACCGCCCGGAAGTCGTCCTTCATCAGCGCTGAAACGATTATTTCTCAGTGCAGCTCTTACTCTTGCAAGCAACTCACCTGAGCCAAAAGGTTTGGTAATATAATCATTTGCGCCTGCATCAAGTGCGGCTATCTTGTCGATCTCATTTGTTCGGGCAGATAAAATAATGATTGGTGTGAAATAATCTTTTCTGACAAACTTAAGAAATGTCATACCATCAGCATCAGGTAGTCCGAGGTCCAAAATTACAAGGTCAGGTAAATATGAAGAAAACAATGTCTTAGCTACTGTACAAGAATCAGCAAGAATCATCTGATATCCTGATGTTTCTAACATTGTTGCAACAAGATTACGGATATTAGATTCATCTTCAATAAGAAGAATTTTATATTTGTTCTGTATCATCAGTTATTCTTCCGTATCAAGAGTGAAACGGAATATTGCACCTCCTGTTTTAACATTTTCGGCTTTAATGCTTCCGCCGTGAGCTTTGATAATTGTGGAACATACAGACAATCCTATGCCTGCATTTTTCTTTTTGCTGTCAGCAATATTATCATTGGAAGAATAATATCCTGTAAAAATAGAATCAATCCATTTTGAATTTATTCCGCAACCGTCATCTTTAATCTCAAAAATTGCACTATCACCAAGTGTAAACACACGCAATGTAAGATGCGTCATACCTTTGGCATGCTGAACAGCATTTTCAAGAATATTAACAATAACCTGTTCAATCAATATTGCATCCATGGGTATGATAACTACATCATCGGGAATTTCAATATCAACCTTTTGTTCAGGATATCTTTTTTTGAATTTAAGTACAACAGAATCTATAAGTTCTTCAAGTACCGTAGGAGTTTTGGAAATTTTAACCTGACCGCTGTCAATACGGGTTATAGATAACAGATTTTCAACCATACGGATAAGCCATTCGGAATCTTCTTTTATTCCTGTTATAATTTTGTTTTTTTGTTCCTGCGTCATTATGTCGCTGTTTTCAAGAAGCGTTGTGCTTGAACCATAGATTGTAGTCAATGGCGTGCGAAGGTCATGGGAAACAGCTCTCAATAAGTTCGCTCGCATTCGTTCTTTTTCACTTTCACGCTTCAATGCTTCGTGATGCTTTAACTTTGTAGTCAGCGCACTTGTAAATACAGAAATAGCAATCATAACAATACTGGAAATCAGATTAATCGGAATTGTAAAATTAAGTGCAAAATACGGAAATGTAAAGGCGTAGTTAACAGCTATCGTAGCAGCAAAAGCTCCGATTACACCGTACAAATATCCTTCAGTAAAAAGAGAAATCAAAAATACTGCAAAAACGAAAACGGTAGTAATGTGTTCTTGCACATCAAAAATATACTGAAAAAGCAAGCTAAGAGAAAATGCACACACTAAAGCTATAATAGTTATTAAACTATCTTTTATGTATTTTGAAAATATTTTCACTTTGACACCTTCCTTTATCAGATATTACCATTATACATCTTTTTAAGTAAAGAAATAGTAAATAGTAACAAATATCAAAATTCATTATCATTGTAGCATATTCTTTCGTTGATTTCTATGAGTGCATAAAAATAAGCTTATTTGTAGACTAAAAAATTTTAACAAAATATAAGAGCGACAGAGAGATTTATTCTCCCTGCCACTAATACTATACATATATTAATTCACTATACACAATCTCTCTTACCCGTTGCTGAATGTTGCTTATTCTCTGAACCCACTCCACCTGATTTTCCTCTTTCAGTTGCTCGGTTATACCTTCAGCCACTTTCATCTGTTCAACAAGCATATCAAACATTGCTCTTGCCTGATTATCAACATCTGCACAATGTTGATAAAGCTTACCTTGGATAAGCAATATGTTAAAAACTGCACGGTTATGTTTTTCAAGATAATCCTTGTGCAACATGCCCCATTTACCAAGCCTGATATTTGCTTCTTCAGGTGGGAGTGTGAGATTAGGAATATTATAATCTCCAACTCTGCGATAACTGATTGAATCTTTATTTGACATAATAGCAGCCTCCTTATTTTTCGCTCTTATCAATGATTTTCAGCAACAGCTCGTCAATATCCTCGGTGGGTAAATCTTCAGCCAAAAGCATATTACGAAACTCATTCATACCGTTGATAAGCAAATTACACTCGAAATCTGTGAATTTAATTTTTGTCTTTCTGTTCATAACAAAAACCTCCTGTTATTTGGTAAATTCATTTTACCTTATAACAAGAGGTTAGTCGAATGTACGGAGTTAATTTCGGTAGCGGCTACCGAAATTAACGCTATTTTTCCACAAAAGTTTCATATGTAAATCTTGCTCCAAGTCTGAAGCCTGATATAAAGCTGTCAGCATTACTTGTTGTTGAAAATTCAATATAATCCCTTACATAGCTGAGAAACAGCTCCTTTTCTTCTCCGTTCAGCCTTGCCGTAAGCTGTTCTTCCTTTTCAGCTAGGTGGCTGAGTTTTTTCTTAAGCTTAGGTGTTAATTCGGAAGTAACCTCTTGCGGCTCTATGTTACCGTAATAAAAGTCTTCAATAAATGTTGACATTATTTCATCTCCTCATTTATACTATGAAGAGGTGCTTTTGGTATGAAAAGAATGTGTATGATGGTGCCGTGAAAAATATGTTTTAGGTAATCCGTTATAATCATTCATACCATGATGCGTGTTCATAAGGGATTTGAACACGCATCCTTTTTTGTTTAAAAACAGATTGTTATATTTTTGTTGTTTGTCGCAGATTATCTGCGGCTTTTTTTCTTTTATGCCGTTTCAGGTAAAGCACCTGAGATATAATTCACTGCTACTCCTTGTCGGGTATCGTTTACGATTGGAATTTTGTCAGGCAATTCAATATACCCTACAAAGCGATAGTAAATTACAATTCTC
>JAZORX010000362.1:0-7195 GCA_045656845.1 Acutalibacteraceae bacterium | reverse complement strand
GTGCAACTGCGGAACCGCCGTTGGAATCGAATGTGATGGTTACCATCTTTCTGTCGAGGTAAACATCAAGAACAAGTGAACCGTCAGGCTTGATTTCGCCGCTTTCGGTGCTTTCCTTAACCTTGCTGAGTTCGAAGCCCTTTGCAATGGTGTATTCAGCTGTTGCTGTTGCGCCTGTTGTGCCTTCAAGCTCTTCTGTTACTGTTTCGTATTCGCCGTTCAGATTCATTGTGTGAATGTTTACAACGTACTTTGTATCTGTTGCTGCGCTCCATGAACCTGTAAAGGTTACAGCATTGTCAGGCATTGTCATGCCTTCTGTGTATCCGGTCCAATCGGAGAATACATAACCCTGTTTCTCGGGCTTGGGTGCTTCGATTACAGTACCGAATTCAACATTTTCATAGACATCGTAGGTTTCACCGTCGATTACCCATGTGATGTTGTACTTGTTGATTGTCCACGAAGCGGTGTAAGTGATAACATCGCCGTTATTACCAAGATCGGGAATTGTTTCGGGAATTTCATTATCCCAACCTGCGAAGGTGTAACCTGTCTTGGTGGGATTTGCGGGAACATCAATATATTCACCGAATGTTACTTCCATATCTTCGATTGTGTTGCCGCCGTCTGTGTTGAATGAAAGAATATATTTCTCTATTGCCCAACCTGATGTTATAACGGTTTCTTCAGCAGGCATTGTTGCGGGACGAGCCGCCCAACCTGTGAATCTGTAACCCTCTCTGGTGGGGTCAGTATCGGGAACAGGCATGTTGGCTGCTGTTGTTCCGAAGGGAACCTGGAACTGCTTGTGAACAACACCATATCCTCTGTATATAAGGGTGTATTCATTTACATTCCATGTTGCATAGTAGGTAGTATTTGCTGCGGGTATGGTTTCTTTGGATGCAAGTTCTACTTCATTTCCTGTAGCACTGTCAACCCAAGCCTTGAAGGTATGACCTTCTTTTGTTGCTGTGGGAACGGGATATTCCGTCTGATAAGGCAAGGTTGCGGTGTAAAGGGGTGTGCCTTGCATTGTGCTGTCAAGATAGAATGTAACTGTGTAGGGATTTGCTTGCCACTGAGCTACAAGTTCTGTGTCAGCAATAATCTTCATATCTGCAGGAAGATTAGACCAACCTGTGCAGGTGTAACCTGTCTTTGTGGGCTTTTGAGGCTCTGTGATAGTTGCCTGATAGTAGTATTCGCCCACTTCTGTGATCTTGCCGTCAACATTTGTCGACAATTTGTACTTGTTACGGGTGTACTTGACAATAAGTTCAAGAGAACCGTCTGCAAGAACCGTACCGCTTGTTGTACTGTCGGCTGCATTAAATGTGAAACCTGTCTTTTCTTCAGGAGTAACACTTACTTCTTTTTCAACAAGCTCCCTTAATACTGTAGTTTCGGGGGCTGTTGAATAACCGCCGTTAAGATCCTGCAAATATACTTTAATAGTATAGTTAGCATATGTTGCCTTCCATACTGCGTAGTATGTTACGGTTTCAGTTGTTGTGAGAGTACCGAAGTTGGTGATGAGAGAGGATGAACCCTCTGTATCTGTCCAGCCCTGGAACTCATAACCTGTTCTGACGGGGTCAGTTTCAGGCTTCTTAATGTTACCGTCAAATGCTGTAGAAACAGCCATTGTTGTTGCTGATGTGTCACCGCCGAAGTAACCGCCGGTTGCATCGAAGATAACATCATATTTATTTGCGGTGTATGTACCTCTAAGAGTGATAGGAGCTGTGCCCATTGTAACCTGAGTTACTGCATCGCCTGCGCCGTCAATCTTCCAACCGCTGAAGCTGTAGCCTGTCTTCTCGGAAACTTCGCGAAGAGTAACTACCTGGCCCTTGATTGCTGTGTCGGAATACTGATATGCGCCGTCAATATAGTAATCAATATTATATACAGTGGGTTCATAAACAGCATAGAAAGTCTTTCCGCTTGTGCTGTCCATTGTTCCGAGCTCTGTAACCGCTCCGCCCTCAGTGGTTGCCCAACCCTTGAAGGTGTATCCGTCAAGTATGGGAGTTTCGGGAGCTGTGATTGCTGAATCGTAAGGAACAAGTACAGTCTTCTCAGTAGCACCGTCTGCAAACGCACCGGTAAGAGCGCCGTTAACAGCTACAAATTTTGCTTCGTATTCGTTCGCTACCCACTTTGCAGTGTATGTTCTGTTCTGGTTAAGTCTGGTTGTACCGAGAGTGAAAACCGGACTCCAAGTATCGAATGTATAACCTTCCTTTGTGGGATTAGCGCCGGGACCTGCTGCCAAGAACTGGAATGTGTTTGTTTCGGTCTTGTTAGCTGTTGTGCCGTCTTCCCATGTACCGCCGTTAGCATCATATGTAAATGTTACCTGCTTACCGACATAGTTAACTTCAATAACCGTTGAACCGTCGGGGGCGATTACTGCAGTTTTGGGCAAAGTGTTGTTGGCTTCATCATAAATGTAGTTGCCATTCTGAACCTTGGGAAGCTCTTCTTTAGTAATATAAATAGTATGGGCTTCCGGTGCTGCGGGAATCGATTCTACAATCTGAACAGTGTAACCGGTTGTGCCGGTCATTTTTACTTGAGTAACTCTATATTCGCCATTTTCGCCGGAAGTCGGGTTGAAATATCTGACCGCAATCTTATATTCTGTATTGGTTGAGGGAGTCCATGTTGCAAAGTAATCAGCACCTTCGAGCGGGCAGTTAATGCCTGCTGCAAAATCTGCTGCGTTACCGTCTTCGTCAACCCAACCCGCAAAGTCATAACCGACCTTCGTGGGGGCTGTAGGAGGAGTAATAGGAAGTTCATAGCCAACCTTTACGGTGTTATAAAGCTCTCCGTCAACCTGCTCTGTATAGAAGTTGATGTCGTATTCAACGGGAGTCCACTGTGCAACATAAACGATGCCATTATCAGCTTCTTTTGCATAGTAGCCTTCAGCCCATGTTACGTTTGCATCACTTTCTTTAACCCAGCTTGTAAGATTGTAACCCTCACGAACGGGAGCAACGTAATCAATGATTTCGGTTTCTGTTCTGCCTGTGTATGACTTCTGAACAGAGCCGTCAGCCCATGCGCCACCGTTAGCTTTAAGAGTAAGGGTTGTGTTGGGAGGCGTTACTTCATCAATGGTGATGATTGCATAGGCCTCACTGAGGTTGGGAACAACAACGTTGTTAGATGTATCCGCAACAGATGTTGATTTCTTTTCGCCCCAGCCATAGAACATGGTACCCATGATGTTTTCAGTGCTTCTTGTCCAAGCATTGTCCATGTAAACCTTGCCTTCGCCTGTTGCGCCTTCTTTAACACGAAGCTGGAATTCAACAATCCATTCACCGTCTGACATCGGTTCGCAGTTATAGTTATCTTTCGATACCTTCGGGTCGATTGCAACCATCATTGCAGCATAATTTGTGCTGTCAAGGCCTTCGGGCCAGGGAAGAGCGGAGCTGTTTGTAACACCCTGCTTCTTCGCATTAATGCCGCTGATGTATTCACTGTCAGGATTAAGTGCAAATGCGTTTGAACCGGTATCTACAAGCTCAAAGAAGTTTTGATCATACATGAAAACAAATACGGATGAGCCTGTGTAGAAGTTGGTGAGAGATGACATTCTGAAGGTTACTACGTCGCCGACAGACGCCTTTGAAGTTTCAATAACGTTGCCCGAAAGCTTTTCGTATGAATTAACTTCAATGAATGCTGAGTAGCTGGTATCTCTCCAGATTGCTTTAAGCTGAATGCTTGTTTTAGGCATTACGTTAGTGCCGTCGAAATAATATCTTTCGCCGTCAAGCTCCCAGCCGTCGAACACGTAACCAAACTTGAGAGGAGCTACGGGATAATCGTATTCATTAATCTTCTGATCTGCCTTACCGTAAATGGGATCAAGAGAAACCGTATCATACTTGGTGGAGGTTGTTCCGAGGCTGAAAGTGATTTCAACATCGTTTGCAACCCAACCTGCGTATGCAATGAAACCGGTCTCTGTTGTCATGGTAACAGGCCATGAAATGGGATTGTTAAGATCTCTGTCATAATACCACTTGTCGAATGTGTAACCTTCTTTAGTGGGAGCTGAGGGAGCATTTATAGTTGCTGTAGGTGTGAAGGTTGAATCGGGAACATCTGTACCACCGTTTGATTCGTAAATAATCTTGCCTGAAACATCAACCATTCTGGCGTAGATTGTTTTATTTGAATCGCCGAGTTTGAAATCGAGAGGCCATGAAACGGGGTTTGAGAGGGTTCCGTTTTCAAAAGTTTCGTAATATTCAACGAAGAGATATCCTGAAATATTCAAATCTGCGGGTCTTGCAAACTGAACCGTTTTGGTTGTGTCTGCATCGGGAGTAACCGTGCCGAGATTTCTTACGATAACGTTGCCATCGCTTCCTTTAAGTTCCTGACCATCTACAACGGGAATTGCGCTGACCGTAAGGGGAGCAGGTGACCATTTACCGTAAATGTATTTGTTTGCCATCGGCATTGTGAAGGTTGTGAGCTGGGTGCCCCAATCGCCTGTCACGCTGCCGTCTTTGTCATACCAGCCGTCGAACTTGAAGAATTCTTTTGTGCCGTAATCAAGTGTGCTGACATCAATGGTTTCGGTGTATGATTTTTCATGGAATCCTACACCCGCCGAACCGTTTGAATATGTGATAAGCTGGTATTTGCCGGGGTTGTAGAGGAATGTAACAGTTTCTGTTGCGTTTGCACCGGCAAGGAATTTTTTCTTAACCGATGTGTTAGTCGGAGCATAACCGAGGATTGTTGCAGGAGCTACGGAAACGGTTGTGCCCGCAGCCTTGATGCCGGTCTGAATAACCGAACCGGGAACTGCAACGCCTGAGTCTGTTCCGTCTGCATTGGCAAGATTATATTTAATCTGGTAGTTAACGTTGGGGTTGTAGCCCCTAAGTCCTGTACCTGTTTCTGCGTTATAGAAATAAGCTGTGTAAAGGTCTGCGGTTACCGCATCAACCTCTTCCTGGTTAGTATCAGGCTTGGCAAGAACGCTACCTGCCTTTTTGAAGGCATTCTCAAACTCTGCCCAACCACCGGAATACATAAACGACTGAGGATTAACACCGTTTGTGAAGTTGATTTGACCAACACTTGCATATGCATCTGTTACGCAGGTCATCGACTGACCGGTCAGAATACCGTTATAGAGGTTGTAGAGGTCTCTGGTATCATAAATACCGATGTTAAGGTTAATACCGCCGGCTGAAACTGATTCGTTATCCATTTGTGCTTCATTTCTTCTGGCGTGAATATCAACAAACAAGGAGTACGGCTTCCAGGGCTGTGCGTTAGTACCGTTTGTTGCCATTTTCATCGGATCGCCGCTGAAACGCGAATATGACCAATTGTACCAGTATGTACCATTATTTGAACCGACTGATATATGTGTTTGGTTAGCCGATACTGATAAAGGAATGTTTATATCACCCGCAGTCGGGGCTTCTTCCGTTCCGAGAGTTTTGTAACCGTTATAAAGATTGATTGAGGCAACGTAAGCGTAGGAGAAACGCCAGGCTTCTGCAACCTGCATCGAAATTCTCATGTTAAGACCGTCTTTTCCGTTGGCGTCCTGACCGAAAATTTCATTACGCTTATCGATATAAACTGTAGCCTGACCTCTGTTACCGTCATTTTCAATACAGAAGTTATATCGGTCTTTTCTTGCGTCTTCACCTTTCAAAGCACTGTGTCCTTTGATTAACACGCCGACTTCGCCTTTCGCTGCGTTTGCTGCCTTGGCATATGCATAATCGTTATCGCCGAAGTTGTCATAAAGACCCGTACCGGAAAGCGTATGATAAGCCGCGTTTTGTGCTTCACCCGTTTCTGTGAGGTATGGGTTACTGCCGGTAGAAACACCTTGTGCAGCGTAGTTGATATAACCTCTTGTATTGATCGGTGTGTTCGTTGCCATTCCGGAATACATATTCTTCGAAGCAATCTGAACGACAGCAGCAAAATACTGGTCACTGTTCGAAGGGTTACCGCCCATACCCAAAAATACAGACTGCCAAATATCACGCTTATAAACAACATAACCCGTCTGAACAAGGATGTTTTCAACATGGCTGAACGCATATGCAGTGTAGGTAACGTCGTTAACTACATATTCGATCGTGTAAATAACATCTTGGCCTGCGGTAGCAGTGGAAGCATCCTCACCTGTGTTAACCGTCCATGTGTAGGTATATGTTCCGTTGCTTGAACTAGGCTCGCCTGTTGAGGAAACTTTAATCGACGAAGGCGCTACGCCGATTTTAACTTCCGTGGGTTTCACACCGTTGATGTTAAAAACAACCTTCGGATTTATGATGGGCTCATCGTCATAGGCTATGTCGATATAGTAGCCCGAGTCAGCCTGCGGGATACCGGAATCCGTAGCCGGAACGACAGCGGTACCGAGTGCAAACGAGTTTGAACCCGCTGCAACACGGAGTACTTCTGTGGTGCCTTCTGTGCTGACCGTGAACTCAGGTTTGCTGAAGCTTATTTCGCCGGGCGTGAAAACATCGTCCGCCGAAGCAAACTGCGAAACGGGAGCTGCGGTTAAAACCAACACAACAGCCAGAAGCATGCTAATGATCTTCTTTGCTTTGCTCAAAAATAATCCCTCCAAATTAGAATTTTGAACATGAAATAGATGGTCACTATTACACAGTGTTATTATATCACTGTGCCCCACCCGTGTCAACGAAATACGCGAATTCTTTTTATATAATAATATATAAATTTGCAGTTGAATTTTCTATCTCGTATCGTATGTGCACAAATACAGCTTGTTAATTTTGTTTAAATTGCATATAGACAAATTTTGAAATAAACAAGAATAAACTGTGAATTATCGCTCTGAACTCGTCGGTTTTACGCATTCCGACAGCTTTTTCTGCACGGAATAAGCTTTAGATACACCCTCGCCAAGCCCGTTCTTTATCTCATTTTTAATTCGTTTTTAGACAAAAACAAAGGTGAAAAAAAGCTGCTTTTACTCCCCTGTTATCAGCCTGAAAACGCGCTGATTTTGTCCCGTTTAAGCCTCCGTTTTTGGCCGTTTATTTCAACATTATTATTCCAAATATCAAAAAAACGAGGTCGTAAAACCTCACTTTTTGTTGTGCATATTTATACAAGTTGTTCAATATACGTCGTATTTGTTAACGAT